>JBCBBB010000018.1:0-30919 GCA_038532095.1 Pseudomonadota bacterium
CCGGCGCTTCTTCTTGGCGGACCGGATCAGACGGTCGCCCAGCACGTCCTGCTCGGAAATCACCGTCAGACCGTCTTTGCCCTCGAACCCGTGTTCCAGCGCCCACACGGCGAGGTGGAGACCGTCATCACTGGCGTCACGGATGTCGTGGATCAGGCGGCTGCCCGAGACGCCGCTGTCTTCCAAAAGCCCCTGCAAGCGTTCGCGCGCGCCCTCGGAATAAGACGCGATCACCACTGGGCCTTTCTCAAGACGCGCCTTCACATGATCTGCCAAAGCCCCGAAAAGGCTTATGGATTCCTGTTGTCGCTCCGGTGCGAACTCACGGCCAACACGGCCGCCTGCATCGATGACGCCCGGACCGGTGGGCTGCGGCAACGGGTGGAAATGCAGCACGCGGTGCCCGGCAATGGCCGCTTCCCAGGCCGCATCGTCGAAATAGAGCGCCTCGGGCGGCGCGGGCTTATAGACGCTGTCCACCCTGCCCTTGGCTGTCATCGCCTCTTTCCGGGCGTCGTATTGATCGGCGACGGCGTCCCACCGGGCGGCACGCATGGCGGTCGATTGGTCGTCGAGCGTCACTGTGGCATCGGGCAGATAGTCGAAGAGTGTTTCGAGCCGCTCGTGAAAGAATGGCAGCCAGTGTTCGACACCTGCATGCTTGCGCCCGGCGCTGACGGCTTCATAAAGCGGATCGTCCGTCCCTGCCGCTCCGAACTCGAGGCGGTAGTTCTGACGAAACCGCGTGATCGCGGCCTCATCCAGAATGACCTCGGATACCGGCGCAAGCTCGACCGTCTTCAGCGTCTCGGTTGTGCGCTGTGTGACCGGGTCGAAGCGGCGCGCGCCGTCAAGGACATCCCCAAAGAAATCGAGACGCACCGGTCCACCCTCTCCAGGTGGGAAAATGTCAATTATACCGCCACGGATCGCATAATCGCCCGGTTCAGTGACGGTCGGCGCTTGCACAAATCCCATCCGAACCAGGAAATCGCGCAAGGCGGCCTCGTCCACGCGGTCGCCCACACGGGCGCTGAAGGCCGCCTCGCGCAGGATGTCGCGTGCAGGCACCCGCTGGGTTGCCGCGTTCAACGTGGTCAGCAGAATGAACCGCTCGGGCATGCCGTGGATCAGACCGGCCAGCGTCGCCATCCGTGTGGCCGAAATATCCGCGTTCGGCGACACGCGATCATAGGGCAGACAATCCCAGCCCGGAAAGGTGATCACGGGGATGTCCGGCGCAAAGAACGCCAGGGCATCTTCCATCGAACGCATGCGTTTGTCATCGCGGGCCATATGGCACACCACGCCTGTCTTCTCCAACTCGGCGAGGGTCAGCGTGGCGTCGTACCCTTCGGGCGCGCCACCAACGGTGATGTGCTGTGTCTCAGGCATGGCCGCGGGAGGTAATCGTTTCACCCCGGGTGTCAAGGAAGCTTAGCGAATGCGTCAGAACCCGCCAAACGGCCCCGTGTAAAGGTTCACCCACATCCCGTACATGGCGGTGATGAAAATGGAGACGACGCCAAGAAGTTGAATGCCGAACCGGTGCCGGATCAGGCGACGGATCAAATCCTCGCCCTGAAGCGCGTTGGTCCGGATTTGCCGCGCCGTGCGCGCCGACAAGCCGCCCAGAATGACCATCGGCAAAGCCATGAAGAACACCGCTTGCGCGAACTCGACATTGTAGCCAAAGGCCGTGATCGCAAGCGCTGTGATCCCGGCTGACCCAAAGAGCGCCAGCCACGCTCCGGAGACATCGACGATATAGAGAATGCGGTTCACGTTGACGCGCGTCAGATCGTGCAGATCGTCCATCGCGGTCTCGGGCGTGCCGCGCCGCGCGCGCAGGATTGCGTCATGCGGGATACCCAGCACCCAATGCGAGACCGAAGACCAGAGCACAGCCAAGCCGATCCAATACCAAAGGTTTGAAAAGGATCGTAAATCGATCACTTCAAAGACAGATTCGTACCACTCCACAGGCGAGCCCCAGTTCAGTCGCCGGCGCACCCTAGGCGAGCCGCTCAGGCTTGACCACCCCAGCACGCACAGGCTACCGCATTTGGAGCAATAGGTGTGCATAAAGGCTTCAGTTCATGACGATAGGTTCCTACCCCGCAACCCGATTTCGGCGCACCAAGTCGTCTGATGCACGCCGCCGACTGGTGCGCGAATATAGTTTGACGGTAGATGACCTGATCTGGCCGATTTTCATCCGCGAAGGCGAAAACGACGAAACACCGATCCCGTCCATGCCCGGCGTGGCACGTCTGACGCTGGATCGGGCCGTGCGCGCAGCGGAAGACGCTGCAAAGCTGGGAATACCGGCGATCTGCCTTTTCCCGTACATCGACACATCACTGAAGACCGAAACCTGCGAGGAAGCGTGGAGCCCTGACAACCTGTCAAACCGCGTCACCCGCGCGATCAAGGCCGCCGTGCCCGAGATTGCGATCATGACAGACGTCGCGCTCGACCCTTACAACATCAACGGCCATGACGGTTTTGTCCGCGACGGGATCATTCTGAACGACGAAAGCGTCGAGGCTTTGGTGAAAATGACGGTGGCGCAGGCTGATGCGGGCGCTGACATCATTGGACCGTCGGACATGATGGATGGCCGGATCGGTGCCATGCGCACCGCGTTGGAGGCGGCGGGGCATCAGGATGTGTGCATCCTCAGTTACGCCGCGAAATATGCCAGCGCCTTTTATGGTCCGTTCCGCGATGCGGTCGGCGCGTCCGGTTTGCTGAAGGGCGACAAGAAGACCTATCAGATGGATCCAGGCAATTCCGACGAGGCGTTGCGCTTGGTCGAACGCGATCTGCGCGAGGGGGCCGATATGGTGATGGTCAAGCCGGGGATGCCCTATCTCGATATCTGCCGACGCGTTTCCGACGCCTTCGGCGCCCCGGTCACGGCCTATCAGGTGTCGGGCGAGTACGCGATGATCAAAGGCGCAGCGCAGAACGGTTGGATCGATGGCGAAAAGGCGATGTTCGAAAGCCTGCTCGGCTTCAAACGCGCCGGTTGCGATGCGATCCTGACCTACTTTGCGCCGGATGTGGCACGGGCCTTGGCATGAACGACATCATACAGCTTGGGTCCGGCGATTTGCAGATCGAGGTTTGGACCCTCGGCGCGCGGCTGAACGGTGTCTGGTTTCAAGGCTCCGACACCCTGACGGCAGGCTCGGACAGCGAAGCAGACGCGTTGGGGGCGAAGAAATACAACGGGGCTGTTGTCGGGCCCGTGGCCAACCGGATTGCGCAGGCCCAGGCGTCTATTGCCGGCAGAGACTGCACGTTTGAGCGAAATGAAAACGGCATCACCTCCCTTCACTCGGGCGCGGACGGCGTGCATGCGCAATACTGGGATGTGCTTGAACAGACGTCGGATAGTGCGATCCTGACGCTGAAGCTTCCCGACGAGACAGGCGGGTTTCCGGGCAACCGCACGCTTGTGGCGGAATACACCGTAGATGGCGATGCGCTGACGGTTTCCTTCCGCGCCACAACCGACGCGCCGACATGGATGAACCTGGCTTTGCATCCCTATTGGTCCTTGGGGGTCGGACGTGCTGGTCTGACCCTTCAAGTCGATGCCGATCATTACACGCCAGTCGATGGGGACAAGATACCAACGGGAGAGATTGCAGCCGTCGATGGAACGATGTTCGACCTGCGCGATCTGACTGCGCCAAGTCCGGAGATTGACCACAACTTTGTTCTGCGTCCCGAGGGTCGGATTGTTCTGGCCGCAGACGGGTTTCGGATGGACGTTGAAACCGATGCACCGGGCGTTCAGATTTACTCCGGAAAAGAGATCGGGATCGCAATCGAGCCGCAGCACTTCCCGGATGCCATGCATCACGCGGGCTTTCCATCGATCGAACTTCACCCCGGTTCCACATACCGGCAGAATTCAACCTACCGCTTCTCTGCCGAGTAAGGTAAGACCGCGCCGTCATGCTGAAAACCCGCATCATTCCCTGCCTTGATGTCGCCGATGGGCGCGTGGTCAAAGGCGTGAACTTCGTCGACCTGATCGACGCGGGCGATCCGGTCGAAGCCGCCATTGCTTATGATGCGGCGGGCGCGGATGAGCTTTGTTTTCTCGACATTCATGCGACGCATGAAAATCGCGGAACGATGTATGATCTGGCGCAGCGCACGGCCGAGCACTGCTTCATGCCGCTGACTGTTGGGGGTGGCGTGCGCACGGTCGACGATGTGCGCGCCTTGCTGTTGGCCGGGGCTGACAAGGTCAGCTTCAATTCTGCCGCCGTGGCCGATCCGGATGTGGTTGCCCGTGCTGCGGAAAAATTCGGGTCGCAATGCATTGTCGTGGCGATCGACGCCAAGGCGGTGGCGCCCGGCCGGTGGGAGATCTTCACCCATGGCGGGCGCCGGGAAACCGGCATTGACGCTGTGGAGTTTGCCCAAACCGTTGTCGCTAAAGGGGCCGGAGAGATCCTTTTGACCTCGATGGATCGCGACGGCACGCGCGCCGGGTTCAATATTCCGCTGACACGGGCGATTTCCGATGCGGTGAGTGTCCCGGTGATTGCGTCCGGCGGTGTAGGGACGCTGGATCATCTTGTGGAAGGCGTGACGGAAGGTCGGGCCAGCGCCGTGCTTGCCGCCTCCATCTTCCATTTCGGCGAGTTCACAATTGGCGAGGCAAAGGCGCATATGGCCGAGGCCGGCATCCCCGTGAGGCTGTCATGAGCGATACACTCGAACGCTTGGCCGCCACCATCGAAGCGCGCAAATCTGCTGACCCGGACAGTTCCTGGACGGCAAAACTTCTTGCCCAAGGCCCGGAAAAGGCGGCGGAGAAGTTCGGGGAAGAGGCCGTGGAAGCCATCATCGAAGCCGTCAAGGGCGACCGCGTACGACTGACATCGGAGGCGGCGGACGTGGTCTATCACCTTCTGGTCATGCTGGCGGCATGCGATGTGTCGCTGGATGATGTTTTCCGCGAGTTGGACAGCCGCACGAGCCAGTCTGGCCTTGCCGAAAAGGCTGGTCGGTCCGGCTGAAACTGCGCGAGCCGCAGTCAAACCGCGTGTCTCGCAACCGCCTGGAGCAATGCGCGTGGAACCAGGATCACGCAATGCAGCCTGAAAGCGCAGTTTTTGACGCGTTAGATGACACTGACGTTCTCAGATTGTAGACGCAAAACGTTTCAAAGAACTGACGCAGGAGGCCACCGCGCCAACGGCACCTTTTGTGCGACGCTGTCCAATCCGAAACGGTGTGGTGACACAGCTTTCCTCATGCACGAACGGCTCGCTTGCTCCCCAGACTGCAAAGGCTGTGCAGACCACGTCGAATTCGCCCCTGCAGATTGCCGTTAAAACAGTTCCACATCGTGCTCTTCGACGCGCGGCACTTTCGCTGGTTCCGGCACCGGCTCTTCGACCAATCGCATCTTCGCAACACCCGTGGCGGGCCAGTACTTCAAGCGACGCGCTTTGGTTCCACCGATGTTTTCCGCATCGCAGGGGATGCCTTCGTTTTTCAGATACTGCCGCCCGAACTCGGCGTTGCGCGCCCCGATATCCGTTCGCCCGTTCAACATGGAACTTCCGCCGAAAAGTTTGGCACGCAGCCGGGGACGCTCCGCCCCGAGCGGCATCATCTTGTTGATCAGAATATCCATGTCCAGTGCGCCCGCAGACAGGCTTTCATTGTCTTGTCGCACATCCGGTAAAAGCAGGTGGTTCATGCCACCGACGCAAGCAACCGGATCCCATAGGCAAATGGAGATACAGGAGCCGAGGATGGTGGACACCACCATATCCTTGTCACGGCCAACGGCATGCTGACCCTGGGTGATGTAAATGGCACTCATGACGTCACTGCTTCCTGCCTGTTGGAGGTACTTTTGAGAATGCGGTCCGCGATGTCGGACAAGGCGGCCACTTCGACGGCGGCGCCAATTTCCCGCGCTGAGCGGGGCATGCCATCGATGATGGCCGATGCACTGTCTTGCACGATGGTGTGGGCACCGGCCTGTCGCATCTCCAGCATCGGGACCGCACCATCGCTGCCCATACCCGTTAACATGACCCCGACAACGCGATCCGCGTGTGGCACCGCGGAGGCGAAGAGCAGGTTGACGGACGGCACATAAGCTTCGGTGCCATCATGCACGACATGCTCCAGCCGAAACGGGTCCCGTTTCGACAAAACGGCGTGGACGCTTCCCCCGGTCGCCAGATACACATGCCCCTGCTCCATCTTCATACCATCTTCGGACAACGCCACGCAGGCACTGCTGTTTCGCTCCAAACGGCCCGCGAAGCTTTCGAGAAATGAGGCTGGCATGTGCTGTGCGATGAGGATCGGCGGCCCATCCGCAGGAATACTGGAGAGGACCTGAAGCAGCGCATCCACGCCACCTGTTGAACTGCCGATCACGACCATCTTTCCGTTCCAGGCATGGCGTGAACCGGCAGCCTGATCAGAGGAGTGTGCAGCCCGCGCAGACGCAAGCCCGCCAAGGTTGCTGCTTGCCGCCATGCGCACGATCTTGGCAAGACCCTGCGTGTCCTTGGATGTCCGCAGCAAACCGAGGTCAACGCAATCAACCGCACCAAGCGACAGGGCCTTGATCGCTTCCTGGCTTTTTTCGGTCGTGCGGGTGGAGACCATGACAACAGGCATCGGGCGCAGCCGCATCAGGCGTTCGAGAAAATCGAGGCCATCCATGCGAGGCATCACAACATCGAGTGTGATGACATCGGGGTTCAATTCACGAATGAGTTCCCGCGCCTCGAACGGGTCGCCCGCTTCCCCCACGACTTCAATGCGCGGGTCGGATTGCAGCATGAAGCGGATCATCATGCGGATCGACTGGACGTCATCAACGATGATAACGCGCACTGTGCTGGGCGGTTCAGTGGCAGACGGCATGGGGGCTCACGGCAGTTTTCCTGCCACAAGCCATTTCATAGCCTTGTTAAAATCGGGTTGATGGCGATGGCGCTCAGGCGTCCATCGGGAACATCAGGTAAACGCCTTCGCAATAGACCTCTGCCGCGGCACCGACGTGAAACATCGTGTACGAAAGGCTCGTTTCGCGCAAACGGCGTACGCCCGGGCGTCTGACCAGTCTGGCTGCTTCTTCTGCACGGGTCAGGGCGCTTGTGTCATGGGGCAGCACGATCTGACGGGGAGAGACGCTGATTTCATTGGCCGGAATTTGCGGCGCAAGCGAGCCGGCCGCGAGGACAACCGGGTTACAGTCCGGCTTTTCCTTCAACAGTTGCTCATCCAAACAGATGCGGGTCAGCCACTGAATGGCCTTGTACTCACCGCTGCGTGTTAGCACCTCGTCACCGCGCCGCAGCGCTGCCGCGTGCACATCGCCAAACGACGTGCGGACACGGGTCATTGGCCCCAGTCCCGGCAACGGCCATGCGTCCAAAACCGGCACCTCCGGAGATGATTGCCGCGTGTTGCACTCGTCCTGCTGGTTTGCGGCAGATTGCATGGCGCGCGCCCGCTCTGCCATCAATCGGCTCGCGCCTGTCCGCAACCGGGTGACAGCGTCATCATAGCTGCCACGGCTGGCCGCCTCGAACTTACTTCGCACACTCATATCAACCTCTTCACACACACATCTGCAAACAGCAGAACACACTTTGTTAGATTTGGGGACGCACCGCACACCACAGGCGCGCCCCCGATACCAAACCCGGCACAGCACCGGACACACTCGCATACAATCTGAGAGACTAGAAATACGTCGACAGACCGCTACGATCTTGGTGTCTCACACCGCTCGGGCGATAATTTGTTCTGTTTTTTAGCAAAAACGGCTCCATTTGGGAATGCATGGCGAAAGTTGTGCTTAATCGTGGCGGCGATGGTTAACCGTGGGTAAACAATGACGCGCACCACAAATGGCGAGAACCAGAAACATTGGGAAAATCCCTCAGGGCGTTTCCAAGGCCGACACAATCAATGTAACGATTTTGGCACGTGCGCGACCTGATAAGACCCTTTGAAGGGCGTTTTTTCATACTTATCAACAGTATGTTTCCAATCAGAAACCACCAAACGGAACTGTTTTCCGACCGAGCCTTGGCTTAACTGACATCGCATGACCGCCGACATGACCGCTTTTGAGACGCGCATCGCCTGCCCAACCTGTGATGCGCTTTATGCCTTGCCGAAGGACGAGACGCTGGTTTGCCATCGCTGTCACACGGTTCTCTCTGCTCCGAGGCATCGCGCCGGTCTTTGGCAGCTTCTGATCGCGATCGCGACAGCCGGGTTGATCTATGGGTCGATCACACTGCCCTTCCTGACGATCAAGCGCTTCTGGATGAGCAACGACGCCACCTTGATCGATACGGCGCTGGCCTTTGACGGCCCCCTGCTTGCGCTTTCCGTCGCGGTGCTGGCCCTTGTCCTGTTGCTGCCAACCCTGCGCTTGGCGCTCACACTCTATGTTCTGGCTCCGTTGGTGCTTGGCCGATCAGTCCTTCCCGGAGCAGCGACCGCGTTTCGCTGGTCGGAAAGCCTGAGGCCCTGGTCGATGGCCGAGATATTCGTGCTCGGATGCGGTGTCGCCCTGGTCAAGATCATCGCTATGGCCGACGTCACCTTTGGCCCGGCCTTCTACATGTTTGCGGCAGCGGTCGTGCTGCTTTGGGTGCAGGACCGCATCCTGTGCCGCTATAGCCTGTGGGAGGCGATTTCACGTGGCTGACGCTTCGGACCAGAACTTTGCCGTCACAACAGCGCGGGCCGAAGGTCTGGTTGGCTGCCGTCGCTGCGCGCAGGTTGCCCCATTGGGCACAACGCGGTGTTCCCGCTGCGGCGCGAGGCTGACCAGTCGGGCTTATCGCAGCCTTGGCACAGTCTGGCTGTTCTGGGCACTTGGGGTGATCGCCTATATCCCTGCGAATGTCTGGCCGATGCTTGAGACGCAGCTTTTGCTGACCACGAGCGACGATACGATCATCGAAGGCGCCCTCAAACTGATGAGCCATGGCTCAATCCTGATTGCCATTGTGATCCTGTTGGCCTCGGTCGTCATCCCGTTGGCCAAGTTCGCGGCCATCGCGTGGCTGGCACTTTCGGTTCAGTATCGCCTTCCAAGCTCAGCGAAGTGGCGACACCGGGTTTATGAGGCGGTTGAATTGATCGGCCGCTGGTCGATGATCGACGTGTTCGTGGTCGCGATCTTGTCGTCACTGGTGCAGTTTTCGGTACTGGCAAATGTCAAACCCGGGCCAGCCGCTTTTGCGTTCGCGCTCTCGGTGATCTTTACAATGCTCTCAGCGCTGGCCTTTGACAGCCGGATGATCTGGGATCTTGATGACGAGCCGGCCTCAACCGGACAGGGCAATGACCTTGCCGCTGTCGAGCAATCCGCCCCAGCGGAGCGGTGAAATCGGGTAGCTGTCGTCATTGGCCATCCGCTCAAACGAGAAATCCGGTTCGAGCTTCTTCAAACGCTCGGCGGTGCGTTGGGCATCTTCATAGCGCTCATCAGCCGCATAAAGCGCCGTCAGATAGCGCAGCGGTGGGCGGAACTCTGGTGACAGGGCATGCGCGGTTTCCGCCATGCGCAACGCCTCCGCCCGCCGTCCGGTCAAGGCGGCGGTCAGACAGCGCCCGAAATCCTGCCAATGACCAAAGGGCGACCCCGAACTGATCTTCTGCGCCCGCCGCGCAAGCGCATAGGCTTCGCCGATGTCGCCGGCATAGAGCTTGGCATCTGCAAGGCTGTCCCATGCCAACGGGTTGGCCGGGTTGATCCGCACGCTGCGGCGGGCCAGCTCAAGACAGGCGTTGATGTCTTCATCCAGAACCAGCCGCATATTCGCACAAGCAGCCAGAACCATGGAGTTCATCGGTTCGCGCTCCATCGCGTTCAGGGCAAGTTTGCGCGCCTCATCGGCAAGGTTCTCGGACCGTCCTTCGTGCAATTCGACGTGCTGAATGACCCGCAACTGCGCCCGCCAGGCCGAGGACAGGGCCCCTGCCCCAAGCTCTTCCGCCGTGGCCAGCATGTTGTCCGCTTCCAGCAGGTTTTCCGGTTTCAGCGTGAAAATGCGCCTGACGGCCAGCCGCGTCAGCAAGTTGGCGTCGCGAATATCCTTGGTTTCCCGGATATTGGCTGTCATCGCTTCGGCCAGAGCATCGATCAACTGATTGCCGAGCGAGACGATTTGCAGGTCTTCCACCGGCGGCGCACCGTGAAGCTGGGTCGAGGTCATGCCCGACCAAACCAACAGATCCGGCGCGCCGTGGCGCACACGGCTGCGAATGCCCACTGTTGCGCCTTCACCGCGATAAGCCTGCACATCCACCCGGAAGGCATTGGGATCGGCGCTGACACCCTCAACCCGGATTTCCGCCGAAAGCGTCTCCCGCATGGAACGGGCCACACTGTCGACGAAGATGTCCTCGATCAGGCCCAGGTCACTGTTCTTGTCGCTTTGCGTCTGGAACAGCACGACGGGACGGGACGGCACGTTTTGTCTCAAGTACGGATCGGTCACGATCGTAGCTTGCGGGGTCACGGGTGCCGCTTTGGGCGCACGATGATGGTCAAGCCATTCCGAGACAGAGTGATCCCCGTCAAGGAGCTGAATACCCTCAAGAAACTCTGCACCGGGCACGGCGGGCACCAACTCGATCCGCTCAAGATCAAGCGTCACGCTCCGGCGATCGCTGTCGAGCAAGTCCCGGTCATCGCCAAGGGCACGCCGAATTTCACTTAACGCCTGGCGCAGGCTGGTCGACGCCTTGTCGGCTTCTTTCTTGGGCCAGAGCCGCTTTTGCAACCAAAGCCGTCCGCGCCCGCCCGTATCGCTGGTCGCCAGAAGCGCAATGAGCGTTTGCGACTTCGCACTTTTGGGCGCACGGTCCGACCGGTCGGCCGTTTCCATACGAAATCGACCATACAAGAAAAGCCGCAATTTAGCGTCTTTCACCACCGTTTTGACCCCTCAGGCAATGCCTTAACGTAAGTTTCAGCATGTATGCATGAAATTTTCAAGAATTCGCTCGATTTCCGGAAGTGTGAATCTAACGTGAATCGTGCAACCGGCGCTTGATCACGCAAGCCGAGTTCTCTCAACTGACCTCAAGGACTTACGGCGTGAGGGAGTGACGCACGATGCCAGCATTCGGCAGAGGACAGGGACGTGGACAAGGGCGCGGTCAGGGACGCGGACAAGGGCGCGGCCAGGGCAGAGGTCAGGGACGTGGCCAGGGCATGGGCACAGACCACGCGGGCGGCGAAGGCTCGGGGATGCTCTCATCCTCACTGATCTCGACCTATGACGGGATCGTGGGCTACTGGGACGGCGTTCCCTTGCGCAACCCCAAGCACATGGGTGAGGGCGACAGCGACATCAAATACCTGTCCAACTCGGTGCGCTCCAATCTGCTCGACAGTATGGTTTTCCCCGACTTCAAAGTGACCGGCGCGGATGGCGCAGCCACGTTGCATACGGCCGGGCAAGAACTTCTAACGCTGCACCGGCCGGAAAAAGAGGTGTTCCGCCAGCAACTTAAGATGGTTCGGGCCTATGCCGATCTGCGCGATGACCGGATCGAGGAGATCCTGATCCAGACCGAGGACCTGCTGTCGTTCTACGGCGGCCAGATGTACCTGTCGGCGCAACGGAACTCGAAAACCATGGCCTTGCTCTATGCCGCCAATCGTGTGGCTGTGCATGTCGAGATGCCAATCAAACATTTCTGCCGGTCGGCCCGACCGATTGACTACGCAACGCATATTCAGCCGATGATCCAGACACCGGATCATTCAAGCTACCCGTCCGGCCATGCCATTGAAGTCTTTGCGACCTCCACCGTGCTGGCGCGGGTGATGACGGGCATGGGGCCGAAAGCCGCGCTCTCCGCCCCCGTCGACAGCGAAACCGGGCGTATGGCCGGGATGGCCTTCCGCCTTGCCCACCGCATTGCCTGCAACCGGTCTGTGGCAGGGGTTCACTTCCCGGTCGACAACGCCTCCGGCGCAATGATCGGCTGCATGTTGGGCGATGCGCTCTACCGTGTCGCCACCGGTACCGGCAGCTGGCCCACGAAGAAGGACATCACCTTCGAAGCGCTCGACCCCAGCGAGGCGCCGTTTGATCTGACTTTGCGCTGGCTCAAAGAGCAACTGCCAGATGACGCGCCCGGTGGAAGCGCCGGGGACCAGAGCACGATCTTTGGCAAGCTCTGGTACGAAGCCACCCAGGAATGCGAGGAGGCGCCTCAATGACCATGACCTGGTCAGGGTGGGTCAATGACCCGTCCGCCTCTGACGACATCTCTCCTTATATCGACTGGCTGAAGCTTGTGAGCTTCGGGGGCCATCTCGAAAAGGACGACCTGTCGATTGCCGATCTGCCGTTGTCGCCGATGGCCGCCAAGATCAGTGGGCGCACGCATCAGGCCGCGCCCCTTCCCAATTTCGCGCGTCCGAAGGTGGACCCTGTGGAACCCATGATCCGGCTCACCTGGATGCCGGATGCCGACAATGTGGTGGTCGGCGTGATCGACAGCGCCATCGCGCTCGCGCACTCCCGCTTTCGCCGCCTCGATGGCGGCTCCCGGTTCCTGTCGGCCTGGCTGATGGGCGGGGAATGGCGCGAACAAAGCGCCGTTCCCTTCGGACGGGAACTGTTCAGAACCGAAATCGACCAGTTGATGTTCCGTGCCGTGTCAGCAGGCACAGTGGACGAAGGGGAGTTTGACCGGCGCGCCGATCCGGCACAGTTCAGCTATGTGCGTGGAGACCGCCTGCTTGAAACCAACGCCACTCATGGCACGATGGTCGCCGACCTCGCGGCGGGCTATGATTTGCGGCAAAGCCATGAGGACGAACACCGTCGTCGTCTGCCCATCATCGGCGTCGGCCTGCCGCCCAACGCATCCATGGGGGCGTCTGGCAACTTCCTCGAGTTCTTTGCGCTTCACGCAATCGAGTACATCATCGACCGCGCAGACCGGATCTGGAAGGCCTGCGATCTGCCGCCCGGCGGTGGCTTCCCCGTCGTCATCAACCTGTCCTACGGTCTGCAAGCCGGGCCAAAAGACGGTCACATGCTGATCGAGAAGGTGATCCGCGCGATCAACGAGAAGTCCGACAAGGATGGGCGCCCGATCCGCGTGTTGCTTCCCGCCGGCAACGATTTGCTGGCCGAAGGTGCCGCCGAGTTCGATTTCACTGACGCACGCGCGAAGCTTTTGGATTGGCGATTGCAACCGGAAGACCAGACCCCGAATTTTGGTGAGCTCTGGTCGGATACGCTGCCCGGTCAGGCCAAGGACGATGAGGCGCATCCTTTTGGCCTTTCGCTCCGGCCCCCCTCCGGCCCCGCAAGCGACGCCACACCCGGTCAGCACGGCCAAATGAATACGCTGATCTATGATGGCGCACCGGTCGCGCGGGTCTATTGCCGGAAATACGATAGCGGCGAGGGCTGGCACCGGATGAGCTATGTCGTCTGTACCTCACCCACGCTGCGCCCCGACCGCGATGTGGCAGCGCCAGCGGGCGCCTGGACCTGGAACGTCACGTCGAGACAAATGAAAACCGGTTTCGCTTACTGTCAGTCCGACCAGAACCTGACCTATGGGGGAAATACAGGTCTGGCGAGCACCTTCGCGCATCCAAGGTTTGAACCCTATGACGCGTTCGGGCGCTTCATCGACGTCGCCTCTTACGGGCCCCATCCCGTTGACACGGACAACACGCCGCCGATGCGCCGCCGTGACACGCTCAACACCATCGCATCGTTCAAAGGTGTGCCTGTGATAGGCGGCTACCGCACCAGCGATGGCAAACCGGCGATTTATTCCAGCAGTGCCTCTTCCGATGCCGTTGGAGATGGCCGGGCCGAACCCACCTGTCTCTTTCCAGGGGAAGACGGTCCGGCCCTTTTTGGACTGCTGGGGGCTGGCAGCAAAAGCGGCAGCGCCGCGTTGATGAGTGGCACGAGCTTTTCCACGGCGCTGGCAACCCGGGCGGTCAGCCAGGCGATGTTGGATTGGGTCAGTCAACCCGAAGACTACAAAAAAACGCACCCTGCCCCCGGCACGGAAGACTGGCTTCAGAAACGCGCCGCAGACGACGAAGCGCTCACCAATTGGCCCGGGATCATCGTGCGTGAAAAGGGCGGTGCTGGCCGGATGAGCGTCAGCGTGCCACCCACCGGACGCCTGTCCCGCGCCCCGGAACGCCAATAACAGAGACCAGAGAATTCAATAACCTAACACTTTTTAGTATGGAAAGGGCCGGTGCATCGTGAGGCACCGGCCCATTTCTTTGCCGGATCAGCCAGGATTGAAAAAACCGACCACCGCTGACACGGGTGTCTCGCCCACCATCAGGGATCGATGATCGTTGGAATTGAGTGTGACTTCGATTTCAACTTCGCCTGCGGGCAACGTCTCAAGATGGAACCAGGCACCGTAGGCGCGTGCCACTTTCATACCGTTCACATAGATATGCGCATGCCCCTCACCGGGGACGTGCTCTCCGCCCGCGCGCTCCGCTGCAAAGACGAAGTTCGAAGTCTTCACATGCAGGTTCCAGCCTGCAACCGGGTCCGGGATCAGGTCGAGCTCCAGCGACGGCGCGGTGTCCCCGGGGTCAAGCATCAAAGCTTCGCCATGTGCGTGTTGATGCATCGAATGGTCCATGGCAGGTGCCGCCACCTGCGTGCCCTCAGTACGGGATGCGAGGATGAACCCAAGCGCCCCGCCAAAGACGAGGCCGATCAACAAAAATGCCAATGCACGCGCCATACCGCAATAAAGGGCGTTCGCCGTCCGAAGTGCAAGGCTTGCTGGCAGTTCAGCGTCAGAAATCAGAAGAGTGCGGAAAACCCGGACGTTACCCAATTGCGCGCCTACGGCGCACGCGATGTTTTAATTGGGGCGCTGCCCCGTCTCTCTGCGAGAGACTCCCCGGCATATTTTTGAACCCGTGAAGGCCTCTTCATCTCTTCTAAAATACGCAAAAACGCGGCTGCCAGAGGCAGACGCAAAGCATCGTGTGCGCCGAAGGCGCGCAGTGAGAAAGGCGCCCGATTGGGGCGCCTTTTCTGCAATCCGGATCAGTTCGGGATCAGGTCCGGCAGGATCGTCACGATGCCGGGGAAGAACCAGAGTATCGCAAGTCCGATGACCTGAATGAACACGAACGGAATGACGCCGCGATAGATGTGTTGCGTCGTCACCTCCGGCGGCGCCACACCGCGCAGATAGAAGAGTGCAAAGCCGAAAGGTGGCGTCAGGAACGACGTTTGCAGGTTCACCGCAATCATGATCGTCACCCATTTCGGGTCGAAGCTGCCTCCGTAAATCACCGGCCCGACAATGGGGATCACGATGTAAATGATCTCCAGAAAGTCGAGCACGAAGCCAAGGATGAAGAGGATGATCATCACCACCAGGAACGCGACCAGTTCGTTATCGAAGGACCGCAGATATTGCTGGATATAATGCTCGCCCCCGAAGGAGATCAGCACAAGGTTCAGAAGCTGGGACCCGATGAGAATGGTGAACACCATCGAGGTGACCTTCGCCGTCTCGCGCACGACCGGGCTCAGGATATTCGACCGGAAGAGCACCCAACAGGAGAAAAGCAAGCCGAAGAAGGCGAAGTGATAGGCAAACTGAGCCACGATATAGGCGGCCCAATCTTCAAACGGAACGTTCTCACGCGTGATACGCAAGTCGAAGTTCACGCCCAAGAGGATCATGATGACCAGTGAAAACGACGCCCAGATGACAATCTTCGACTTGCCGTTTTCTTCCTTCAGTTTCCGGTAGGCAGCCAGCATGATGGCGCCGGCCGCGCCGAGCGCGGCGGCCGGTGTCGGGTTGGTGATCCCGCCAAGGATGGACCCCAGCACCGCAACGATCAGCACCAGCGGCGGGAACACGACGCGCAAAAGCTCGTTGCGCGACATGCGTTGCATCGCAACCGCAGCCCCGTAAAGCGTGAGCATCATCGGAATGGCCATGATCATGAACGTCGTGCCGGGTCCGGTCAGCGGTGTGATGAAGGCAAGATCGAAGAAGAAGGCTGAGACCACGCCAACAGCGCCAACAATCAGCGGCCCCGCAGGCGATGAGGGCGATACACCCCGTGCGATAATCAAGACCAGCGAGAGCAGCGTGAAAATCACGGCAACGCCCGAACCGATGGGGGCCGCATTGCCGATGGCGGCCTCAAGCGCGGCGGCACGCTCTTCCTCGGACAGCTCTACGACATCATCGTTGCCACCCGACGCGGCCAGCTCGGCGGATTGGGCCACAGCCGCGTCCCATGCCTCCTGCCCGTGCAGTTCGATCATCGAAGCCTGGCATTCTTCGGAGACGTTGGTTCTCAGGCTCGCCTGTTCGGCGCGCTCGGCATAGTCGGAGACCGAGATGTTCTGGGTGCCGATCAAACCGACGGAGGCGCTGAAAACCACAGCGACGATAAGGCCAACCGGCGCATAGAGGTACCACATCAGAGCTTCGTTGCGGGTGACCACTTCGCCCTGCCCGCCTTCGAACTCCACCGGGGGCGCGCTTGCCGGCCGCACCATGGCGAACCCGAAGGCGTAAAGCGCATAAAGACCCGCTAGGAACAGACCCGGGATAAGTGCGGCCTGGAACAGGGTGCCGACGGACAGAACCGCGGGTTCGCCCAGATAAGTCAGCGCATCGGAACAGCCCGCGAGCTGTGCCCGCGTCTCCTGCCCGGTCGCGTAAAGGTCGCCGACCAGCGTGCCGAGCAAAACGATCACGATAGAGGGCGGAATGATCTGCCCAAGTGTCCCCGAAGCCGCGATGACACCTGTGGCAAGGTCAGGTGAGTAATTGTTGCGCAGCATCGTTGGCAGCGCGAGCAGCCCCATGGTCACAACCGTTGCGCCGACGATACCGGTGGAGGCGGCAAGAAACGCCCCCACGACCACAATCGACACGGCCAGACCGCCCGGCAGCGGCCCGAAGACACGGGCCATGGTGGTCAGAAGGTCATCGGCAATTTTCGAACGTTCCAGCGTGATGCCCATCATCACGAACATCAGCACCGCCAGCAGCGTTTCAATCGACTGGCCAGCGATCACACGTTCATTCATCCGGTTGACGATGAACGAGATGTTGCGCTCCAGTGCCTGCTCCCAACCGCCAATGAACAAAGGCTCTTCTATGCGCGGCAAGTCCGGGTATCGGAACGTGGAAATCGCTTCCCTGGCGATGCCTTCCGCCAAGAGTGCCGAGTATTCGGCGGAGCCCTTGTCGATGGCCTCGTGGATCAGCCACCCTGCACTGTCCAGCGCGGCGATGATTGCAAAGGAAATAACGCCCGCACCACCAATGGCGAAGGCCACGGGAAAGCCGGTGAGAATGCCGGCAAACAACGTCAGGAAGACGATGATCAGGCCAATCTCAACGCCGTCTAGTCCGAAAAGCATGGATGATAGTCCCTTCGTTGCGCCGTCTTTCGGGCGTCTTGGTGGTGGTCGTCAGGTGGAGCCGGAATGGATGGCGTGTTCGATCTCTTCGGCTTCGTCGCCGATCTGGTCGCGATCGAGAAACTTGTTCGCGCTCTCCTCACCTTCCAAACACTCGAGGTAAGAGCGCCAGAAGAACGCGACGGCTTGCAGGAATACCAACACGCAGAACAGGACGATCAGCACTTTGAAGAGGAAATACGCATTGAACCCGTTGGGGCTGAACCCAATGGTTTCAACGTTCCACCGGAAGATGCGCGATTGCATGAGCATGCGGTCCAGATCACTGGTGGACGTGACCGACGGGGTCATCAGGTGCCGCCACATGAAGAACCAGGCATAGAGATAGGTGATCACGATGGCCGGCATCATGAAGATCAGGCAGCCCACCATATCGATCACTTTCTTGGTGCGGAACTTAACCGCCGAATAGACCAGATCGACGCGCACATGGCCGCCTTGCACAAACGTGTAGGACACGCAGAGGCAAACCACGATGGCATTCCAGAACTTCAGGCCCTCGGCCCACCAGCTTAGATCGTAGGCAACCGCCGTTCCCAGCGGCCCCAGCTGGATTTCCGCGACACGGAAAATCCGTTGCAAGAAGACGATCATGACCTGGATCAGCACCATAAGCAGGCCAGCCCAAGCCGCTGTGCGTCCGACAAAATTCGCGACCGTTTCCAGCCCACGGACGCTCGACCAGAGAAGCTCGCGCTTCCAGATCACGCCCAAGGCTGTGATAACAAGGAACGTTGTGAAGATGACGAAAAAGAACTCGACCGAAGCACCGTAGTAGATAAACCGCATGACGGCTTCGGGGTTTGACCAGTTCAGCCAATCGCCGGGATTTGTCAGCGCCGTCAGCAGGTAATACGGCGCAAGAACGATGTTCTGCAGAACCCAGACGATAAAGTCGATCATGGAAAGCTCTCCGGACTGGCCCCGCGGCACGCAGGCCCGCGGTTAAGACATGACAATGCGCGTGTCAGTCAGCCGGTGCTGCCGCAGCGCAAGGGTCCGCCCGGTCATCCCGGACGGACCCAATTCGCCTAGGCGCTTAGCCCGCGTTGACGCGGTTACGCTGACGGATGAACTCGCCGTCGCCGATCGAGAACCAAGCCGAGATTTCGGCCTGTGCTGCGAAGTAGCTGTCAGCAATGTCCTTGTAGATCGGGTCGGACATGTTCGCCTCACGAACCTCGGCGGCGCCGCGGCCAAACGCATCCCAAACTTCATCCGGGAATTCGCGCACCTGGACACCTGCGGACTGGAGACGGGCCAGAGCGGCACCGTTTTCAGCCCAGGACATGCCGAGGTTGTTTGCGTGTGTCGCCTCACAGGCCACTTCGACAGCTTTCTGCTGCGAAGGTGTCAGCGAGTCCCAAACTTCGAGGTTCATCGAAAGAGCAAGCGCCGAACCTGGCTCGTGGAAGCCGGAGGTGTAGTAGATGTTGGTGACTTCCTGGAAGCCCATACGCTCGTCTGCGAACGGACCGATCCATTCCGCGCCGTCAATCTGACCCGAGCTGAGCGCCTGGTAGATTTCACCGCCCGGAATATTCTGCACCGAAGCGCCGAGAACGCCGAGCACCTGGCCGCCTTGGCCCGGCATACGGAAGCGCAGGCCCTGAAGGTCTTCGACCGAGTTGATCTCGGTGTTGAACCAGCCGCCGGGCTGCATTGCCGTGTTGCCGCACAGGAACGGCTTGAGGTTGAAGAGGCTGGCCAGCTCGTGGTGCTGCTCCTTGCCGCCCTTGTGGTAGTACCAGGCCAGCATTTCGATACCTGTCATCCCGAACGGGACGGAGGTGTAGAAGGCAAAGGCCGGGTGCTGGTTGAGGAAGTAGTATTCCGCCGAGTGATAAAGGTCAGCCTGACCTGCGGACACCGCGTCGAACACTTCGAATGCACCGACGAGCGAACCCGCAGGCATCTTGTTGATGGTCAGCTTGCCATCGGTCATCTCGGTGATGGCATTCGCAGCCATGGTTGCGGCGTCATCGAAAATCGCGAAGCCTTCCGGGACCGAGGTCACCATGGTCAATGTGCGGTTGCCTTGTGCGTAGGCCGGAGCAGCCAACGTTGTGGCCGCAGCGGCCGAGCCGCCAAGTGCTGTATTCTTCAGAAAAGAACGACGATCCATTAAGAACCTCCCATGTACGTGGTGCCCGCCGTCAAACGGGCGGATCGTTGCAAGTGGTCCGGACAATAGGACCCTACCGCCTAAGTGCAAGACCTGGTTTGGGGAAATAAAGGGCAAAAATTGCATATGTCGCACGATGTTAGCGCAAACTGCTCAAGAGATAGACAATGACCTTGCCGTCTTGGGCACGATCAACAAAAAGCGAACAAAGGGATGAAAAACGACTTGCCGCAGCGAAACCCGACATTGGCAGGTCTTGCTGACAAGCGTTGCGCGTCAAAGATGCGCGCTCTGGGCCTCGCCTGTCGCCCCGTCCCGAGCACTATACCAGAAGCGGTTCAGCATCGCCCCAAGCAGCACGACATAGGCCGACAACCAGAACCAGGTGAGCAGGATGATGACGCCGCCAAGGCTTCCGAAACTGGCGTTGTAATCGGCGAAATGCGTCACATAGAGCGAAAAGGCATAGCTCCCGGCGATCCAGCAGGTGGCTGACAGGAACGCACCCGGTGACATCCATCGCCAGCGGCGCGCAAAGGCCGGGGCAAACCGGTAGATCACCGCCAAGCCCAAGAGCAGCACAACCAACAGAAACGCCCAACGCACGGCGCCCACAAGCGTTGCCGTGGACCCCGGAACAATGTCTTCCGGCACAAACGCCAGAACCGTTGGCGTCACAACCAGCAAGACGAACATCAGCGCACCACCGAAGACAAGCGCGGTTGTCAGCAGGAGAACGGTCGCCCAATAGGCCAGGATGCCCCGGTCTTCTTCCACATCGTTGGCCACGTTGATCCCGTGGATCAGGGCCTTTGTCGCCCGTGTAGACAGATAGATCGCAAACCCCACGCCCAGCGCGAAGGTCAGCGACAGGCCGTCATCTCCGGTGGCGGCCACTTTTGCGGCCTCATCAATCAGGATGCGGGCGGCCTCCTCCGGCACGAAACGCGTCACGGTTTCGAACTGCGCCACGACCGCCTCGGGTTCAATCAACTGTCCCGCCAACGCCACCATCGCGGCAATCGCCGGAAAGACCGAAAGCAAGGCGTAGAACGCGATCCCGGCCGCAATCATGCCGATCTGGCTCGGCCCGACCTCTCTCGCCATGGCCCAAAGTGCTTGAAACAACCTCATGAACCCAGCACATGCGGCAGATTTCCAGCGGGCGCAATGAAGGAGGCGTAGGCGGGCGCGCGCGCTCGACTACCGTTTAGGGGTGAGTGCTACGCGTCGCCCTCTTCAATCCTGATGCTGTAAGATATGCGTTGCGACGAAAAATTGGTGAACCGGAGAGCCAAGCTACCGTCGATCGGAGTGAATTTCAGCCCCGCCCCGATGACGCCCCGGATCAGGGCAATAACCGTCCCATCCGGTGCGATTTGGGCAATCTCGGCACACATGGGCTGGTCGCTCGCACCATCCTCAAGGATTGGGCACGTTCGGGAAAGCGCATCAAACTCCCAGTCCTCCGGTGCTTCAAACGTCACCCAATGCGGGTCATCTACTGCAAGTTCAAACCGAACGGACAGCTGGGGTGCCATGTCATAGACTCTCGTCTCGACATCCTTGCCCCAGCAACCAGGCAACAGAAGCAGACTGAGTAAGACACTCTTCTTCATTCCGTCTCCCTTCACCCTACCCGCGACCTAAACGTGCTTCGTGGCAAAACTTTGAAAGCGCCCAGAAAGAAGGGAGTCAGCCCGGTGCGGCAAGACCGGCACCACAAATAGGAAATTGCCGAAAACGCCCATCCCGCGCAAGAAACGCAAATTTCCCTGTTGACGGTTTTTTAGACGCTGCTAGTGTCCCTGCCACTGATGAAGGAGCCCCTTGTGGTACAGGACATTGTCGTACTTGTAGGAAAATGGCGCATGGGCCGGTAACGGTACTCCATAATGGACCCCCATGCGCCCCCGAAACATCGGGGGCTTTTTTTTGCGCGAATGAGAAAAAAGGGACAAGCGCGATGGCAAAGCAAATGACGGGAGCGGCAATGGTCGTGAAAGCTCTGAAGGATCAGGGCGTGGACGTGGTGTTCGGGTATCCGGGCGGCGCGGTCCTACCGATCTATGACGAGATCTTTCAGCAAAATGAGATCCGCCACGTCCTCGTCCGTCATGAGCAAGGCGCGGTCCACATGGCCGAAGGCTATGCCCGATCAACCGGCAAGCCTGGCGTGGTGCTGGTGACCTCCGGCCCCGGTGCAACAAATGCTGTGACCGGGTTGACCGATGCGCTGATGGATTCGATCCCGATTGTCGTGCTGACCGGCCAGGTGCCGACCTTCATGATTGGCAACGACGCGTTCCAGGAAGCCGACACCGTGGGCATCACCCGCCCCTGCACCAAGCACAATTGGCTCGTGAAGGAAACCGAGCGCCTGTCGCCGGTGATCCATGAGGCGTTTCATGTCGCCACCTCCGGTCGCCCCGGCCCGGTTCTGGTCGATATCCCGAAAGATGTGCAGTTTGCGTCCGGTCCCTACACAGGCCCGAAAGACGCACCGACCGGACACTATAACCCGCCAACAAAGGGCGACCCGGAGATCATCGAAGCACTGGCCGCCGCGATGGAGACCGCGAAGCGCCCGATCTTCTATACAGGTGGCGGCGTGATCAACTCCGGCCCGGAAGCCTCGCAGACTTTGCGTGAGCTGGTGGAACTGACGGGCTTTCCGATCACCTCCACCCTGATGGGACTTGGCTCCTACCCCGCCTCTGGCAAACATTGGTTGGGCATGTTGGGCATGCACGGGCTTTATGAAGCCAACCTGGCGATGCATGACTGCGATCTGATGATCAATATCGGCGCACGGTTCGACGACCGGATCACCGGGCGCGTGCAGGATTTCTCGCCGGGATCGGTCAAGGCCCATGTTGATATCGACCCGTCCTCGATCAACAAGGTGATCCATGTCGACTTCCCGATCATCGGTGATTGCGGCACCGTGCTGAAACAGTTGCTCGATGTGTGGAAGTCGCGCGGCGCCAAGACCAACCGCGAAGGGCTGACCACCTGGTGGAAACAGATTGACGAATGGCGCGCTGTCGATTGCCTGAAGTTCAAGCAGGAAGGCAAAACGATTAAGCCGCAGCACGCGCTGGCGCGGCTTGAGGCGCTGACCAAGGATCACGACCGCTATATCTGCACCGAAGTGGGCCAGCACCAGATGTGGGCCGCGCAGTATCTGGGTTTTGAGGACCCGAACCGCTGGATGACCTCGGGCGGCCTCGGCACGATGGGCTATGGCTTCCCCGCCTCCATCGGTGTGCAAATGGCGCATCCCGATGCGCTGGTCATCAACGTCGCGGGTGAAGCGTCCTGGTTGATGAACATGCAGGAGTTGGGCACCGCGACGCAGTTCCGCCTGCCCGTGAAGCAGTTCATCCTGAACAACGAGCGCCTCGGCATGGTGCGCCAGTGGCAGGAACTGCTGCATGGCGAGCGTTATTCGCATTCCTGGAGCGAAGCCCTGCCCGATTTCGTCAAACTGGCGGAGGCTTTCGGCTGCAAGGGCATCATGGTCAGCGATCCCGCCGATCTGGACGACGCGATCATTGAGATGATCAACTATGACGGCCCGGTTGTCTTCGACTGCCTCGTCGAGAAGCATGAGAACTGCTTCCCAATGATCCCATCGGGCGAGCCGCACAACAAGATGCTCCTCGGCGAGAACGTCGACACCCAAAGCGCCATCAAGGAAGGCGGCGCGGTGCTGGTGTGACAGAGTGAGCTACTACCTGCGCTTCATCTCAGAAGACACCTTGCCCAGCGTTCCCGAACTTGTGGAGCGCTGGCGTGGTTTGGAAGCGTTGCAATTCGCGGAAATCGATGCCGGGGCAGCCACCATTGAAGATGAAGGTGGCGTGATTGCGTCAATCGAGATCAACCGGCCGGGCGACGGAATGTTCGACGACGAACTGGCAGAACTGTGCGAAGATGTAGAGGCCGCCGAGGGTGCGGGAGATGCGATACTTCAAACCCTCAAAGCCGCGAAGGCGACTCTCGTGTTCGAAGTTTTGTTCGGGGATAACGGGTTCGAAGCCCCCCTTCTGCAACTCGACCCTTTGGTTGCCTCGCTCCAAACGTGGTACAAAGGCTTACTGCAAGCGGATGGAGAAGGCTTTTTTCGCGGCAAGGACCTGATACTGGCC
Source organism: Pseudomonadota bacterium (assembly GCA_038532095.1). Lineage (GTDB taxonomy): Bacteria > Pseudomonadota > Alphaproteobacteria > Rhodobacterales > Rhodobacteraceae > JAJDOD01. The sequence goes on from JBCBBB010000018.1 coordinate 23,805, forward strand.
ATCGAATGACAGTCCCGCATGAAAGCAATGCGCCTGAAGCGAGCGAAAAGAGCACAGCGCGCCTCTGGCAACTCGCCATCCTGAACGCGCTGGCCTCGCTGTTCCTGCTGGGCTCCTATGCCGTGAACGGGGTCGACACCACCACGGCAGAGGGCTGCGTTCGCCAGCTGATCGACTTCCACGTCTTCTGGAACGCGGGCGGGCTGGCGCTGGAAGGCACGCCGCTCGCAGCGTTTGACTACAGCGTGCTCGATGCGCGTTACAACGTCTGTGGCGAGGCGTGGATGCCGTGGCTGCACCCGGCCCCCGTGATGGCACTGATGACGCCTTTCGCGCTCTTGCCTTTGGTCCCGGCCTGGCTTGCCTTCAACCTGGTCTCCCTCGCTCTTCTCGGCTTGGCGCTGCGCGGATTCACCAACGGCTTTTCCCCAGTGTGGCTTTTGATCCTGTTGGCCCCGGCACATCTCCCGGCTCTCCTCGCAGGTCAGTTCACCGTGCTTTGGATGGCGGGCCTCCTTGCCGCGCTCTATGCCCTCCGACAGGAGCGATGGGTCCTGACAGGCATTCTCATCGGCTGCCTGACCATCAAACCGCCTTTGGGCGTGCTGATCCCCGTGGCGCTGCTCGCCATCGGTGCGTGGCGCACCATTATAGCTGCCTCCGTGACAACCCTCCTCCTCCACGGCGCAACTGTCATGCTGTTTGGCGGCCCGACTTACCTCACGCAGCTCGCCGCCAATTACGAAGACCTCACCGCCAGCGCCATCGCCGCGCTGAATGAGGTGGACTCGATGACCAGTCTGGCTTCCGTCTTTACACGGGTCGGCCTGAGCGCGGACGCAGCCGTACAGGCCAATATCGGCGTTGCCGTGATCGCCGCCATCGCTGTTTTCCTGACCTGGCGCAAACTGGGGCCGACGTCTGACGCCGCCTGCGCGGTGCTGACCGCCGCCATCCCGCTCGCCACGCCGTATCTTTGGCACTATGACACCGCTTTCCTTGCCCTGAGCGCGCTCTTCCTCGCGCGCCAGGTCAACTTTGCCCCCGGCCCCCTGATGACAGCGCTGCTCATAGCGCTCTGGTTCGGCGCGGGGTTCACGATCTGGCTTTACGTCTCCAACCTGACAGAAGCGCTGCCCCCCATCGTCACGGTCCCCCCGCTTTTGCTGCTTGCATTCGCGGCCAGCCTCTATCATTCCGCACGCGACACGACAGAAGGACGCTGAGACATGTCTCCGCTGAAAATCAAGAAGGGCACGTCCCGCCATTCCGCCTATGACCTGCGGGATTACCACGAAACCGCCATCGAGCGGCACACGCTGGCGGTGATCGTCGACAACGAAGCCGGGGTCCTTGCCCGCGTCATCGGGCTGTTCTCAGGCCGTGGCTACAACATCGAAAGCCTGACGGTCGCTGAGATCGATCAGGCAGGCCAGCGGAGCCGCATCACGATTGTCACCGCCGGCACGCCCAGCGTGATCGAACAGATCAAGGCGCAGCTTGGCCGGATCGTGCCCGTGCATGAGGTGCATGACCTGACCGTAGAAGGGCCGAGTGTGGAACGCGAACTCGCTTTGTTCAAGGTACAGGGACAAGGTGATAAGCGGGTCGAGGCGCTGCGCCTGGCCGATATCTTCCGCGCCAATGTTGTGGACAGTTCCCTCGATGCCTTTGTGTTCGAGATCACGGGCACATCCGAGAAGATCAACGCCTTCGCGGATTTGATGCGCCCCTTGGGGTTGATCGAACTGGCACGGACCGGCGTCGCGGCGCTGGCACGGAGCGCGGGACCCGAGGCCTGACGCAAGTCGCATTGAACCCAAGGTGTGTGACGCTGCTTGCGATCAAAGCTTTCGACGTGTTTGCGACACTTTAAAACGCATTGGCGGCCGGCTCATTGTTGAACCGACCGCCCTGCCCAGCCCGGGTCTGGCTGGCGACTTCTGATTGGTGGGGGGGGAACTCAGAAGTCGGTAGTCTTGTGGTGCACCAGCAGTTCCGCAAAACTGATCGCGCCGTCACCATTGGTGTCTACGGATTGGACGCTGACGGCAGGCGCTTTGACGTTTGCCAGTGCATCCTTGGCAGGGCTGCTGCGCGGCACCTCCACCGTCTCTAACCCGGCTTTGGTCGTCACCGGTTCAAAGGCGGCACGGTCAGCCGGTTCGGCCATTGCCACACTGGCGAGCAGCGGCAAGGCAATCAGCATGCTTGTCGGTCTCAACATTGACGCTCTCCTCGCAAAATTTCGTTTCATGACGGGGAGATGGGATGTAACCGCCAAAGCTTCAAGCGAGTGCTTTTGCACAGCCCTGCCTGCAGTTTTGAACCCTTGCACCGGCTCACATCCGTGCGAGGTCAGGATTTGAAATTCCTTGAGATTTCGGGTGGTTTTTATCCGGGAACGCGGTGCCGATCACAGGTTTTCACAAGCCCGCGCGCAACGCAAAACGTGCCCTCTTCAGGGTAAGTCCGGCAGTTCTGGTAAGTCCGGCAGATCAGGAAGGTCCGGCAGGTCCGGCAGGTCCGGCAACTCTCCCGGTGGGGGCAAATCGGGTAGTTCCGGCAGGCGGTCCGGCTCTGATGTCGCTCCCGGTATGTCCGGTAAGGCCGAAGGTTCGGGCAAAGCCGCGGGTGAAAGCGCTTCCGTCGATGGTGGCGGCATCGCCGAAGCCGTGAGCATCGCTGCCGCCGATGCGCGATTGATGCCGCCCAGGCGCACGGCGCGCTTGCCGTCGAGTTGTCCCAGCCGCGCCCTGTGGATCAGTTTGCCGTCTGACGTTTCCAAACGCACGTTTTGCAGACACTTTTCGGGCAAGGGCAAGACCGTCTCCGGTGCGATCGCCTGCGCCCGCGACATGTCCAGTGGCAGGTGGGCCAGTACCGCGTGAAGCGCCACAGGAAGGTCCGGCAGGTGGGTTCGAACGCGTGCCGCTGTGCTGTGCACATGCCCATCATGCGACGCATCAAGACGCGGTGTCGCCAGACTTAAGACACCCGTTTTTGCACCACCGCCCAAAGACAGCTTTATGTCCACAGTGCGAAACTCGACAGGTTCCAGCAGCAATTCCACTTCGCGACGGTTTAAATGGCCCGGGATGCGCTCGAACCCCGAGATTGGCCAGGCCGCCTCCAACCCGGTCTCTGCCATCGCGGCCTCGGCCGTCATAAGCCAGGTGTCGACAATCTCACTGACCACAATGGCGTCAGTGCGGGTCGGGCTACGCTCCCCCATGGCATTTTCGGTGACACGACCGGACAGCTGAACTTCAACAACCGCAGAGAAAAGCCCCGGGTCGAGCGTAACGACACCACGCAGCCCCCCCTCCGATTCCAGCAGAAAGGCAAGATGCTGCGGTCCGATGTCGTTCAGCACGTCCTCACGCTCCCGCGCGCCTGAGGTGGCTTCCAGCACCGACAGGGTCAAAGACAGCACGGTATCCGCGTCACGCGGCATGATCTTGCGTAAGACCGCCTCAACCGAAACGCCCTTTGACGCGCGCTTCTGGGACTTGGCGCTGAGTTTCCGTTTCAGAACTTCGGACATGACGCGATTGCACCGGCAGTTGCCTTGGGTTTGGCGACACAATCGGCAAGGATGGTTACGAAATCGTTTTCTTCACCCTTTCACGCGGACTGTCCTGCACGGAGGTCTTCGGGTTCAAAGCGGTGTCCAGCGCTTGCGCCAGCACGCCCGGAAGACACGGCTTCTGGATCACCGGCGCCAGCATGCCTTGCGCATCAGCGGTGGGGTTGCCTGTGTAGCCCGACATGAAAAGCACGGGCAGACCAGGTCGGATTTGCCGTGCGGCGTCCGCAAGGCGGGTTCCGCCCAACCCACCCTGCAACACAAGGTCGGTCATCAGCACATCAACCGCCGTGTCGGTCTTGAGACACTCCAGCGCGTCAGACACCGCATCCGCTGTTGTCACAGCGTAACCAAGCGACCGCACCGCTGCGACCATGCCTTGCACTTGATCCGCCTTATTCTCGACAATCAGAACAGTGTGCCCCTGACCGGTTCGGCGCGGCAGGCACTCGACCCGGCCCTCGCGCATCCCATCTGCCTGGCCACGTGGCAAAACCAGTCGGACACATGTGCCTTGCCCGAGGTCCGACGATATGTGCAAAACGCCATTGGCCTGTTGAATGAAGCCATAGACCGCTGACAACCCCAGGCCCTTGCCAGTGTTCTTGTCTTCCGTCGTGAAGAGCGGCTCAACGGCGGACTGAAGGGTCGCCGGTTCCATCCCGGGGCCGTCATCACTGACCGAGATCTCCACATAGCGAAATGCGCAACTGTCAGCCTGCGACGCATCCAACCTGCGTTCGGCACGGGCCGGTGCCGACATGTATGTGTCACCCCTGTCGGCCTGGCAGAACGGGTCTTGCCCCAGATCCGACACCGGGCGCGCGCGCACCGAGATCTCGCGGCCCTCGCCAGACAGCAGAATGGCATCACGCCCATTCAGGATCAGATCGACAATCGCCGCTTCAAGGCGTCCGCGATCTGCAAACACGCGAAGACCGGGCTCATCAGCAGCAAACGTTAGCGCAACACGGTCACCAATCAGCGGGCGCGCAAACGCATCGACACTGGCAAACACCTCATCCACCGGCAAGGACGTGGCGATCACGGGCTGGCGGCGCGCGAAGGTCAAAAGCCGGTCCGACAGCATGCCGCCGCGCCCAAGGGATTTTAACGCAAGACCCCGGTATGACCCCGCTTTGTCCGGCGTCTCTGCCGCCTCCCCCATCTGGATTGCGTATTTGACAGCCGCCAGAAGGCTGTTGAACTCATGCGCCAGCCCGCCCGCGAAGCTGCCCAGAATATCCAGCCGATCAGTTTGTGACCGGCGAAGCCGCGCATGTTCTTCCCGGGTCACGTCCTCCAGAAAGAGCACGGCGGCCAGCCCGAGCGTGCCGTCCTCCAAAACCGGAGAACTCGACAGCCGGACCGTTCTGCGACCGGGCTGTCCTGCCACCGCCATTGCGCGCAGTTCTCCCAGGATCGTCTCACCTGATGCCGCACGGGCGATCGGGTCTTCTTCATCCGGAAGGGTCTCCAATGTTTCCGCATCAACGAACGAGACACCCGTCGGCCATTTCATCGGCAGCGTGACAGGCGTGTCACCCAGCCAATCGCGTGCGCCGAGGTTGGCCAGAACAATCCAGCCATCCCGCGACAGCCCGATCACCGCACCATTTGCGGCGTTGAGCACCGCCGCCAGCCGGTTCGTCACGGCCTGATGTTCCCGTGCGAGAGCTTCGGCACGTCGCCATCCGCGCATGGCCCAGACCAATGCACCCAGAAACAGCCCGCCCAAACCGGCCAGCATCATCAACGTCACAAGATCGGCATTGGCCAAGAAAACCTGAATGTTGGCCATGTCAGCGGCACTCCCAACCAGCACAGCATCTTCTGCCAGTATAGAGACAGATTTTTCAATTTAAAGTTGAGTGACAAATTAAGGCACAGCCCAAGGTAAGATCGAGACACTTAAGCCTTCCGGCAGCGAAGGTTCAGAACGCTGTCCAACAACCGGTATCCAAAGGCTTTGCAGGCAGGCGCAGCGACGACACCCATCGTAGTTGAGTATTCTACGGACGGCACACGGCTCGCCGGAGCATGCGAAACCACACTCCGCGCCAAGGGACCGAAGCGAACCGCAGAAGCGAGACGCGCACATCTTTCCATTTTCCAGACGTCAGTGTTTCGCAAGATCACACCTCAAACCCAGAAGTCGAAATCCCCCGCGGTCAAATCGTTCTCATCAACGCCGGTGGGCCAGATCGTGTTCACCCCATCCGCGCCATCCTGCCTCAGATGGGTGTTCTGCAAATCGGCAAAGCTTGTGTTTCAACTCACTTGCGTCCAGTCGATCGCGTCGCCACCCGTCAACTGGAACCCAATGATCTCGTCCACGCCGAACCCGTCCTCGAAGATGAACGCGTTGTTGACGTGCTGGCAGAGGCGCAGGAAGCCGGCGCGGACCCCGCCACGGCAATGTAACTGGTCGACTTGGCAAAGGATTAGCTGGTCGTGCCTCCGGCAAAGACGGCGCGAAGCGGCACGGTATTGACGGGCAGTCACGTCAGAACCCGGTCAGCTTACGGACCTTGGTTCTTTCCGGTCGCCGCGCGCAGGAATGTCTGCTTTGCGGATTTAGCTGCCATTGTCCGCCTAAGGACAAAAGTCTGCTTTCGGAAGACGCACCCAGAGAAACCCGATCAGAAGCGCCAGCAGTGCAGCCAAAGTTGTCAGAGTCGATTTCATAATTGTGGCTGTACTGGCGGCATATACCAGTGCAATTGATACCTCTGGCCAACTCCAAATCATGGCTGCGATTCCAATATTCTCGGAATAATCGAACAAGGCACAGCCAACCGAAAGAATTATGCCATAGCGAACAAGCTTGCTACCGGGCATGCGCCGCCCAAACCAGCTAAACGTAGCTATCAAAGTCAGCGCGAGCATAGCCGGGTAAAGCGTATCCAGAGAGATCTGGTAACTGAGATAATACGCGCGCCCTTCCGCACCTAAGGCTTCAAGAAGCATCGCGGCGTCTTTGGGATGATAGCCGAGCGGACGCATGTCGAATGGAACCTGCCCCGAGACAGCTTCGATTTGGGCAAGCGTGACGCTGATCATCAGCACGTAGATTGCTGTAGCAATCAACCCGCAGCCAACGGCGGCAAATCCGATGTACCTAGAAAGAAGCGTTTGAATCATTTTGGGACCTCCTTGATCTGTGCCAAGTTGCCCTTGGGTGAGGCCACGCGCATTATCATTTGATAAGGCATACCAAGATGAATCTACGGAAATTTCTCGCACAGTCACCCGACCTGTCTGGTGTGGGCTTTGCAGACGGTTTTGCGTCTCATTGGAGATGTAAGCGCTTGAACAAAGGTGCGCGCCTTGCCCACCAAGGACAACTTGAATCAGATGAGTTCATTCTTTTGGATGGGTGCCTAGCCAGCAGTATTTGTGACCAAGACGGCAAGGAAGTATGCGTTGGGCTCTATGTTGGTCCTTGCGTTGTCACGCCAAATATCGCGCGAACGCGGGATGGCTTGTCCCTTGTGTCCATCGACGCAACCAAAGACGCTTCACT
>JBCBBB010000019.1:0-30576 GCA_038532095.1 Pseudomonadota bacterium
GTTGCGGCTGGTCCGACAGCTTTCTACGGCGGGTCGTTCGGGACGCAAAACATGAACCTCAGCTATGGCGGAAACGCATCGATTGGTAGGGTTGGCGCAAACGCCCCGCGCCTAGACATTGGCAAGACACCCGCAGGAAACCAAAACCCGGTAGACCTCTCGGTTCTCGTCACCGCCGACTGGGCCTCCCAAGGCAGCCTTGCCAAGTTCAATGCGGGCCCGGTTGCCGTAATCCTCCAGCGTCAGCGTGATCCGGTGTCGCCCAAGACAACGTTGTCGACAAGCGGTTCGTCGATAAACCCAACCGGACAAGGCCGCACGAGCGCAATCCAGCCTGTCCTGACGATGAACACCGGATATGACCCGAATGCAAAGGACGTCACCGAGATGGGCAAGTTCATCAAATGGCTCGAAAGTGAAGTCGACAAGATCAAGAACAACGCGCCGGATAGTTCGAACCCGACACCATAAAACACGGCGTTCCCGGAAGACCGGAGAGCCCCCGTCTGAGGGGGCTCTTTTCTGCTCTGTAGCCGGAAAACAGTCTAGGTTGCAGGCTTCGGACTCTCATCACTCAGTGTCTGGGCCTACGCCCGCGGGGTCATCGTGACCGGGCAAGTTCGGGGAGCCTTCAGGTTGTTCATGCAAAAAGGTACACGTTGAAAAAACTCTCGAGTATTCTCCGATTCACTTGTGGATTGGAGCACCTATCCGGAAGGATAAGGCAGGCGGGTCCAGACGACGGGGAGGCGGCTTTGCCCGGTCGCGATGCGGGGCGCGCTGACAAAACGGGCCTTTGCGGGACAAATGACATGAGGTTTCAGTTCATCGAAGAACGAACGGTGCCGCACCATATGTCCGGGTGACAGTGGCGCATGCAATCCTTTTTTGCGCCAGGCGGATGTGTAACGTGTTGGATGTCAGTGACCGAGCTTCGCTTGCCTATCGCACCCGTCGGTCCCGCCAAAGGCATCGGACTCACAGGCTTGTTCTGACCGATATCCATTGTCTGGCATGGTATTGCGAAGCAATGTCTAGAGTAGTAGTTTTCCGTCCCAGCCTTTGCAGCTATGGCCGCACTCGCATGACCGAAGACTAGCAAAAAGAACGGTCTCAATGTCGGTCATCGCCGGACTGGCAGATTGATGCGCGAGGATGGCATCCACGTTGAGCGACCGGCGGCAGACAAGTGCACGACGGATAGCAACCACGCGTTCAACATCGCGCCCAACACTTGACCCTGAACGCCCATGCTGATCAACCGACCAAAACTCGTCCGTTGAGTTCAATTTTGTCTGGACCTGAGACGGATGGCTTTATTTGGCACTCTCAATTGTCCTCAGACCATTCGCGGACAACGGCTCGTTTTCTGATCTGCCTTCTCGGTGGGGGAGCGGCTGTGATGTCGGTAATCAAATGAAATGGCACCGGGCGCCCCGGGTGCTGAAGATGGCCATATCGCTACGCCAGCCGCGTTGAGGCTGCATCTACCAGACGGATCGGGGATCGCAGTATAACTTACATTACGGCCAAAAGCTTCTGCGCCAGTATGGGTTCAAGTCATCGACGAGCGGCAAGATTTCTTACGACAACTCCGCGGTCAGGACGATCTTCAAATCCATCAAAGGAGAACTGATCTGGCGACGATCGCGGCAGATGCGCAGCTTCGCTTCCTTGCGCCAAAGACCGAACCGCCGGACCTATTTCTTTACAGGGAAACTCCAATACTCTGATGGCTTCCACAATCCTTGCCGATGATACTCGGCACCGGCTTGCACGGCAGATAAAAGAGCTGTCGTGAAAGATGGCTGACCGCATTAAGTGACCTTTTGCTCTAAGCCCTTGAGCGTTTGCAACCATGTCCGTTGGACAGACCTTCGCACGTGCAAGGTGTTGTGCAAGGTGCCTGCAACAGCGAGACTGCCGCCATGGCAACGGAACTGGACTTCTCCTTCGCTGCGCTGACAGCTTCGGCGAAACGGCACATCCGTGTGTTCCAGTTCCACCAGTTTCTCGACCGTTTTGCGATGGGTTTGACCGTTGCCGTTGTTGCGCTGGCCCTGACGGATCGGGGCATGGACCTCTTGCAGATATCGCTTCTTTTCGGAGTGTACGCGCTGACCACCATGGCCATGGAACTCCCGTTCGGTGGCTTGGCCGACACCATCGGGCGCAAGCCTGTCTTCCTGGCTGCGGTTGTTGCCAGCGTGATCTCTCTCGCCCTCTTTCTTTCGACGCGCGATTTCTATGTGCTCGCGCTGTCCTTCGCGTTTATTGGGTTTGGGCGCGCGCTCCGATCCGGCACGCTTGATGCGTGGTTCGTGGAAACCTTCAAGACAGAGGCCCCGAATGTGGATGTGCAACCCGCTCTTGCAAAGGCGCAATGGGCCAATGCCATGGGCCTTGGTGTCGGGGCGGTGTTAGGGGGCCTTCTGCCCGATCTTTTTGGCGCGACGGCAGAGCGGCTGGGTACCAGTGTCTATGACGTGTCTTACGCGGCGAGCCTGGCGGTCATGTTGGCCGTGTTCGTCTTTACCCTGTTCTTCATTGTTGAAGCGCCGCGCCCTTTGAACCCGCAGGCTTTGAGACAGGGCTTTGCGACTGTGCCGTCGGTGATCAGGGACGCGGGCCTTCTTTCTCTGCGACACCCGGTCCTGTCGCTGCTGTTGGCTGCCCTCGCGTTTTTCCTGATGGCAACCAACCCGGTCGAGGTGATCTGGCCCACCTATGCGAAGCCAAAGCTGGAGGATGGTTATGCCAACACGGTGATTGGAGCCTTGACGGCCTCGTATTTCTTTTCAATTGCGCTCGGCGCGTCGCTTTCCCCGCGCATCAACCGGATGTTCAGACGGCGTCAAGCGCTGACGCTTGCGGCTGCGTTTGCAGGTTTGACCGTTGTGCAAATCGCGCTCGCCTTGCAAGGTGGCATTGTGGGCTTTGTGGTGTTTTTCATCCTGTATTCGGTTCTCCTCGGCGTATCAGAGACGCCAGCCAGCAGTCTTTTGCACAAATGCGTCGAAGACCGTCAACGCTCCACAGTGCTGTCGCTGAGGTCGCTGATACAGCAACTCGGTGCTGCTTTGGGCCTGGTTCTGGCGGGAGCCATCGCCGAGGTCTATTCCACCTCTGCGGCGTGGATCATCGGCGCTCTGTTTCTTACGGTGGCGCTTGTCCTGATTGGCATCGCAGCCAAACGGCTTGCCGGAGAGGGTGACTAGAGCGGTTTGCGTTTGGCTTGATAAGGTCGGTATCTTCTGATCCGGTGAATTCCCTGAATTCAGACGGCCTTCGGTGTGTCAGGATGAACGCGAAATGTGTGAGCGACCAGTCGTGCCTCACAGATTGCTGAGAGGACTAAGCAGTGAATGGAGGCCTAGCGGCTTTTGCGACATCGCCGTGCACGCGCGCTGATGGCGGTCATCGTCATGGGTCAAGGCCTCACATCTCGGCCACACGAGCTTCAGTGCGACGCAGGGTGTGCCAGACAGAAATATGCCCGTTCCAAGACGCGAATGCACTGTCGGTACGAATTCAACCGAATCTGAACAAAACGCCCGCTAGATTAGGGGTGGGAGGACGGTGGCACACACGGCGGAATTTTCGATTCGCTCAAGGCCTACCCACCCGCAGCTTCCAGCCGCTCCAGCGCCTTGACCCAAAGCGCCTCAGCCCGTTCCAGCCCATCCTCGACCTCGGCGAACTTCTTCTGCCAGACCTCGGCCTCCGCCACACGGGCAGTCTCATACATCGCCGGGTCCGCCAGTTTAGCGGCCAGTTTCTCGCGGATATCAGTCAGCTTTTCGACCCGCGCCTCGGCGGTCGACACGTCCTGTCGCAACTCGGCGATGGTCGCACGGGAGGGTTTCTCAACCTTGGTTTTCGCCTTCTCGGGTTTCGGCGCAGGCTGGTTCAGCAGCATCTGGCGGTAGCTTTCCAGATCGCCGTCATAGGGGGCGACCCGCCCGTCTTTCACCAGCCAGAGCCCGTCGGCCACATGGGCCAGCAAGTGCATGTCGTGGCTCACCAGAACCACGGCGCCGGAATAGGCAGCAAGCGCTTCGATCAGCCCTTCGCGGCTCTCCATGTCGAGGTGGTTGGTCGGCTCGTCCAAAATCAGCATATGCGGCGCATCGAGTGTGGCCAGCAACAGTGACAGCCGCGCCTTTTGCCCACCGGACAGCTTGCCCGCGACCGTTTCTGCCTGATCGGCGCCAATGCCGAACCCGGCAAGGCGCGCCCGCAGCTTGGCTGGCGTTTCGTCGGGGCGTTCGCGACGGATATGATCCAGCGGTGTCTCGTCGGCATGCAACTCGTCCAGCTGGTGCTGCGCGAAATACCCGATCCGCAGTTTGCGCGCCCGCGTCACCCGCCCGCCAAGCGGGTCGAGCTTGCCGACCAACAGTTTCGACAGGGTCGATTTCCCTTCGCCGTTCTGACCCAAGAGCGCGATCCTGTCGTCCTGATCGATCCGCAACGACAGTTTCGACAAGACCGCCGCGCCGTCATACCCGACCGACGCGCTTTCCATGTTGATGATGGGTGGCGACAATTCGTCCGGTTCCGGAAAGCTGAACTTCTTCAGAGCCGCTTCCTGCGGTGTCGTGATTGGCTGCATCTTGGCGATCATCTTGAGCCGAGACTGCGCCTGCACCGCTTTCGAAGCTTTGTAGCGGAAGCGGTCGACGAAGGATTGCAAATGTGCGCGCCGCGCCTCCTGTTTCTTGGCCTCCGCCTCGGCCACAGCCAGCCGTGCGGCGCGGGTTTCGGCGAAGGTGTCGTAGCGGCCTTGATAGAGCGACAGCTTGCGGTCTTCGAGATGCAGGATCGAGGTGACCGAGCGGTTCAGCAGTCCGCGATCATGGCTGATCGTAATGACGGTGTGCGGATACTTCGCCAGGTAGCTCTCCAGCCAAAGCGCACCTTCGAGGTCGAGGTAGTTGGTCGGTTCATCGAGGAGCAACAGATCGGGCGCGGCAAACAGAACGCCCGCCAAGGCGACCCGCATTCGCCACCCGCCCGAGAAGGCGGAGCAGGGCATGGCCTGCTCTTTTTGCCCGAAGCCCAGGCCTTTCAGGATCGTCGCGGCCCGCGCTTCGGCGGACCATGCATCGATGTCGGCAAGTCGGGTCTGGATATCGGCCACGCGTGTCGGATCGGTGGCCGTTTCGGCTTCTGCCAAAAGGGCGGCGCGCTCGCTATCGGCGTCCAGCACGGTGTCGAGAAGCGATGTCTCGGACCCCGGCACTTCTTGCGCAACGCCGCCGATACGGGCCCCGCGGTTGATACTGATGCTTCCCGATTCCAGCGAAAGCTCGCCCCGGATCAGCCGGAACAGCGTGGTTTTCCCGGTTCCGTTCCGCCCGATGAAACCAACCTTGTGGCCGTCCGGGATCAGCGCCGAGGCCCCTTCGAAGAGGGGGCGGCCTTCAATGGCAAAACGGATATCGTCGATGCGCAACATGGGCGCGGGCGTAGCAGAGCGGGGGGGGCGGATAAAGATGACATTGGCATGGAGCGCGGAGTTCGGGCATAGCTTGTGAAACGATTATGGCCATGGGGGAGGTCCCATTCATGCGGATCGATTCACATCATCACTTCTGGAACCCCGAAACACGGGACTATCCATGGATGACAGGAGACGCGCTTGAACCGATCCGGCGCGCTATTGGTCCCGAGGATTTGCGCCCTGAACTGGCCGCGGCCGGGATCGACGGAACCGTGCTTGTCCAGACCGTCCACACGCTGGAAGAGACCCGCGAGTTCCTGAACACGGCGGACGCCACCGATTTCGTCAAAGGTGTCGTCGGCTGGGTCGATCTGACCGACCCGGACGTTGGCGACACGCTGGACACTCTGCTGGCCGGACCGGGGGGGCGGTACCTCAAGGGCATCCGGCATCAGGCGCATGACGAGGCGGATGAAAACTGGCTCGCGCGCCCCGACGTCATATCCGGCGTGGCGGCGTGTGGCGAACGTGGTTTGGTTCAGGACCTTCTTTCAAAGGAGCCTGAGCTTCCGGCCTGCATCACACTTGTCGACATGCTGCCTGACGTGACCTTCGTGCTCGATCATATCTCCAAACCGCGCATCGCTGCCGGGGAAATGGAGCCCTGGCGCGCGCTGATCGTCGAACTGGCGCGCCGCGACAACGTGGTCTGCAAGCTCTCCGGCATGATCACCGAGGCGGATTGGCAGAACTGGACTGTCGATGATCTGCGCCCTTACGTGGATATCGTTTTGGAGGCTTTTGGAACGGACCGTCTGATGTTTGGATCGGATTGGCCCGTCTGCCTTCTGGCGGGCGGATACAGTGAGGTCGTTCAGGCCGCAGAGGCGGTGACATCTCAGCTCAGCCCGGCTGAACAAGAGAACGTGTTTGGCAATACGGCCATTCGGATTTACGGGCTGGAGGCCTAGAGCGCGGCCCTCACGCGATACGCCATCGCAACCTGTCAGACAACGCCCGGCCTAGATGGCCAGGCTGCCTTTCGAGGTCTCTTCCTCAGCGGCCACGCTGGCGATCACGCGCGTCAGGCTTGCTGCCTCCGGTTTGATGGTCACCTCGTTCTCACTGATATGCAGCGCTTCGGCGAACCGGAAGGACAAGCGGCGCACGATGGCATCGATCTGCACTTCATGCTCCGGGTGCTTGACCTTTAGCCCCGTGTAATCAAATCCGCCGCAACACATCAGGTCCTGTACCAGGTCGGAGACCATCAAATCCTGGGATGTCATGGCGTAGCCACGATGACCGGCGATGCCGTCATGTTTGATCCGGTCCGCGTACGCGGCTGTCGCAACGGCATTCTGAACATAGCCTTCGGGAAACTCCGAGATGGCGGAGGCGCCGAGCCCGATCAACGTCCGGCAGGGGTCGTCTGTGTAGCCCTGAAAATTGCGCCGCAACATGCCGCGTTTGGCGGCACGCGCGAGGCTATCGGTGTCTCGCGCAAAATGGTCGATGCCAATGGGCAATAGACCATCGTCGACGAACAGTCTGCGCGCCAGTGTTGCGAGCTGATAGCGTTCGTAGGAATCCGGCAGGTTCTTGTCGGAGATCATGACCTGACGTTTCGATATCTGCGGAACATGGGCATAGCCGTAAAGCGCAAGCCGATCCGGGTTCAACGTAAGGACATGCTCAAGCGTGCGCTCCAGACTGGCAACGGTCTGATGCGGCAGCCCGTAGACCAGGTCGAGGTTCACGCTGTTGATCCCCAACCCGCGCAACCGCTCAATGACCGCTTGGGTTTGCTCAAAGCTTTGTTCGCGCCCGATCGTGGTCTGCACTTTCGGCGCAAAATCCTGAACGCCAATGCTGGCACGCCCCATGTTCCAATCGGCGAGTGTTTCCAGAATGCCAGGGGCGGTTTCTGTCGGATCGATTTCAACCGAGAACTCGAAGTCCCGGCTGGCGGCGAAATTGTTGAAAATGGCGTCGCAGAGCTGGTTCATCAACTCTTCGTTCAGAAGGGTCGGGGTACCGCCGCCAAAGTGAAGGCGGGCCATCTTGATCTTGTCCGGCAAAGCGCGCCGAATCGCCTGAATTTCGGTGATCAGAGTTTCAACATAGGTTGCAACAGGCTTCAGCGTTTGTGTGCCCTGCGTTCGGCAGGCGCAAAAATAGCAGAGCCGTCTGCAAAACGGGATATGCACGTAAACTGAAACAGGATCAGTGTCCGAAACGTTCTGAAGCCACAAAACTTGGTGTCTTCGCCCAGTATTCAGTTCGAATCGGTTGGCAGGGGGATAGCTTGTGAACCGCGGCACTTTGGCGCGAAAAAGCCCGTACTGCTCAAGGATGGCTTCATTTTCCATGCGCTTGGTGTACGCTTGATCCATGGGAGAGACTTTGACGCAGATCAACTCGGCATGAACGTACAGCTGTTTGACCGTGTGAAATGCAGTGAATGCCCGATCCGGCATCGGGCCGTTTGCGCGCGTTGCGACGAAGACGAAATCGCGATCCTCGACAAGATCAAAGCATATCGTACCTTTAAGGCGGGCGAGACGATCGTTTGGCGCGGGGACGATTTGACCCATGTGTCATCGGTTGTGGCTGGTATCGCGACGCTCTCGAAAACACTCGATGACGGTCGGATGCAGATGGTCGGTTTGCTTCTTCCGTCGGACTTCATTGGTCGCCCGGGCCGCAAAACGCTCGACTTCGATGTGACGGCTGCGTCCGACGTGACGCTTTGCAGTTTCGAGCGTGGGCCGTTTGAACGGCTTCTCACCGAGACACCACATATTGCTCAGCGCCTGGTCGAGATGGCGATGGACGAACTGGACGCCGCGCGCGACTGGATGGTGCTGCTTGGGCGGAAGACGGCGCGGGAAAAACTGGCGACCTTTATCGAGATGCTGGTGCAACGGAGTCACCTGCCAGGCAGCGATATCCCGAAACTGATCCTGCCGCTCACGCGGGAGGAGATCGCAAGCTACCTTGGCCTGACGCTTGAGACCGTCAGCCGTCAGTTCACGCAATTCCGAAAGGACGGCATCGTTGAGTTTACCGATCGCCGACATTTTACCGTCACCGATCACGCCGCGCTTCTGGAAGCGACCGGCGATGATGCGGACGGGGGTGTGATCGTCTGACGCACCCCAGTGCGCGGCTGCCGCACCCTGACTTGACCTAGATCAAAGCCGATTTAACCACCCTTCCGTAGACCGATTCCAGGAATTGGCGCGTTTCGCGTCTGAAATCGAGGAATTGGTATGGGCAACTACGTAAAACTCATCCTGCTCGGACTGGTCACACTTTTTGCGGCACTCGCAGCCAGTTGGGGTAGGGATCTCGCGTATCAGGTACATGCGGTTTTGATCATGGTGATCGCAGCCGTCATGTTCATCTACGTTCTCCGGAACACGGACGAGCCGGTGGCACTCGCCCCCGACCCGATCAGCGGGTACGACGACGGCGTTGTCCGTTACGGGGTGATTGCGACCGCCTTCTGGGGCGTTGCAGGCTTCCTTGTGGGGGTCTTCATTGCCTTCCAGCTGGCGTTCCCGGCACTCAACTTTGACTGGGGCCAACCCTTTACCAATTTCGGACGGCTGCGCCCGCTGCACACCAGCGCGGTGATTTTTGCGTTTGGCGGCAACGCCCTGATCGCAACGTCTTTCTATGTTGTCCAACGGACCAGCGGCGTGCGGCTCTTCGGGGGCAAGCTGTCGTGGTTCGTGTTCTGGGGCTATCAGCTATTCATCGTGCTTGCAGCCACCGGCTACCTGCTCGGCGGCACGCAATCGAAGGAATACGCTGAGCCGGAATGGTACATCGACCTCTGGCTGACAATTGTCTGGGTGGCCTATCTGCTCGTGTTCCTCGGCACGATCTTCACCCGCAAGGAAAAGCACATCTATGTCGCCAACTGGTTTTTCCTGGCCTTCATCGTTACGGTGGCGATGCTGCATATCGTCAACAACCTGAGCGTTCCGGTCAGCATCTGGGGCTCACGCTCGGTGCAGGTCTTCTCAGGCGTGCAGGACGCGATGACGCAATGGTGGTACGGCCATAATGCGGTGGGCTTCTTCCTGACCGCAGGCTTCCTGGGCATGATGTACTACTTCGTGCCGAAACAGGCGGGCCGTCCGGTCTATTCCTATCGTTTGTCGATCATCCACTTCTGGGCGCTGATCTTCCTGTATATTTGGGCTGGTCCGCACCATCTGCATTACACCGCTCTGCCGGATTGGGCCTCGACCCTCGGCATGGTGTTCTCGGTCATCCTCTGGATGCCCAGTTGGGGTGGCATGATCAACGGTCTGATGACGCTGAACGGCGCGTGGGACAAGCTCCGCACCGACCCGATCATCCGGATGTTCGTGATCTCGCTCGCCTTTTACGGCATGTCGACCTTCGAAGGCCCGATGATGTCGATCAAGGCCGTGAACTCGCTCAGCCACTACACCGACTGGACCATTGGTCACGTGCACTCCGGTGCGCTGGGTTGGAACGGCATGATCACCTTCGCCTGCATCTACTTCCTGACACCGAAGCTCTGGGGTCAGACCAAGATGTACTCGATGCCGGCCATCAACTGGCACTTCTGGCTCGCGACGCTCGGCATCGTGCTCTACGCGTCGTCCATGTGGGTCACCGGCATCATGGAAGGCCTGATGTGGCGTGAAGTCGATGACCAGGGCTTCCTGGTGAACAGCTTCGCCGACACGGTCAGCGCCAAGTTCCCGATTTATGTGGTGCGTGGTCTGGGCGGCGTGCTCTTCCTCTCCGGTGCGCTCATCATGTGCTGGAACATGTGGATGACCATCCGCGGCGCCAAGCCGTACGAGCAGCCCATTTCTGAAATCACCACTGCTGTGAAAGGAGTGTAAACAATGGCAATCATGGAAAAACACGCCATTCTGGAGAAGAGCCCGACCCTTCTCCTCGTCTCCTCCCTCCTGGTGGTGACGGTGGGCGGCATCGTCGAGATCGCACCGCTCTTCTGGCTGGAAAACACGATCGAGGATGTAGAGGGCGTGCGCCCCTACAGCCCGCTCGAACTGGCGGGGCGGGAGATCTATATCCGCGAGGGCTGTTATGTCTGCCACAGCCAGATGATCCGCCCCATGCGGGATGAGGTCGAACGCTATGGCCACTATAGCCTCGCAGCGGAAAGCCAGTACGACCACCCGTTCCAATGGGGCTCGAAACGGACGGGGCCTGACCTTGCCCGCGTCGGCGGACGCTACTCGAACGACTGGCATGTCGATCACTTCACCGATCCGCAAAGCGTGGTACCGGAAAGCATCATGCCGAAATACGCGTTCCTGAAGCGGACAGAGATCGATGGCGAATACATCGGCGATCTTATGAGCACGCATCGCTTCGTCGGGGTTCCTTACACCGATCAGCAGATCGAATTGGCCCGCGCTGACTTCCGCGCCCAGGCCGATCCTGACGGCGACTATGGTGAGGTCGAAGACCGCTACCCGGGTGCCCCGGTCGGCAATTTCGATGGTCAGGCGGAACTGACCGAGATGGATGCGCTGATCGCCTACATGCAAGTCCTCGGCACGATGGTCGATTTCTCGACCTTCACGCCGGACGCGAGCCGATAGGAGGGCGCGATGGATACCTATTCCCTTCTGCGTGAGATCGCCGACAGCTGGGTGCTGCTGGCCATGTTCACGATGTTCATCGGCTGCGGCGTCTTTGCCTTCTGGCCAAGTATGGCCGCCGATCGAAACAACGCGGCGGACATTCCGTTCCGTAACGAGAACGCCGATCCAGATACGACTTCCGAGGAGAATGGCGATGAGTGAAGAAGACAAGCGCCTGGACGAAGAAACCGGTCAATATACGACCGGCCATAAATACGACGGTATCGAGGAGCTGAACACGCCCTTGCCAAAATGGTGGCTCTGGACTTTCTATGCCACGATTGTCTGGGGCATCGCCTATACCATCGCCTATCCGGCCTGGCCGCTGGTCTCAGGCGCGACCGCAGGTGTGCTGGGCTATTCCAGCCGGGCCGAAGTCGCTCAGGATATCGAAGACCACGAGGCCAAGAACGCGGCCTTGGTGGAAGAACTGGTGGCGGCCGATATCGCGGCAGTTGACGCGGGCTCCGACCTGCACCGTTACGCCGTTGCGCGTGGCGGGTCGGTCTTCCGCGCCCAGTGCTCGCAATGTCACGGGTCCGGGGCGGCCGGGGCGGTTGGCTATCCCAACCTGCTCGACAATGCCTGGCTCTGGGGCGGCTCGGTGGAAGAGATTGCCTATACCGTGCAGCACGGTATCCGCAACGAAACCGATCCGGATGCCCGCTGGTCGGAAATGCCCGCCTTTGGCGAGTTGCTGACACGTGATGAAATCGCGTTGGTCGTGGCCCATGTGCAGGCGCTGCCCACTGGCGGTGCTGGCGGAGATGCGGAAACGCTCTTCCTCGACAACTGTTCGGCCTGCCACGGCGAGCAGGGCGAGGGCATTCCAGAACTGGGTGCGCCGAACCTTGCGGATGCCATCTGGCTCTATGGCGGTGACGAAGCGACCCTGACCGAGACGATCACCTACTCGCGCTTCGGTGTCATGCCCGCCTGGGGCCAACGTCTGGCGGAGGCCGATGTGCGCGCCGTATCGCTTTACGTCCACGCACTGGGCGGTGGCGAATAGGGATCGCACGGGATCCCAGCCATTCAGATTAGCGCAGTCCGCCCTGTACCTGGGCGGGCTGCTTTCTTTTATGCTGCGACCGTTTGACCGTCAAAATTCAAGGCGTTGGGTTGGAAATTTGATCTTTGTCAAAGTTTCTCTAACCGCCCCGATTTACCACTTGTGAAACGTTCAAAACAGCAGAGCTATGTCCGATACCTCTCAACCGCTCTACGCCTCCAGCGAACCTGTCTTCCCGCGTCGGGTGTCAGGCAAGTTCCGCACGCTGAAGTGGTGGATCATGATTGTCACCCTCGGCATCTACTATCTGACCCCGTGGATCCGTTGGGACCGCGGGCCAAACCTGCCCGATCAGGCCGTGCTGGTCGATCTGGCCGGGCGACGGTTCTATTTCTTTTGGATCGAGATCTGGCCGCACGAGTTTTACTTCGTCGCCGGGCTTCTGATTATGGCGGGCCTCGGTCTCTTCCTGTTCACCTCCGCACTGGGCCGTGTCTGGTGCGGCTATACCTGCCCGCAAACGGTCTGGACCGATCTGTTCTTTCTGGTCGAGCGCTGGGTCGAAGGCGACCGCAACGCGCGCCTGCGCCTGCACAAAGCGACATGGGATGGGCACAAAATCCGCCTGCGCCTGACCAAATGGACCCTCTGGACCCTGATCGCCATCGCCACCGGCGGGGCCTGGGTGTTCTATTTCGCCGATGCGCCCACGCTGGCCTGGGAATTGCTGACGGTCAGCGCGCATCCGATCGCCTACATGACCATCGCCATCCTGACCGCAACCACGCTGATCTTCGGTGGGTTCATGCGCGAGCAGGTCTGCATCTACATGTGCCCCTGGCCGCGCATCCAGGGCGCGATGATGGACCCGGACACGCTGACCGTCGGCTATCGCGGCTGGCGCGGTGAGCCGCGCGCCAAAGGCAAACGCCGGCGCGAGATGTCGGCAGAAGCCGAGCGGATCGCGGCTGAACAAGCCGAGCTTGGCCGGGGTCGACCGGCCTATCGCTCAACACCCTATCCGGGCCTCGCAGGGTTTGAATTGCCCCCGGAGCCAACACCCGAAAGCGCGGGCCCGGGCGACTGCATCGACTGCATGGCCTGCGTCAATGTTTGCCCGATGGGCATCGACATTCGCAACGGTCAGCAGATGGAGTGCATCACCTGCGCGCTTTGCATCGATGCCTGCGACGAGGTGATGGAAAAGATCGGCAAGCCACGCGGGCTGATCGACTATCTCGCCCTGTCTGACGAGGGCAGGGAACGTGCCGGAAACCCGCCACGCCCGATCTGGCAGCACGTTTTCCGCACCCGCACCATCATCTATACCGCACTTTGGTCGCTGATCGGTGTCGCGCTTGTCTATGCGCTGTTCATCCGGGCCGAGATCGACCTGACCGTCGCGCCGGTCCGCAATCCGACCTTCGTGACGCTGTCGGATGGCTCGATCCGCAACACCTATGACATCCGCCTGAGAAACAAGCACGGCGACGACCGGCCATTCCGCCTGTCTGTCGTCGGCCACCCGACCTTCCGCATCGAGTTGGAGGGCACGGTGTTCCAGACGGTCGATGTCAACGCGAACGAGACCCGGTTGCAGCGGGTTTATGTCGTCGCCCCGCCGGGCTCCGCGCCTGCGGATGGCGATATCACGGCGCTCCGGTTTTGGGTCGAAGACCTCACCAATGGCGAGCGCGCTTACAAGGATTCCACATTCAATGGACGGGAGGGCTCATCATGAGCGAGATCAAAGGTTGGCACGTCTTTTCATGGTTCGTCATCGGCTTTGGCATCATCATCACAGTGAACATGACCCTTGCGGTCAACGCCGTGCGCACTTTTCCGGGGCTGGAAGTCAAGAACTCCTATGTCGCCAGCCAGGCGTTTCAGGCGGATCGTGCCGCGCAGGAAGCCCTCGGCTGGGAGGTCAGCGCGACCGTCACCGATAACCTGCTTGAACTGACGATACTTGAAGATGGTCAGCCCATTGCGCCGAACATCACCGGCGCCATCTTTGGCCGCGCCACAACTGTGGCGGCCGATCAGACCCCGGAGTTCGCGTTTGAAAACGGCCGCCTGGTCGCTCCAGTGAAAGGCGGGCCGGGCAACTGGAACCTGCGCCTCACGGCGCTCGCCGCCGACGGCACCGAGTTCCGTCAGCGCATCGTGGTGCGGGCCGTCCGATGACCAGCGCTGCCTGCCCCGCCTGTAACACGGCACCCGCCGCGTTGCGCGTCGCCGAACTGGCCGAGCCGAACATGACCCTGTCTGTCCCGGGCGTGTCCTGCGCGGCCTGCATCGGCACGATTGAGCGGGGTTTGGCACAGGTTGAGGGCGTCCACGGTGCCCGTGTGAACCTCACGCAGAAACGTGTCTCGCTCAGGTCCGATCTTTCCGTTGACGATGTTGTCTCAAAGCTCGCAGCCCTCGGCTATAAGGCCTTCCCGCTCGATGCGGGTGTGCTTGGGCAGGAAAACGACCCGGCGGGGCACGACCTCGCTTTGCGGCTGGGCGTTGCGGGCTTCGCGATGATGAATGTCATGCTGCTCTCCGTCGCCGTATGGTCCGGTGCCGCCGACGCCACGCGCGACTTGTTCCACCTGATCTCGGCCGCGATTGCGGTGCCGGTGGTCGGCTATTCCGGCCAACCGTTCTTCCGCAGCGCCTGGTCCGCGCTTCGCGTCCGGCGGCTCAATATGGATGTCCCGATCTCGCTCGCCATCCTGCTGGCGACCTGCATGTCGGTCTACGAAAGTCTCAACGGCGGCCACCATGCGTATTTCGACGCCGGGCTGTCGCTGACCTTCTTCCTGCTGATCGGTCGCTTCCTCGATCACCGCACGCGGGCCTCGGCCCGCTCTGCCGCGCGCGAACTGGCCGCACTCGAAACACAAACCGCCGAGCGGATTGACGGGCAGGGCCGCGCGATCACTGTTCCGATCACCGATTTGGCCGTCGGTGACATGGTGCTTGTCCCAACCGGCGGGCGCACACCGGTTGATGGTCGGCTCACTTCCGACGATGCCTTGACCGACCGTTCGTTCCTGACTGGCGAAAGCGATCCTGTATCGATCACCCGGGGGGAGGGGCTGAGCGCGGGGGAAATCAATCTTGGCGCGCCGTTCCGCATGACCGCAAGCACGGTTGGCGAGGATACAACCCTACGCCGCATGGCGCGATTGGTCGAAGGGGCAGAGAACGCGCGCAACCGTTACACCAGCCTGGCGGATCGGGCCGCGCAGGCCTATGCGCCGGCGGTGCACCTGCTGGCGCTGGTGGCGTTCCTGGCCTGGGTCGTCATCTCCGGAGACCTGCGATTTGCTATCAATGTGGCGATCGCCGTTTTGATCATCACCTGTCCCTGCGCCCTTGGGCTGGCCGTTCCAGCAGTGTCGACAGCCGCCATCGGCAAACTCTACGAACTTGGGTTTCTGGTGAAATCCGGCACCGCCCTTGAGCGATTGGCAGAGGTTGATGGCGTGGTCTTCGACAAAACCGGAACCGTCACTCTCCCCGGTGTGTCGCACCTGTCCGAAGGGCTTACCGAAGAACAGCAAGGCATCGCGCTGGCGCTGGCGCAAAGCTCATCCCACCCGGTCGCGCGCGCCGTTCAAGCCGCACTGCCCGAAGTCGCCCCGGTAGATGTTACCGATATCAAAGAGATCACCGGCGTGGGCATTGAAGGGATCTGCAACGGCACAGCTGTCTTCCTCGGCCGCAAAGACGGGGCCCTGATCCTGCGGGTGGGCGCGGAAGAAACAGCGCTGGGCCAGATGGAGATGCTCCGCCCCGGCGCGCGGGAGGCAGTCGATGCCCTCAGTGCCATGTATCTGACACCGACGCTTCTGACAGGCGACGCGCCAGAGCGTGCACAGCGCATCGCGCATGATCTTCATATCGAGGACGTGGCCGCGGGTGTGTCCCCGGAAGAAAAACACGCCTTGATCGAAGCGCGGAGCGCCGAAGGACATCTGACGGCAATGGTCGGCGATGGCCTGAATGACACAGCCGCCCTTGCTGCGGCCCATGCGTCCATCGCGCCATCCTCCGCCATGGACGCGTCCCGCAACGCGGCTGACATCGTCCTGCTGCGTGATGGACTGAACGATCTCCCACGGCTCTTCCGCATTGCGCAGGCGGCCACGCGCCTCTCGCAACAGAACTTCGCCATTGCGACAGCCTATAACCTCGTGGCGGTGCCAATTGCACTTCTGGGCTACGCGACCCCGCTGATCGCAGCACTTGCCATGTCCATCTCATCGATTACGGTGCTGTTGAACGCGCTCAGAGTGAGGTCCGCCAAATGAATGTGCTCGCTTTCCTGATCCCGGTTTCGCTCATTCTGGGCGGGCTCGGCCTCATGGCGTTCATCTGGACAATCCGCACCGGCCAATATGGCGATCCGGATGGCGATGCGGCCCGCATTCTGATGGACGACACCCCACCAGACGAACGGGACGATCAGACCTGAGGGGCACCTCAGGCGGCTGTTACCACACTGAGTTCACTTGCGTTTTCGTCCGTGCTCGTACGCGCCACTGCCACGGCTTCGGGCCAGGTGACCAACAGGATCGCGCAGCCCGTGACCGTATGCGCGGCCAGCGTTTCCGCAAGGTCTGACACCCGCGCTTTCAAGAGCTGTTGACCCGCCTTCTCGACATCCACGGCAATGTCGATCTCGGTGTCTCGCGGCAAGCCTTGCGCGATCAGCGCGCTGGAGATCCGCGCCGCCTGTCGCACCGACATGTAAAACGCAGTCGTCGTGCCCGGTCCGGCCAGACGTGTGCAATCCGGCTCGGGCTCCTCCGAGCACCCCGTCCCGGTCGCCAGAACCAGAGTGTTCGCCACACCGCGTTCCGTTAGGCTCCGGCCAAGCGCGGCGCCCGCAGCAGAGGCCGCGGTGACACCTGGCACAAGCTCAACGGGGACACCAGCAGCGCGCGCTGCGGTGATCTCTTCGCCCGCCCGGCCAAAGACCCCGGGGTCGCCCGATTTCAACCGGACAACGCGACGTCCTTTCAACGCCTCGGCCACAATCGCTTCATTGATCCGCTCCTGCGGCCAGGGGTGCGCGCCCACATGTTTCCCGACAAAGACCCGTTCCGCATCAGGCCGCGCGAGCTCCAGCACCTCTTCGTTGACCAAGCGGTCGTAGAAAACCACATCCGCCTGCTGCAACCGTTCGACGGCGCGCAATGTCATCAGATCCCGCGCGCCCGGCCCGGCACCGACAAGCGCGATATGACCCGAGGGCGTCTCGTTGCGGCGGCGCGCGGAGCGTAGGAACATGGTCAGCGCCTTCATGCCTGTGCTCCTTCCATCGGGAACGGGTTCATTCTGCTGCCTCTTGTACCCGGGTCCGATCCAGCAACACCGCGATTTCCGGGCGGCAGGACCCGCAATTGGTACCGGCCTGCAACGCGGCACCGACGGCATCGACGCTCATCAGACCGTCCGCCTCGATTGCGTTGACGATGGTGTTTACGCCGACACCGAAGCAGGAACACAGCACAGGCCCCGGATCGGGAACATCAGCGGGCGGACGACCGGTCAGCACATCCTGCCCGTCATGTCCGGGCTGTGTGACCAGATAATCCCGCATGACCGCCACGGGGTTGCGCGCCGCGAAGAGCGCAGCAATCAGGCGTTCGTCTTCGTATAGGGCGATCCGCGCTGTGCCGCGCCGCGCATCGATGATGGATGTCAGTTGCGCATCCGGCTTGCCGAAGAGGGTGCGGGCCATACCCTCCCAATCTGCGACGGCTGCCGTGCCTGCCAACTCGGCGCGCTGGCCAGTGGCGGTGCGTGCCAGCGCCCAGTACTCGGACGTTGGCTTGATTTCACCGGAGGAAATCGCGAAGCCGTACCACGCCGCGTCGAACTTGGCGACCGCAACGACGCTTGCCTTGCTTTCCGGCTGTCCCGAAACCGGGTCGGTCGCGGCGGCGACAACGGCGTCGATACGCCCGGATGGCGCGGTCTCGCCAGTCCAATGCATGGAGGCGAACACCTGTCCCGGTTGCACATCTTCTGTGATGCGTGCTCGCAAAATGGCCTGCCCTTGGGGGCTGTCAACGGTCACCAGGTCAGCTGCTTCGATGGACAGATCCGATGCGTCCGCCGGGTGAATGTCCAGAAACGGCTCAGGCAGATGTGCCGAAAGGCGCGGGCTGAGCGCCGTGCGTGTCATCGTGTGCCACTGATCGCGCAGCCGCCCGGTGTTCAGCAGGAACGGATAGCGTGGCCCGGTTTTCGCTGCCGGTGGTTTCCAACGCACGGGGAGGAGTTTTGCCCGCCCATCGGCGTGATAGAATTGACCATCCGCAAAGAAGCGCCCGCCTTGCCGGTCGCCCGCGACAGGCCAGCGGGTCGGCGCAAGCGCCGCATATCCGGCATCGCTGAGCTCGGCGAAATCCGAGATGTCAAAGTCGCGCCCAAACTGCCCGGCCAGCCCGGAAAGGGCGGCATATTCGCGGAAAATCTCGGCCGGCGAGGCATAGTCAAAGGCCGCGCGGAACCCCATGCGTCGCCCAACCTCGGCCAGAATGTCCCAATCCGCGCGACATTGACCCGGTGCGGGCAGGACGCTGCGCTGTCGGCTGATGGTCCGGTCTGAGTTCGTGACGGTGCCGTCTTTCTCGGCCCATGCGCTGGCGGGCAACAAAACATCGGCCAGCCGCGCGGTGTCGGTCTCCGCCGTGATATCGCTGACGACTGTGAACGGGCAGGCGGCAATCGCGTCGCGCACGGCATCCGCATCAGGCATCGAGACGGCCGGATTGGTGTGGATAATCCAGAGCGCCTTGATCCGCCCGTCGCCCACGGCGTTGAACATGTCGACCGCCTTCAGTCCCGGCGCATCCGGCACAGACGGCGCGTTCCAGAAGTCACGCACCGCCGCACGGTGGTCTGCATTTTCCAAATCGAGATGGCAGGCCAACATATTGGCCAGCCCACCCACTTCGCGCCCGCCCATCGCATTGGGCTGCCCGGTGACCGAAAGCGGGCCCATCCCCGGTTTGCCAATCCGCCCGGTGGCCAAGTGGCAGTTGAGGATGGCATTCACCTTGTCCGATCCGCTGGTCGACTGGTTCACGCCCTGGCTATAAATCGTGACAACGCGTTCGGTCCCGATCCAAAGTTTGCAAAACGCGGCGATGTCCCGTTCGCTCAATCCGGTAACAGAGGTGTCGGCCGCCCAAGCCGCCTCCATCGCGGCGTCGAAGCCCTGGGTGTGGGCAATGAAATCCTGATCGACCGCGCCCGCATCGTAAATCTCGGAGAGAAGTCGATTGAACAGTGCCACGTCGCTGCCCGGGGCCAAGGCCAGGTGCAAATCGGCGTCCTGACAACTGGCCGTGCGGCGCGGGTCAATGACGACGATCTTCGTGCCGCGCGTGGCCCGCGCTGCCATCAGGCGCTGGTACAGAACCGGGTGGCACCAGGCGAGGTTTGAGCCAACCAGAACCACAAGATCGGCCTCGTCGAGGTCTTCATAGGTGCCCGGCACTGTGTCAGTGCCGAAGGCGCGTTTGTGGCCTGCCACGGATGAGGCCATGCAAAGCCTTGAATTCGTGTCGATATTCGCCGACCCGATGAAGCCCTTCATCAGCTTGTTGGCGACGTAGTAGTCTTCGGTCAGCAATTGGCCTGAAACGTAGAAGGCCACGCTGTCCGGCCCATGCGCCGCGATGGTCTCGCGAAAACGATCTGCCACCAACTGCAATCCGCCGTTCCAGCCGGTGTCTTTGCCATAGACTTTGGGCGCCAGCAGGCGGTGATCCAAACCGACTGTTTCACCAAGCGCCGAGCCCTTCGAGCAAAGCCGCCCGAAGTTCGCAGGATGCTCCGGATCACCCGCCACGGCCACGCCGCCACCTCCGTCCGGGCGGAGGAGGACACCGCAACCGACCCCGCAGTAAGGGCAGGTTGAGCGCGTCTCAGGCAGGCCGGAGCCGTCCATCAAGCGGCACTCCGTCCAGCCAGTTGCGCGCCGTCAATCAGGATGCGCCCGGCCTCAACGCGCACCGGGAAAGTCTGGATGCTGGCATCCTCGCCCACCGCCGCGCCTGTGTTCAGGTCGAAGACCCAGTTATGCAAAGGGCAGGTGACCTTTTGGTCGTGTACGATCCCTTCCGACAGTGGCCCACCTTTGTGTGGGCACATATCCGTTGCGGCGTAGACCTCGTCTTCGCCCGTGCGGAAGATTGCCACACAGCCGAGGGCCGTCTTCAGTTTGCGCGCTCCGCGCAGCGGGATGTCCTCAACGCGTCCGATATCGATCCAGCTCATAGCGCACCTGCCTTTTGTTTGTTTTGTCTCGCCCCGGGCTTGACCCGGGGTCTCATCCCGACGGTGACATGGAGGCCCCGGATCAAGTCCGGGGCGCGGAAGCATGGGCTCATTCCGCCGCCTCCAGTGTCAGATCGGCCAAGGGCTGGAACCCTTCGGCTTCCTTCGCGTTTTCGGCCCATGGGTCCTTGCGATAGATGCTCTGGCTCAGCTCGAACGCCGCGATCAGCCGCGCGCGCTCTTCAAGGTCATCGACCACGCGTTCCTTGACCCAGTCCAGCCCGACCTTGGCGACCCACTTATAGGGCCGGTCGAGGTACTTGGCGTTCTCGCGATAAAGCTGGATGAAGGCGACCGTCAGGTCGATGGCTTCCTGCTCGGTCGCCACATCGCCCAGACGCTCGGTTTCCTTCACATCCATACCCGCCGCGCCTGCAACACCGACTTGATAGCCGCTGTCCACGCAGACGATTCCCACATCCTTACAGGTCGCCTCGGCACAGTTGCGCGGGCAGCCCGACACGGCGAGCTTGACCTTGTGCGGCGTCCACGAGCCCCAGAGGATTTGTTCCAGCTTGATGCCAAGACCGGTTGAATCCTGCGTCCCGAACCGACAGTGATCGGTCCCGACGCAGGTTTTTACCGTGCGCAGACCCTTGGAATAGGCGTGGCCCGAAACCAGCCCAGCCTTGTTCAGATCGGCCCAGATGGCGGGCAAGTCCTCGCCCTTCACGCCCAGCAGGTCGATCCGTTGCCCGCCAGTCACCTTGACGGTCGGCACGTCGTACTTGTCGGCCGCATCCGCAATGGCGCGCAACTCGGTCGGGTTGGTGATCCCGCCCCACATGCGCGGCACAACCGAGAAAGTGCCGTCTTTCTGGATGTTTGCGTGCTTGCGTTCATTCACAAAGCGCGATTGCGGATCATCCTGATACTCCAGCGGCCAATCGGCCAGCAGATAGAAGTTCACCGCCGGACGGCACACATGGCACCCGTTCCGGGTCTTCCACCCCAGTTCCTGCCAGACGGCTTCCTGAGACTTCAGCTCTTTCGATTTGATCAAACGCCGCACATCTTCATGCGTCAGATCGGTGCAGCCGCACATGGGCTGCGCCGTTGGAGCCTCGAACTCGTCGCCCAGTGTCACCTGAAGCAGTTGTTCGACCAGACCGGTGCAGGTCCCGCACGACGCGCTGGCCTTGGTGGTCCCACGCACCGCACCCAAATCGCCTGCGCCATCGTTGATGGCCTCAACAATGGTGCCCTTGCAAACGCCGTTGCAGCCGCAAATCTCCGCCTCAGGCGGCAATGCTGCAACGGCTGACAAAGGGTCCGCGGCGGCCCCCCCTTGATAGGCAGGCCCGAAGATCAGCGTCTCGCGCATCTCTTCAATCTCGGTTCCGTCCTTGATCAGGCCAAAGAACCAATTGCCATCCGCGGTGTCGCCATACATCACCGCGCCGACAAGCCGGTCCTCCTCGATGACAAGGCGTTTGTAGATGCCGCGCGCAGGGTCGCGGAAGACGATGTCTTCCCGGTTCTCGCCATCGGCAAAATCCCCGGCACTGAACAGATCACAGCCGGTGACCTTCAACTTGGTGGCCGTGTCCTTGACCACAAAGGCATCGGGCACGTCCAAAAGCGTGTTGGCCAGCACCCGGGCCTGGTCGTAAAGCGGGGCGACCAACCCAAAGAGGTTGCCGTCGAACTCGATACATTCGCCAATGGCCATAATATCTTCGTTTGACGTGACCATTTGCGCATTCACCTGAATGCCACGCCCGGTCTCCAACCCGGCCTCTTGGGCCAGCGTCACGGCAGGTCGAATGCCCACCGCCATGACCAGAAGATCGCACGGCAATTCGGTGCCATCATCCAGCAGCAGCGCCTTGACCTTGCCGTCTTCGCCCAGAATCTCCTTACTGTTGGCCGAGCACAGAACGTTGATGCCGCGCCCAACAAGCTCTTTCTGCAAGAGATACCCGGCGGCCTCATCCAACTGGCGTTCCATCAGCCACGGGTTGAGGTGAACGACAGTCACTTCCATCCCGCGTAAGCGCAGCCCGGCGGCCGCCTCAAGCCCCAGCAACCCGCCGCCAATCACGACAGCCTTGGTGGCTGGCGTGTTCGAGACATCAATCATTTTGTTGGTGTCATCGAGATCGCGATAGGCAATCACACCGTCCAGATCATGCCCGGGCAGGGGGATGATGAACGGGTTCGATCCGGTGGCGATGATGAGCTTGTCATACGCGACCTCACCGTTCTCACCGGTCACCGTTTTGGCGGTCGGGTCAATCGCCATGATCCGTTCGCCAAAGCGGCAGGTCACGCCGTGCTCTTCATACCACGCAGCATCATGCGTGACGATTTCTTCATAAGTCCGTTCGCCCGACAAAACGGGTGACAGCATGATACGGTTATAGTTCCCGCGATCCTCGGCGTTGAACAGGGTGACGTCCCAACTGCCGGGCGCTTCTTCAAAGAGATGTTCGAGCAACCGGCCCGATGCCATCCCTGCGCCTATGACGACAAGTTTTTTCAAGTCAGCCTCCTTAGCTGTACCAGGCCACGACATGCGTGATGGTGTCGGCATCGTGAATGGGCAGGGCGACCACGGACTTGTGCCCGCCGGGCAGCCGCGCTTCCTGGCGCTTGGCAATTGGAACACCGCTGCCTGCCACATTTCCAATCACCCCTTGCCAGAGGTTCGCGCGTTTCTGCGGGCTCTCTAGCCCCAACGGCCCTTCGGTGCTGCAAACGCCGTCGATCAGGATGGCACCGCCTTGCGATCCCACGACCGATTTGCGCGCGTCCCAGATCTCGAACCGGCGCGCCAGCGGTGTGCCCCGCGCCGAAAGAAGCGTCAGGACATAGCTTCGGTCGCCGGGCACAGGCACAGGCATGCCAAGACCGGTGGTCAGTCCCGCTTCGCCCGCGCTTTCGGCGCGCACAAATTTGTAGCCTGAGCCGAGATTGCGCATCAAAAGCGGTGTGCTTGTCGACCAGACGCTGCCGGGCATGCCCTGTCCGCGCGGGAATTGGGTGTGCCGACTGACCCACTCGAAATGCGCGGCCGAGCCAAAGTAGCCGTCATCCAGCGTCAGCACGCCCGATGTGTCCGACCACACCTCGATGGCGCCGATCCGGTCGTCGCCGTCACCGCAAAGCGTGACCAGAACGGCCTTGAGCGTATCGCCCGCAAAGACTGGGATCGCAACGGCGGCGGTCAGGCCCGCGGCATGGGCTGCCTCGGTCCGTTTGAAATACGACCCTTCGAACTGCTTGAGCACAACCGGGCGCCCTTCGGCCCAGGCCTTGCCCGGCAAACCCTCGCCCTTGGCAAAGGTTTCCTTGCCAGAGACTTCGCGGAAGGCATCCAGATCGCCATAGTCCCCGCCCTCCCAGGTCAGAACGCCATCCTTGGGCACCCAGACCTCGGAGACCTCGACAAAGGTCCGTCCCAATGTTTGATCGACATCCAGCATCACGCCGCCTCCTCACCCGTTGTGGCCTCGGCAAGCTCGGGCTCCGCTTCGGCATCCGCCTCGGTCGATTTCCCTTGCGCGCCGTGCTCGTATTCTTCGAGGAAGTTCAGCACCTGCTCGCGATAGAGATAGTAATCCGGATGCTCGAGCAGCGCTTTCCGCGTGCGGGGGCGGGGCAGGTCGACATTCACGATCCGACCGATCGTCGCTTGCGGACCGTTGGTCATCATCACCACGCGGTCGGCCAGCAGGATCGCCTCGTCCACATCATGGGTCACGCAGATCGCGGTGACCTTGGTGCGCGACCAGACCTCCATCAGCACTTCCTGAAGCTCCCAACGGGTCAGGCTGTCGAGCATGCCGAAGGGCTCATCCAGCAGCAGCAGTTTCGGCGAGAGCGCAAAGGCCCGCGCGATGCCGACCCGCTGTTTCATGCCGTTCGAGAGTTCCGAAGCCGGCTTGTCCATCGCATCGGCCAGCCCGACGCGTTCAAGGTAATACTCGACCACATCCTGCCGCTCGGCCTGGGACGCTTTCGGATAGACCCGGTCAGAGCCAACCGCGACATTTTCCTTGGCGGTCAGCCAGGGGAAAAGCGACGGCGCCTGGAACACAACCGCGCGTTCCGGATCAGCGCCCTCCACATGGCGGCCATCGAGCTTGATCGCGCCCTTGGAAATCTCGTTCAAGCCAGCGGCCATCGTCAGCACCGTCGACTTGCCGCAGCCCGAGTGCCCGATCAGCGAGATGAACTCGCCCCGGTCGATCTTGAGGTCGAAATCCTCAACCACGGTCAGCGGACCTTTCGGCGTTGGGTAAACCTTGTGCAACTGCGAGAAGTCGAGGAAGCGGTTCTCGATCAACCCTTCCTGCGCCTTGGCCACAGCCGTCGGCACACCATGGATCGGCGTCACATCGGGCAATTGCCGGGTGCCCTCGACCTTGGCTTCAATGCCCACATCCATCAGGTATTTGGTCACGTCCGAGCGCAGGCGCTTGAAATCCTCGTTGTGGTTCATCTCGGTCCGGTCGCGCGGGCGCGGGATCGTCACCTTGAACTCTTCGCCCAAAGTCCCGTCCGGGTTCAGCGCGATGATGCGGTCTGCCAGGGTGATGGCCTCGTCCACATCGTTGGTGATAAGGACGCAGGTCTTCTTGTCGGCTTCCCAAATCCGCTCGATCTCGTCGGCCAGATTGGCGCGTGTCAGCGCGTCGAGTGCCGAGAGCGGCTCGTCCAGCAGCAGAACTTCCGGGTCCATCGACAGCGCGCGCGCCACGTTGACCCGCTGGCGCATGCCGCCCGAGAGCTCCGCCGGGCGCCGGGCCGTGGCGTGGCTCAAGCCCACCATGTTGACATAATGGTCGACTTTCGCGGCCTTCTCATCGGCGGGCATCTTCGGGAAGATGCTGTCAACCGCGAGACGCACATTCCCCGTCACCGTGAGCCACGGCATCAAAGAATAGCTTTGGAAAATGACACCGCGCTCGGGCGAGGGGGCCGTGATCGGCGCCCCTTTGAAGGTGGCCGACCCCTTGCTGGGCGTGTCGAGCCCAGCGAGCATGTTGATCAGCGTCGTCTTGCCGGTGCCCGAGAAACCGAGGAGGACGAGGAACTCGCCCTCTTCGACGTCGAGTGTGATGTCTTTCAGAACATCGGTCCGGTTCGCCCCTTCGCCAAAGCTCTTGGACACGTTGTCGAGTTTGAGAATTCCCATGTCTCTTCCTTTTATGCGCTACCGCTTCGCTACTTGAGCGCGGGCCTTAACGATGGTTGGTGAAGGTGAAGAGCGACTGGATGGCGTACATCAGGCGGTCCAGCAGGAACCCGATAATGCCGATGGTCAGCACCGCCACCATGATCTTGGCGAGCGACTGGCTCGACCCGTTCTGGAACTCGTCCCAGACGAATTTGCCGAGGCCCGGGTTCTGCGCCAGCATCTCCGCCGCAATCAGAACCATCCAACCCACACCCAGCGACAGGCGCAGACCGGTGAAGATCAGCGGCAGGGCCGAGGGCAGGACCAGTTTGGTGATCTTGGTCCAGGTGTTCATTTTTAGGACCTTCGAGACGTTCACCAGATCCTTGTCGATGGAAGACACACCGAGCGCGGTATTGATCAGCGTCGGCCAGAGCGAACAAAGCGTCACGGTGATGGCCGAGTTCAGGAACGACTTTGCGAACCATCCGTCGCCGCTTGTCGCATAAGTGGCCGAGACGACCATGGTCACAATCGGCAACCAGGCGAGTGGCGAGACCGGCTTGAAGATTTGGATGATCGGGTTCAGCGCCGCATTTGCGATGGGCGACAAACCAGCAGCGATGCCCAGCGGGATCGCCACGACTGAGGCGATCAGGAAGCCGAAGAAGACTGTTTTGATCGAGGTCCAAATCTGGCTGTAATAGCTTGGTGCGCCTGTATATTCGCGCACGACTGGCTCTTTGCCCTGTTCGGCGCGGCGCTCGTTCAGCGTGGCGACCTGTGCTTCGAACTTGGCGCGGCTTTCGCCCTTGGCGACGGCGTCTTCATGCAAGTTGACGGCTTCGGTCCAGACCTGTGACGGTCCCGGGATCGCGCCAAGCGACGTTTGCACTGTCGGCGCGAGGCTGGCCCAGAGCATCAGGAAAGCAGCTATGGCCAGAAGCGGCACACCCAAGAGGCGCCAGATTTCCGAGACCTGTGCTTTCGGATTGTCACCGGCGGCGGCTTTTAGCACCGGGGTGACCCACGAGAGGCCCAGCACCTGGAACCAGCGGTCGGCCTTGTTGATGCGGGTGAAGAGCCTTTCCTTCCGCGCTTCGCGGTCGGCGTCTTCAGAGAAATTCGGATCGACGGCGGTCATTTGGATGTCTCCGGATCAGGTGGAGGGGCCTCCCCCTCGGTCCCCCTCCCCCGGGGAGGGGGAGGCGCAAATGTTTCAGTTGGGTGAAGTCCCCCTCCCGCGGGAGGGGGATTTAGGGGGAGGCGGGACTTATCCCTGCACCTCATTGCCAACCACAATCTGTGCGCCTTTCAGGCCGATTGGCAGGCTTTCGAGATAGGCGTTGGGCGCGCGACCGTCGTAAGGAATACCGTCGATGATATCCTCGGAAGGTGTCGCGGCCTTGTAGCCATCGCTGTCCCAGGGGAAGTCTGCCTCATCCGCGTACCCTTCGTCGACGACCAGGCGGGCAGCTTCAAGGTAGATGTCCGGGCGATAGACCTTCTCGGCCACGTCGAAGTACCACTGGTCATCCTTGGCTTCCGCAATCTGACCCCAACGGCGCATTTGTGTCAGGTACCAGATGGCGTCGGAATAGAACGGATAAGTCGCGTTGTAGCGGAAGAACACGTTGAAGTCCGGGATGTCGCGCTTGTCGCCCTTCTCAAACTCGAAGAAGCCGGTCATCGAGTTGGCGATCACGTCATAGTCAGCGCCCACATATTCAGCGCGGCTCAGGATCTCCACGGCTTCCGGACGGTTGGCGTTCTCGTTTTCATCCAGCCAGATGGCTGCACGGATCAGCGCCTTGGTCACAGCAAGCGTCGTGTTCGGATACTGCTCGGCAAATTCGGCGGTGATGCCAAAGACCTTTTCGGGGTTGTTCTTCCAAAGCTGGTAATCGGTGATCACCGGCACGCCGATGCCCTTGAACACGGCCTGCTGGTTCCACGGCTCACCCACGCAGTAGCCATAGATCGTACCGGCTTCGAGGGTCGCCGGCATCTGCGGCGGAGGTGTCACGGAGAGGAACACGTCAGCACCGATCTGACCGGTCACGTTTTCAGGCGAGTAGTAGCCCGGCTCCAGACCACCGGCAGCGAGCCAATAGCGCAGTTCATAGTTGTGGGTGGAGACCGGGAAGACCATACCCATGTTGAACGGCTTGCCCTCAGCGGCGAATTCCTCAACCACCGGCTTCAGGGCCGAAGCGCTGATCGGATGCTGCGGGCGACCGTCATCCATCGACGGGATATGCGGGCGCATCTTTTCCCAAACCTCGTTCGACACGGTGATACCGTTGCCGTTCAGGTCCATGGAAAATGGTGTAATAATATGGGCTTCCGTGCCGTAGCCGATGGTGGCGGCCAGCGGCTGACCGGCCAGCATATGGGCACCATCAAGCTGACCGTCAATCACGCCATCCAGCAGCACTTTCCAGTTGGCCTGCGCTTCCAGCGTCACGAAAAGGCCTTCGTCCAGGAAGTATCCCTTCTCATATGCCACGGCGAGCGGCGCCATGTCGGTCAGTTTGATGAAGCCGAAGGTCAGCTCATCTTTCTCAAGGTCCAGAAGTTCGGCAGAGGCGCTGGTCGCCGCGACGGCGGACAGCGCAATGCCTGCTAGGAGTTTCTTCATTATCATCTTCCTCTGATGGGCTGCCGGGAGGAGGGCAGCGGAAAACACAAAAAAAGCCGCAAGACCTCGCACGAACGCGTGTTAGCGTCGCGGGGTCGAGCGGCTTTGCTCGGATCGCCCTCTTGGGAGAATGTGAGAGAGCGTCTTTGCTCTCAGTCAGGAAGTTGCGCGCGTTCGCCTGCCGACGCAAGAAAAGAGCATGAATTCATGTTCGGCATATCACGGCATGCTGCAATGCGGCAGTCGGCTGCCTAAACTTTGGTCACTTCATGTCGGTCGGATCAAAAATCGCGCCATCGAAGAACGAATCCGGCAGCAGGCTGAGCCCGCCTTTCGTGGAGGCAACGGCTGTCGGATGGCGAATCGCGCCTTCCAGTTTCTCTGACGCGCCGGGCAAATCGGCTGCGGTGTTTTGCAAGTGCGCCCGGTGGAGATCTGATCGAAACACCTCTGCCGCCGCATCGAGTGAAACGGTCTCTGGCACCGGGTGCGCCTTTGCCAACCGATGTGCGATCCATTTGGCCTGACTGCGCCATGGGAACGTCGCGCCACCATTGTGAAAACAGAGGAAGTTCTCCACATGGCGGATTTCGCCTTGTTCGGAGACCCCGAAATGCCCGCTGAGCGCGCGATCCACCAGTTCGGGCGAAACATCGAGGTATTGCTTGCGCGACAGCAGTTCGCCCGCCGTCATGCGGTTTTCCGGCTTGGCGAGCCAGCGCCCGGCCTGCCACACCGCCCGCATCAACCGCCCCAGAAGGTCCGGCTCGGTCTCGGCCCAATCGCTGCGCACCGCCATGACCTTTTCCGGTGCAAAGCCCCAGATGGCGTTGCTTGGCAGCAAAAGCGCGCCCACGCCCTGATCCACGGCCACGGAGCCCCAGGGTTCTCCCACGCAAAACGCATCCACATCTCCGGATGCCAGCGCGGCGGCCATCAGTGGCGGTGGCACGGTCCGAAGCTCAAACCCGTCGGCACCAATCGCGGTACGCTCGCACCAGTACCGCAGCAGTTCCACATGCATCGAAAAGGGGAAGGGGACCCCAAAGACCAGCTTGTCGCGCCGCACCCGCGCCAACGCCTCGGCCGCCTTTATCGGATCGCTGAAGTCAAAGCCGTACCCTTCGGCGCGCAGCCGGGCCTCTAGATCGCGCCCAACGCCCAGTACGTTGCCGTTCATCGACAGCACGGACACAGCAGAAACCGGCGTGGTGACACCGCCAAGCCCCATGGCCATGGCCACCGGCACCGGAGACAGCATATGCGCCGCATCCACCCGCCCAAAGGCCAGCATATCGCGCACCGATGACCACGACGGCGCCGGTATCAGGTCGAGTGAGATACCTTCGGTCGCCGCAAATCCCATTTCCTCGGCAACGATAACCGGCGCGGCATCGACCAGCGGCATATAGGCAAAGGGAAGTGAAACCGTTCTCATCCCAGTAACCCAGACGCGGTCACAAGGGCTTCCGCTACCTCGGCGACGCGCCGCCCCTGATCCATCGCGGTTTTCCGAAGGAGCGCATAAGCCTCATCCTCATCGATGCCCTTGGCCTTCATCAGCAGACCCTTGGCGCGATCGATGATCTTGCGTTCTTCCAGGGCGCGCCGGGTTTCCGCCAGTTCGGCGCGCATCTGCCGGACCATGCGGAACCGCGCAATTGCCGTGTCGATCACCGGCTTGATCCGCGCGGGCGACAGCCCATCGACGACATAGGCCGAGACACCCGCTTCCACGGCCGTCTGTGCCAAATCACCGGCGGCGGCGGAAACAAACATCGCGACCGGGCGCTCCAAAGGCCCCGAGGCCAGCGTCAATTCCTCCAGCATGTCGCGGGTCGGGTTATCGACATCGATCAACACGATATCCGGGGCATGGGCGGCGATCTTCCGCGCCAAGCCACTCGCATTGCCGATCACGAACACATCGCAGTCGCTGCTTTCCTTCAAAGCATCGACAATCGCGATGGCGCGATCCCGGTCTTCCTCGACCACAACGACTGTGAGTTGAGCGCTCATAGGCTCTCTTCGCGTGAAAGCGTGCTGGCCACAAGAAGCCCTGTGCAATCAGGGACGTAGCTACGCATGCAATGGTGATTTTTTGGGCAAGTGGCACAACACCGCTCGCGCCGTGACCGTCTCGGTATGCCGGGGATTGTCACGAGGACGCTTGGTAGCGGAGGAGGGACTTGAACCCCCGACTCAGTGCATCGCAGAGCGATGTGCGTCGGTCGGGTTGGGTGGTTTGCGCAATGATCACATTTTCATAGAGGGAAATCTGGTAGCGGAGGAGGGACTTGAACCCCCGACACATGGATTATGATTCCACTGCTC
>JBCBBB010000020.1:0-30437 GCA_038532095.1 Pseudomonadota bacterium
ACGTATCGCCTGTTGGACGACAGCCTTGTCTGCGTGGACTTCGACAACGGTTCCGCGCGCTGCGACCGGTTTGTAAGGGATGGAGACCGTGTTGTTCTGATCATTGAAGACGGCACACGGTTTCCTGTTCGGAACCTCACTGTTTACGAGAACTAAGGCCCAAGCGCCTTGTTCCAGCCCCGGTTGCGTCATATTTTCGCCATAGTCGGGTTTTGACCACCCGACGCGTATTTTGTGTACTGGGGGTCTCAATGAGCGATTTTTTGGTCGCCTTTCTCGTCTTGATCGCGCTTGCTTCGATTGGAAGCTTTGCTGGCGCGACGACTGACGTATTCCAGACTCAATGCGTGGGAAGCTTCCTCAACATCTGTTGGTGAGCGGTCTCAAAGCGCGTTGAGCAGGTCGCGTGTCGGCCAGGCATCGGCGGGCAGTCCGAGGCGCTCCTGTTCCAACTGAACAGCCTTGCGCGTTTTCGCGCCAAGGATGCCATCAATGCCACCCACATCGTGCCCGCGTTCCGATAGCTTTGATTGCAGCGCCTTCATCTGACTTTCGCTGAGCGCAGGCGTCGGGGCGCCGGGCTGATAGACCGGTGCCCCTTCGAGCCTGGTGGCGAAGTAAGCTGCGGTGGTCACATAGATGAAGCTCTGGTTCCACTCGAAGAAGACTTCATAGTTCGGATACACCAGAAAGGCCGGACCGCGCCGACCCTGTGGCAGAAGAACCGTGGCCTCCAGGTCCGGAGCGGACAAGGCACCAGAGCGGGGGGTCACGCCCATCTCAAGCCACTCGCTCGCCGAGCGCCATCCGTCCAAACCGGTCTGCGCCCAATCAAAATCGGTCGGAAGGGTCACTTCTTGCATCCAGGGCTGCCCGGCCCGCCAGCCCAGGCTCTTCAGCAGGTTTGCACCAGACAAAAGGGCATCCGGTGCGGATGTCTTCAACCGCACCTTCCCGTCGCCGTCCCCATCGACGCCGTTGCGGATAATGTCCTCCGGGAGCATCTGCACCATGCCAATCTCACCCGCCCAAGCCCCGGTTGTGCGCGCAGGGTCGAGATCGCCACGCTCAAAAAGTTCCAGCGCCGCAAAAACCTGCGGACGAAACAGCTCCGGACGACGACAGTCATGTGAGAGCGTCACCAATGCGTTGACCGTGT
Source organism: Pseudomonadota bacterium (assembly GCA_038532095.1). GTDB lineage: Bacteria > Pseudomonadota > Alphaproteobacteria > Rhodobacterales > Rhodobacteraceae > JAJDOD01. The sequence continues at coordinate 1,160 of JBCBBB010000020.1, forward strand.
TGAAGTTTCCCTGGACGGCGCCGAAATCGGTCTCAAAGGCCCAAAATGCCAGCAGAACACCGCGTGACACGCCGTAGTCCTGCTCTACACGGTCGAACACGCTGTCCCATTTCTCGCCATTGCGCAGGCCTGCGTTCAACCGGTTCTGACTAATCAAACGCCGGGAGAAGTCGATAAACGGCATCTGAAATATGCCTTGCGCCCGATCCGCCCGGATGACCTTCGGGTCTTGTTGGGCCGTTTGGAAGAACCGGTCGACCACTTGTGGGTCGTGGCCGCGTTCTAGCGCTTCACTCTTCAGACCCGTCACGAATTGTCCGAAACTGCCACCGCAGGACTGTGCAAAAACCGGGGTCGAGAGAAGGCAAAATGCAAGGGAAAGGACGGCAAAGGGGCGCATAAAAACTCCTGATGTCAGACCCCAGCCGAACCTACTCGGATGCAACCACAAGGCAACCCGGGAATGGCAAGCTTTCGCCGACGTTAACGAAACTGTCGCAAATCTTAACGTTCCGTTAAGGAATTGGGACCAAGTTGACCGAACTGGGGTGCATATTGGCTGGCTTTATGACCAGAGGGTCCCGTTGTGATACTGATCGTTGCATCAAATAAGGAGCTGTCCAGCGTCTGGGCGCGGCACCTCGAACGTCAGCACTACGACGTTCACGTGGTGACCAGCCAGGAAGACGCGGTGGATTTTCTGTGTGAGGATGAGCCTGAAGTGCTCCTCCTCGATGTCATGCTGGAAGACGGCAGCGCAATCGCAACGGCAGATTTCGCAAGCTACCGGCGGCCGAACACCAGGATCGTTTTCGTCACGCGAAGCTCGTTCTTCTCAGACGGGTCGCTCTTCCAGCATATCCCGAACACATGCGCGATCATCCCCGAACGCACAAACCCCACGGATCTGGCTGAGATCGTGGCCTATCACGGCCGGGCATCCTGAAAACGTCCCAAGGCCTTTGCAATCCGCGCGATCCCCTCGGGAATGCGATCTTTCGGAATGGAGCTGTAGGCGAGCCGATAGAACTCTGTCGGGCGTTCCGGTCCGGGGAAGAAGGCTGACCCCGGTTCAATCAAAACACCATCCTCTTTCAAGGCCTCAGTCAGGGTGACGGTGTCGACACCTTCGGGTGCGCGCATCCAGAAGCTCGACCCGCCTTTGCCTTCCCCCGCAATGGTCAGCCCGTTCGATCGGATGGCCTCCGTCATCACTTGCCGGCGCGTCGAAAGCGCGCGCGCTGTGCGCTTAATCAACGCATCATAGTGACCGAGCGACATGAAATAGGCCGCGGTCCTTTGGACATGGCCGGGAGGGTGTCTGAGGACGGCGGCCCTGAGCGCCCGTGCTTCGCGGATAAACGTGCGGGACCCGACGATGTACCCAAGACGCAGTCCGGGGAACAGCGATTTCGAAAAAGACCCGATATGGATGACGCGCCCTTCCTTATCCAGGGATTTCAACGCCGGAGAGGGTGGCGTCACGAAGGACATCTCGAACTCGTAGTCGTCCTCCACGATGACAAAGTCATCCTCGGCCGCCCGCTCCAACATGGCGCGGCGCCGCTCCAAGGGCATCGTCACCGAGGTGGGGCAATGGTGGCTTGGCGTGGTGAACACCACATCAGCCCCGCTCGGGATATCCTCCACCGGAAGCCCCCCTGCATCGACGGGTACGGTTTGTATCTCGCAATCCCTGCGTTCGAGAATATTGCGAAGACCCGGGTAACATGGGCTTTCGATCACGGCGGTCCGACCGAGCTGCAACAGAACCTCGGCAGCCAGCCAAAGCGCGTTCTGAGCACCCAGCGTCACAAGTATCTCGTCCGGCGCGGCAAGAATGCCCCGGCGCGGCAATGAGTGACGGGCAATGAATTCAACAAGCCGAGGGTCGTCGCGTTCGAAGTAATCCGTGGTCATCGCCTCGAAATCACGCAATCCCAACGCCTGAAGCGCGCATAAGCGCCAATTCGCATGATCGAACAGGGTCGGATCGGCCTGCCCGTAGATGAACGGATAGCGATAGCTTTGCCAGTTTGCCGGTTTGCGAAAAAGCTCGGCTTCGGAAAACTTCGTGCTGAGAAACCGATCCCAGTCGACAGACCCGGTGTCCTCTACAGGTTTGCCGGTCAAACGCGGTTGCGGGGCGTTCTCGGACACATAGTAGCCAGAGCGACCTTTGGACAGGATGTAATCGTCAGCCTGCAACTCGGTATAGGCGAGCGTCACGGTGATCCGGCTGATGCCCAGATGCCGGGCCAGCTTGCGCGTGGACGGCAGTTTTTCACCCGATCGCAATCGGCCAGACAGAATACCCTCGGCCACCAGAGATTGGATCTGCTGTTGCAGTGTGCCCTCAAACGCCGGGTCGAGGAAAAAGGTTTCTTCTGAGACCGCCATGAAACTGGACCGATAGCATAGGTCCAGTTTGCTTCACAAGTCCGCTCAAACGCCGGCGGCGCGTTGCTCCGGCTTGTACTTGGTGGCGTCATCGATCGTGAACTGGCCGCGTTCGAGCTTCTTGAACTTCCCTTCGCGCAAAAGCTGACCAAAGGAGCGCAGGCTTTCTTCACGGGACAGTTGCAAAGACGGGTCCATGCGCGTGACCAGCTGCATGATCTCCGGACGCGTGAAGGAAGGCTGCCCTTCGGAGAATATCGTGAAGGCGGCGGCGGCTTCCATCAGTTCCGGCAATTCCTTTGCGCCCACCTCTGCCGCGAACGCGGCGGCGCCCGCTGTTTCAGGTGCAGGTTCAGAATCGATCCGCTGTGACGAAACAAGAACCAATGGCGGCGCTACTGGTCGCGCATCGGGCTCGACGTCTGGTTCACGCTCGACCGCTTCAGACAGGTCCTCCCGGTAAGGGTCCTGCTCGGCTTCCTCTTGCGCTTCCCGCGATACCGACTTCGACACCATGCGATCCGCTTTGGTGGCGGCCACGGCTGCGCGCATCTGAGAAATCACACGCCGACGTCGGACGGTTTCATCCTCATTGAGTTTGCTGTCGGTCTCATCGAGCAGCCGCCCCACGTCAGCCTCGGGTTCTGGTGCCAAGGTCCGCGTTGTGACGCGCTCTTTCCCGGCATCCGGCGCTTCTGGTGTTGCGCTGTTGTCTTCTTCCGCAATGCGTTCGGACAGATGTCCGATCATCTCGGTCAGGGTCCGCTCGGTCTTGGGTTCCGGACCAGGTGTGGCCTCAGCCTGTTCGGCAGGTTCTGGACCTTCGGAGGACCAGTCTTCTTCAATTTCTGGCACATCCGCGGCAGAGCTATCGCCATCCGCTGACAAGACGTCATCGACCGGAACGTCGGCCAAGGCATCCGGCGCTGCTTCCTCGTCAGAAAGCCCCGCCTGGATTTCCTTGATCGTCTCGCTCAACGCGCGATCCCGCAATTCAGGGTTCCCGGCATTTGGTGTCTGTTCGCGTCGCAAAGCGTCCGACGCGTCACGCTCGATGTTCTGCGAGACAACCGCGCGAATACGGCGCAGTTTCTCGGCCACGCTCTCCGCGGGACCGGCAGCGTCGAGCTGCGCATTCGGGTCGATTGGAAGGATATCTTCCGGTTCGTCCGACATCATGTATTCGTCGTCATAGGCCAATGGGCCAGACGATCCGGCGGACGCGTCCGGCTCAGGTTCAGGCTCGGGTTCAACGGGTTCGGCGGGCGCTTTCGGTTCAGCCGGTGCAGGCTGCGGCGCGGGTGCCGCCTCAGCGGCCACAAGTGCGACGCCGGTATCCGTCAAACGCGCATCGACCCGACGCTGGACCTCCTTCTCGGCAATCCTTTGCAGCATCTCGACGTCGGGCGTGGGCGGTTCGGCCCCGAAATACCGATCATCGGCCGCAAGATCACGGAAATACTCCGCCATCTCGCGCATCGATCCCAGTGGATCGTCAAACCCTTCCAGCGTACAGCTGAAAGTTCCGTAGGAAACCGTAAGGATTTTCGTCGGTCCAGTCATCGGCGAGATCGCTTTCTCCCATTTTGCAACAATGTGTTTACCAAACGGGCGCTCGAAAATAGGAACGTATCTAGGGAAATCGCAAGATTTTTTCGGGTCAGAATTGTGGCGTTTGGCACCGCTGGAGAGGACAGTTTGGGTTGAAACACAGCAATGTTCAATCGTCTCGGGGGGTTACTCTTGTTGGCGGAGGCGCGCCGAAGTCCGCAGATATCCGCCTTTTGATGGCGCACGCGCCGGTTCTGATCGCCGCCGACGGAGGCGCAAATGCCTGTGTTGCAGCAGGTCTGACGCCCAGCGCCGTGATCGGCGACTTCGATTCGCTTGAGGCTTCGACCAAGGACCGTTTGAAAGACACGCAATTGCTTCATATTGCCGAGCAAGACAGCACAGATTTTGAGAAAAGTTTAACAAATATCGACGCGCCCTTCATTCTCGCCACCGGGTTCACGTCAGCGCGCCTGGATCACACGCTCGCCGCTCTGTCCGCGCTCATCCAGCACCGCGCAACGCCCGTCATTGTTCTCGGTGATAACGACGTTGTTTTTGCAGCGCGGGACCACCTTGTTCTCGATCTTGCACCCGGGACACGCGTATCGATTTTCCCGATGTCAGAGGTAACGGGTTCATCCACGGGGCTGGCATGGCCCATCGACGACCTGATCCTTGCACCAAACGGCCGCATCGGCACATCAAACGTCGCCGAGGGCCCCGTCACGTTGCGCTTCGCACAAACCGATTGCCTGATCATTCTGCCACGGGAGGCACTTCTGACCGCCTTGCACGCGCTGACCGGCTCAACCGCTGTTCCCGAAAGATGATGTAAAGCCCGGCTGCAATCGTAACGGCAATTCCGGCAAGCGCGAGGCCGTTCGGAAAGTCCTTGAAAATCAACCACCCAAGGAGCGCCGCCATGGGAATTTCGAGGTATTGCATCGGTGCCAGTGTGGCGGATGGCGCGAACCTGAGTGCCCAGGTCATCAAAAGATGCGCAACGGTTCCCAACGCCCCCATTGTCAGCACAAGCGCCCAGCCCATGCCGTCCTGCCAAACCAGAGCGAAGCCCGGCGCGTTCCGAAACAAAAGAAGCGTTGGCAGAAGCAAGGCGCAGGCGAAGAGACCGGACACCATTTGCAGCGCGATGGGATCCACAGATTGGGCAAGCTGGCGGGTCACAAGCATGAACAACGCGAAGATCACCGCGACACCCAGTGGCAACAAGGCGGGCCAGCCGACTTCGGCAAAGCTCGGCTGCATCACCATGCATGTTCCCACGAACCCGACGCAGCACGCCAAAACGCGCCGCCGCCCAACCTCTTCTCCCAGAACGTACCGCCCGAGCAGAAGCATGATGAAAGGCATAACAAAGGCAATCGCCACGGCATCGGCAAGCGGAAGGTATCGCAGAGACAGAAACATCAACCCGATACCGGCGATGTGCAGAACGGCGCGGATCGCCGAAAGCCGCAGGTCGCGGGCAGACATGGCAAGCGGGATCGCCGCCCAGACCACGAGCGGGGCCAACAAAACGACCTGAAGACCCATTCGGATGGTGACAAGCTGCGCAACCCCCATATAGGCGCCCAAAAGCTTCGCCAGGGCGTCGGCAAGCGGTGCAGCAAGGCAAAAGCCAAGCATCAACAGAATACCAAGGACAGGCCGGTCGTGTGTCATGCGCGCACCCTACGCGGCCAGGGGGAGACAGAAAATGCGCATTTTCTGTTCCGATTTCTGATCAGAAATCGCTTGCCCAGCCGTCAACGAGCCGATTTAACCGTGGCCGAGTTTTGCAGCATCCGATTTCCCTCCCATGTCTCAGACACAGTCCCGCGTAACGGCGGTCCTCGGGCCGACCAACACGGGCAAGACACATTATGCGATTGAACGGATGCTTGGGCACCGCTCCGGCATCATTGGCCTGCCGCTGCGCCTGCTGGCGCGCGAAGTCTATGATCGCATCGTCGCCGTGCGAGGGCCGTCTGTCGTCGCCCTTGTCACCGGGGAAGAACGCATTGTCCCCGCGCGCACACAATACTGGGTCTGCACCACGGAAGCGATGCCCGAAGGCATGGGTGCTGACTTCCTGGCTGTCGATGAGATCCAGCTCTGCGCCGACCCGGAGCGGGGCCACGTTTTCACCGACCGGCTCCTGAACGCGCGCGGACTGCATGAGACGATCTTCATGGGCTCCGACACCATGCGGGGCGTGATCAATGCGCTGGTCCCGGGCGTTCAGTTCCAGCGCCGGGAGCGGTTTTCAACCCTGTCCTATGCAGGATCAAAGAAGATCAGCCGCATGACCCCGCGCGCCGCACTGGTCGGGTTCTCGGTCGAGAACGTCTATGCCATCGCGGAACTGCTCCGCCGCCAGAAAGGCGGCGCGGCGGTGGTGATGGGCGCGCTTTCCCCGAGGACGCGCAACGCCCAGGTCGACATGTACCAGAATGGAGATGTCGACTATCTTGTCGCCACCGATGCCATCGGGATGGGGCTCAATCTCGACATCAATCATGTCGCGTTCTCCGGCCTCCGCAAGTTCGACGGGCGCCGCATGCGCGATCTTCAGCCGAACGAATTGGCGCAGATCGCAGGGCGTGCGGGCCGCTTTCAACGCGACGGCACCTTCGGCGTTACAGGGGAAGCGCCTCCACTGGACCCGCGGGTGGTCGATGCGATCACGTCCCACAGCTTTACACCACTGAAGAAGTTGCAATGGCGCAACCCGACCCTCGATTTCGGCAGCATTGATCGGCTTGTCGCCTCTCTGGAAACCGCTCCGACCCTGGAACATGTCGTGCGGGCCCGCGAGGCCGATGACCTGATTGCCTTGAAAACACTGGGCGAAGACGCGGAAACACGCGCCCGCGCCAGCGACGGACCGTCTGTCAAACTCCTCTGGGATGTCTGCCGCATTCCGGACTTTCGCGGCATCAGCCAACAGGAACATGCAAGTCTTTTGACCGCGATCTTTGGGTTCCTGCACGAGCATTCAGAGGTTCCCGAAGACTGGCTCGCCCGGCAGATCAAGCGCATCGACCGCGCCGATGGCGATATCGACACCCTGTCCAAACGCCTCGCCTATGTGCGCACCTGGACCTATGTCGCGCAACGCAAGGGCTGGACGCGTGACGAAGACCATTGGCGGGACGCGACGCGCGCTGTAGAAGACCGCCTGTCAGATGCGCTGCATGACGCGCTGACCCAAAGATTTGTCGACCGGCGGACCAGTGTTCTGCTTCGGCGGTTGAAGCAGAAGGAGGCTCTCGTGGCCGAAGTAAACGACAAAGGTGAAGTGACCGTCGAAGGCGAATTCGTCGGCCGTTTGGAAGGCTTCCGGTTCCATCAGGATGCCAGCGCCACCGGGGATGAGGCGAAAACGGTCAAGGCGGCCGCCACGGCGGCGCTTGCGCCCGAGTTCCACCTGCGCGCCGACCGGTTCTACAACGCGCCGGACACCGAGATGGACTTCACCGAGCAAGGCGGTCTCATGTGGGGCGAGCACGCCGTTGGAAAGCTTGTTGCCGGGGATGATCCTTTAAAACCGCGTGTGGCCGCCTTTGTCGACGACGAGGCAGGCACAGAGGTGGCCGAGAAGGTCCAGCGCCGGTTGCAACATTTCATTGATCGCAAGGTGGCCGCGCTGTTCGAGCCGCTGATTGAAATTCAGAAGGACGAGGCCCTGACCGGCATGGCGCGCGGCTTCGGCTTTCGCATGATCGAGGCGATGGGCATCATCGACCGCCGCGATGTCGCGCAGGATGTCAAGAACCTCGATCAGGACGCGCGCGGACTGCTGCGCAAGCACGGCATCCGCTTCGGACAGTTCACCATCTTCATGCAGGCGCTCTTGAAACCTGCCCCGACGCGGTTGCGGCTTGTCCTCTGGTCGCTCGCCAACGGTGCGGACGAGTTCCCCGAAAGCCCCCCGCCGGGTTTGGTGACAATCCCGCATATCAAGGAGATTCCGGCAAACATCTACCTGATGTCCGGCTACAAACCCGCAGGTGATCGCGCGATCCGCATCGATATGCTGGAACGCCTTGCAGACCTGCTGCGCTCGGAAGACAGTCGCGGGGGGTTCGAGGCCAATCCTGACATGCTGTCGATCACTGGCATGACGCTGGATCAGTTCGCCAACCTGATGGAGGGCCTCGGCTACAAAGCGGAGCGCGGTGAACGCGAGAAGCCCGTGGCACCCGAGGCGCCTGTCGCCGCGCCAGAGCCATCGGACACGCCAGAGGACACGCCTGCCAATCCAATTCCGGAGGACGTCAGTGCGATTGAGCCGGGATCTGGGACCGAGGTTTCGGAAGAAGACCGGATCGAGGTCTTCTACACCTTCACCTGGGCTGGAAACCGCAGCGGTGCTCAGCAGCAGCGGCGCGGGAAGCCACAAGGCAAGCGCGACGGTGGCAAACCCAAGGGGAAAGGCAAACCCCGGCGCGACGGTGGTAATACCCCCCGCAACTTCTCATCTCGTCCGCCGAAGAAAGATCGGATCGACCCCGATAACCCCTTTGCGCAGGCACTGATGGGTCTGAAGACCAAGGACGAGTGATGCGTCCTCCCCCTAACCCCCTCCGAGACGGAGGGGGAACGCGCAGGCCGCACCGATTTCGCCTCCCCCTTCCCGTGGGAGGGGGACTGAGGGGGAGGCCATGACCGACACCCAACGCCTCGACCAATGGCTTTGGCATGCGCGCTTCTTCAAGACCCGCAGCCTGGCCACCAAGCTGGTCTCTGGCGGCCATGTTCGCGTCGATGGCACCCGCGTGTCCAAACCGGCCCACGCACTGAAACCCGGCGTCACACTGACCTTTCCGCAAGCGCGCCGCATTCGCGTTATTCAGGTCGATGCCCTGGCGACACGGCGCGGCCCGGCGCCGGAAGCGCAGACACTTTACACCGATCTCACTCCGCCGGAGGAAGAACGTCCGCCACAGGCCCAGATTGAAAGAACGGGACGCCCAAGTAAGAAAGATCGTCGCAATGCGCGTCTTTCCAAGCGTCACCTGCTTGAATGACCCGAAACGACAGGTTACCTCGCTGACGTTGAGCTTCGTGAGAGATCCGCATGACCTATGTCGTCACCGATAACTGCATTGCCTGCAAGTACACGGACTGTGTGGAGGTTTGCCCCGTGGATTGTTTCTACGAGGGCGAGAACATGTTGGTCATTCACCCCGATGAGTGCATCGACTGCGGCGTGTGTGAACCCGAATGTCCGGCGGACGCGATCCGGCCCGACACCGAGCCCGATATGGAAAAGTGGGTTGAGTTCAATCGGAAGTACTCGGAAGCCTGGCCGGTGATCATCACCAAGAAGGATCCTTTGCCGACCGCAGACGAGATGGACGGCAAGCCGGGCAAAATGGACATGTTCTCGGAGAATGCCGGCGAAGGCGGCTAGATTCGGCGATATCCGCGAAGACGTGACGCCAAGTCACTTTGCCTGAAACGCCTTTATTCCTTGGCGTTTCCCGGCCTCGAAATGGGCATGCCTTGGAAATGCCCTAATTTTCTGCTATATTTCCGTTACATAGGGCTGAACAGGGCCGAAAGGTTCGGTTTCAAAACGACAGGGCTGCTTCGACGGGAGGATATTATCGATGTTCCCGCGAAGCGTTTTGCGTCGCTAACCGAGCCTATGGCTAAGAATGGGACACTGCTGCATGAGCAAAGCCAAAAAGATGGAATTTCGTCCAAACGACTACGTGGTCTATCCGGCCCACGGCGTTGGACAGATCATCTCGATCGAAGAGCAGGAAATCGCGGGGCTCACACTCGAGCTTTTCGTAATCTCCTTCGAGAAAGATAAAATGACCCTTAGGGTGCCAACGAACAAGGCCGCTGATGTGGGTATGCGGACCTTGTCGTCACCAGACGTTGTCTCGAAAGCGATGACGACGCTCAAGGGCAAGGCGCGCGTGAAGAAGGCCATGTGGTCCCGCCGGGCGCAGGAGTACGAGCAGAAGATCAACTCGGGCGACCTGATTGCCATCGCCGAGGTCGTGCGCGACTTGCACCGCGCCGACGATCAGCGCGAGCAAAGCTATTCGGAACGTCAGCTTTACGAAGCCGCGCTTGAGCGTCTCACACGCGAAGTCGCTGCCGTAAACGGCGCGGATGAACTCGACGCTCAACGCGAAGTGGGCGAAGTCCTGATGGGCCGCGCGGCCTGATAAACGCGTCATGGTTTTAAAGGGCCGCGCCGAACTGGCGCGGCTTTTTGCGTTTTTTGAGCCAATGTTGGAATATTCTGCGCGCTGGCGCGTATCACAGGCATAACTTGATTTTTGGAGGTTCCCATGCGCCACGCTCTTTTCCTTGCACTGCCCGTATCCCTGATGATTTCAGTCAGCGCCCAGGCCGCTGGCGGCGGCAGTGACACCCCGCCCACATCGACGCAGACCACGACGGAATGCACTGACGGTCAGATCTATGACGCCGGCACGAAGAGCTGCATCGATGCTGACAAACAGTCTTTCAACGATGACCAACGCTATGACGCTGTGCGCGAACTGGCCTATGCCGGCGCCTATGACCGCGCCGAGCAGGTCATCGCCAGCGCTGATGCGCCGGGCGACCCGCGCTTCCTGAACTACAAAGGCTTCATCGAGCGCAAGCAAGGCAACTTCGCTGCCGCGATGGAGTTCTACACCGCTGCCCTCGGCATCGACCCGGATTACCTGCTGGCGCGCTCTTACATGGGCCAAGGCCTTGCTGCGTCAGGTGACATTGAAGGTGCGCGTGAACAGTTGACCGAGATTGCAGCGCGCGGTGGCCGAGACACTTGGTCTTACGTGGCCCTGAAGATGGCACTGAATGGCAAGCCATCGAGCTACTAAAGCAAACGCGCCCGGAAAATTGCTCCGGGCGCAGTTCACTTGCGGTCTTGATCTTCAGTTGACGCTGTCGAGACCTTCAGGCTGCCCGACGATTACGAAGCGCAGATCCTCTGGCCGATAAAGCCGCTGCGCAACCCGCTTCACATCCTCGACAGTCACAGCCTCCACCTTGCTGTTCCGTGTCTCGATATAGTCGATGGGAAGACCGTCCATCTGCATGCCAACGAGAATACGGGCGATGGAGGCATTGCTGTCGAAGCGAAGCGCATAGGCACCGGTCAGATACGTCTTGGCCGTCTCCAGTTCGTCTTCGGTCACACCTTCAGAGGCAACCTTTTCCCACTCTGCCAGAACGACGTCGATCGCTTCTTTCACCCGGTCATTCGCGGTCGCGAACTGTCCGATCATCATATTCGCATAATCCCAGTTCACGAGATAGGAGCCAATGCCATAGGTCAGACCGCGTTCCTCACGCACTTCGACGCCGAGGCGGGATTGCAGACCTGACCCGCCGAACACCTCATTGGCCACGAAGGCCGCGAAGAAGTCCGGGTCGTCCCGCGGAATGCCGGTGTGCCCGAAGAGGGCCACCGACTGAGGGACGTCCAGGGTTTCTACCGTAATGCCACCGCTCATGGTGGTTTCGACCCCCTCCGGCAAAGGCGCTCCACCCGTTGGCAAGTCACCCAGCAATGCGTCCATGACAGCGCCGAGGTCCTCTGCGGAGATGTCGCCGGCGGCTCCAACGAACACGCGGTCCCGGACCAGGGTGTCGCGATAGGCGTTCATTACGTCCTCACGCGTCAGTGCCGCGACACTTTCCAGCGTGCCGTCCAGGTTGGTTGCATAGGGATGATCGCCGTAGGCGATGCCGTTGAAAAGTTCGCTGGCAATCCGGTTTGGATCGCTCTGATCGCTGCGCAGACCCGACAGGATCTGCTCACGGACACGCGCAACGGCGCTTTCCTCAAAACGCGGCTCGGTCAATGCAAGCTTCAAGAGGTCAATCGCTTCGTCACGGTTCTTCGTCAGAAACCGGGCCGAGACCGAAAGACCGTCACGGCTTACGCTGAAGCGGAAGGAGGCGGCAAGTTCGTCGCGCGCAATGGCAAATTGCTGTGCGTCCAGATCGCCCGCGCCTTCTTCCAGCGTGGCCGTCATAAGATTGACCGCACCCCGCTTGCCGTCGCGGTCCAGTGACCCACCACCGCGGAACCGGATCTCAAGGGCTGTGAACGGAACCGAGGTTTCTTCGACAAGCCAAGCTGTGATGCCACCCGGGGACGTTACCTCCTGAATATCAACGGCCGCCTGACCCGGACCGGCCAGCCCGATGAAAGCGGCGAGTGTCAGCGCGAAACGGATCATTGTGTCACCTCCTCGGGCGTGCTGCGCACATGTCCGGTGACAGCTTTCCTGCGGTCGAACACCTTGCGCGCCGCAGCGAGGATGTCGTCTTCCGTCACAGCTTGAAGAATGTCCGGCCAGGCCTCGATATCCTCAATGGTCAGGCCAGACGCCAGTCCGGCGCCGTAGCGGTTCGCAAGACCACTGGCGTTATCCAGTGAATAAATCTCGGACGCGCGGATCTGCGTCTTGATGCGCTCAAGCTTGTCCGCATCAACGCCTTCTTCCAGAAACTCCGCGATTGCGCGGTCGAGGTCGGCTTCAGCCTGATCGAGGTCTGTGCCCGGCACCGGGACGTTGACGAGACCAAAGGTCGTGTCGTCCACCGACTGCCCCGAGTACCAGGCCGCGACGTAGACTGACTTCTCTTCTTCGAACTGCAATTTTCGTCCCAACGCGGATGTCGTGGGTGATCCGCCCAGAACTTCGGCCAGCATGGTCAGCGCCGCAGCCTCTTCCTGCGCGCCCGGATCACGCTCGGGCGCAAGGTAGGTGCGCATCACGTAATCATTGCCAATCCGTGGGTCGGAATATTCCAGCCGACGTTCAGCCAGCTGTGGCGGCTCTTGCGCGCGTTCACGCGGCACGATGTTCGGGTTCGCCGGGATGACGCCATAATGCTTCTCGGCCAGTTGCCGCACCTCCTCTGCATCCGTGTCGCCAGCCACTACGAGGATCGCGTTGTTGGGCCCATAATGCTGTTCATAGAAGGACATCGCGTCGTCCAGCGTCAGTTGATCGGCCTCATGCTTCCAACCGATGATTGGAATGGAGTAGGGATGGTTCAGATACTGTGCGGCCCGCATTTGTTCGCCGAAAAGTGCGCCGGGGTCGTTTTCGACGCGTTGGTTCCGCTCTTCGATGACAACATCGCGTTCCGTTCCGATGTCCTCTGGCACCAGACGCAACCCGTCCATGCGGCTCGCTTCCATCGACATGACCAGTTCCAGACGGTCAGACGCGATCCGCTGGAAATACCCGGTGTAATCCTGCGCTGTGAAGGCATTGTCGCTGCCACCATTACGGTTCACGGTTTCCGAAAGTTCACCGGATTCAAGCTCATCCGTGGCCTTGAACATCAGATGTTCCAGAAAATGCGCAATGCCCGAGACCCCAGGCGGTTCATCGGCGGCACCAACGCGATACCAGACCATGTGAACAACAACAGGGGCGCGGCGGTTTTCGATCACCACAACCTCCATGCCGTTCTCTAGTTCAAAACTTGTCACCTCACCGGCTTTTGCGGCGAGCGGGGCAATGGCAAGCGATGCAAACAGCGCCAGAATGGCAAAACGCATAAGCGATCCTTTCGTCGGAGTTGCGAAGAAGATGGCCCTTATTCGGGTCGCTTCAAGTGACGCCTAACAAGGACTTGACCGCTCATCGATCCGCAGCCGGATCGGGCGGCGCCGCCGACGTACGGATGCCCGCGCGCCGCAGACGCTCAAGCTCGCGATACTGATCGAGAGACATTTCTTCGTATGCCCGGAAATAAACGTTCACGTTAAACAGACGTTCCAATAGGCGGCCATCATTCGTCCGGCGAAATTCTAGGTCCGCTGCGGCCAGTTCTTCGCGGATGTTGGGGTCCACCCCGAATCGCCTTGAATAGGTGATGAGCGCACCGTCACCCGACGCACGGGACAAAACAGCAGCGTTCCCGCCCAACGCGGCGATGGCGTCCGCCTCCGGAGTAGGGTCCGTGCGGTTCGCGCCGCCCGGCGTCGGTTCCGGCAGGGCGGCCAGGTTCTCGGGAAGCTCAAGCGGCTTTGTGGGCAAGACGGCGAATTCATCCGGCCCTTCAGCGCGCGGTTGCGAGATATTCAAAAGGTTCGGCTCTTCAGAACTGCCACAGGCAGACAAACCCGCCACCAGACCGAAAACCAACATCACACGTCGCATGACCACTCCCGTTTCGCCCTTCTTACGTCACTCAGAGCGCTCTGGCGAGTCACGGGTTGGTTCGGCATCATTGGTCAGCAGGATGAGTGCAATAGCACCAATAAAGATCGCAATATCAGCGACATTGAAGGAATACGGGTTTTCGAACCCGCAGCATGACATATTCAGGAAATCTGCCACGGCCCCGTAGATGATCCGGTCCACCACGTTGCCGATGGCACCGCCAATCACAAAACCGGCTGCAATCTGCACGGACGCACGCGGGCGATCCCGGTTCATCCACCAAATGACCCAGCCGCAGATGATCATCGCCAGTGCGATCAGGATCCAGCGATCCCCGAGCTGAATGCCAAAGTTCACACCTGTGTTCCACGCCATCCGGAAGTTGATGTACGGGTCCAGGATCAGCATGCCGCCACGGGTTTTCAGATCAAGTGCATGTACCACGATCAGTTTGGTGAACTGATCGACGATGAACACAAGAAACGCCGTGATCCAGAGGGTTGAAAGTGCGCGTATCAATGCCGGAAATGCCTCATGCCGGTGAAGACCATAGCAAGCCCTGCTTCGTTCGCCGCGTCAATAACCGCATCGTCCCGCATTGAGCCACCGGGTTGGATCACCGCTGTCGCGCCCGCCTCGGCCGCGGCGAGCAAGCCGTCCGGGAAAGGGAAAAACGCGTCGGAAGCGACCACGGAGCCAATCGCCGTGCTTTCGGACAGGCCAAGTTCATCGGCCATGCGCTTCGCCTTCAGCGCCGCGATGGTCGAGCTGTCGACGCGGCTCATCTGACCGGCCCCGATGCCGACGGTTGCACCGGCCTTGGCATAGATGATGGCATTCGATTTCACGTGCTTGGCCACGCGCCAGGCAAAAAGAAGATCGGCCATCTGTTCTGGCGTAGGTGCTTTTTGGGTCACCACCTTCAGGTCGTCCGCCGTGATATGTCCGACATCCTCATCTTGCACCAGCCAACCGCCCGAGACCTGCCGCACGGCCAGGCGCGCTGCCATCGGATCGGGTAGACCCGCCGTGGTGAGAAGGCGCAGGTTTTTCTTCAGGGCGAAGACCTCACGCGCGCCATCGGTGGCTTCAGGCGCGATGACGACCTCGGTGAAGATTTCAGAGATCGCACGCGCTGTATCCTCATCCAGCGTGCCGTTCAACGCAACAATGCCACCGAAGGCACTGGTGCGATCACAGTCGAACGCCCGGGAAAACGCCTCGGCGAATGTCGTACCCGTTGCCACGCCGCAGGGGTTGGCGTGTTTGATGATCGCAACCGCTGGGCCATCCTTGGGATCGAACTCCGCCACCAGACGGAACGCGGCATCGGTGTCGTTTATGTTGTTGTAGGACAGCTCCTTACCCTGAAGCTGCTCGGCTGTGGCCACACCCGGCGTCGCGGTGCCATCTGTGTAAAAGGCCGCCGCCTGGTGCGGGTTTTCCCCATAGCGCAGCGTCTGGGCGAGCGTCCCGGCAAAGGCACGGCGTCGGGGCGCCGCTGCTTCCAACGCATTGGCCATCCAATCGGAGACCGCCGCATCATAGGCCCCGGTCCGGGCATAGGCCGTCAAAGCAAGCGTCTGCCGGAAGGCATAAGATGTTTGCCCGTCATTTGCATCCAGCTCGGCCAAGACAGGTCCGTAATCCTCCACATCGACCACGACATTCACGAAGCGATGGTTCTTGGCGGCAGCACGGATCATGACGGGGCCACCGATATCGATGTTCTCGATGGCTGTGTCGTAATCGGCCCCTCCGGCAACGGTGGCCTCAAACGGGTAGAGGTTGACGACCAGCAGATCGATGGCCCCGATCCCGTGCGCTTCCATCGACGCGACATGGGCCTGATCGTCGCGCAGCGCCAGCAGGCCACCATGCACGACCGGGTGCAAAGTCTTGACCCGGCCATCCATCATCTCAGGAAAGCCCGTCAGGTCTGCCACATCCGCAACGGTCAGCCCGGACTCGCGCAGCGTTTTCGCTGTCCCGCCGGTGGAGACCAACTCAATCCCGCGCGCGGACAAGGCTGTGGCGAACTCCACCAGCCCGGTCTTGTCGGAAACGGAAAGAAGCGCGCGGCGCACCGGCTGCAAATCGGTCATGAAATCTGGGTCCTCTCAGTCTGCCACCAGCATGGACGTGTCTTCTACCTCGAAATCCCGGACCGCATTCGGTGTGTCCTGGGTCTTGGCAAGGGACCAGCTGACGCGCGTGGCATACTCCACCGCGTGACCAGAGAGAACCACCTGTTTGGTCGCACGCGGGCTCAGGCGGGATTTTTCCAGATAGACGCTGGATTCAAGGTCCAGATCAGCCGGGCCTTCGAACCGAAACACCCACATCTCACCGCTTTTCAGCGCCATGGACACAGCCGTTCCATTCATGTCGAGCGTTGCGTCCACATGCGGGTGCAGATGGAACCGTATTGAATATGGGATGCCTTTCAAGCGCGTCTTGTCGAACATCAGGTCGAAACGTCGCTTGTCTGTGTCTGATCTGGCCATCAACACGTCTTCGCCCCGAAGCGCCCGCCCATCGAACCCGACGTGAAGGGTCCGAACATGGGTCAGCCCGTGGGTTGAGACATAGCCGTCATGCCCGACAACGATACGTGTGCCCCCTTCGACCTCGGCCCTCTCAAAGCCAACCTCTTTGGGCGTGTCGATCAGAAGTTCCGTCTCAGTGTCTTTCCGTTGCTCCGCCCCTCCAAGGCGGGACGATGAAAAACCTTCAATGCCCAAAGTGGAGTGGCTGGGCGTGGCCCGGCCCGCCCGCCGCCAACTCCGCCCAAAGGTGGCACCCGAGCCACAATTGACGATAAGAGGGCGCCGTCCCGAAGTGACCTCCATCGCGAGCGTAGACGCGTGGGCGTTGGAGGAGGCGTCCTTGGGAGGCGGCGGCGCTGCATCGACGATCAAACTGGTTCGTCCATGGGAGATACGCGCATACCCCATGCAGCGATCATGTGTGGCCATCCCACGCACCGCAGCCGTGGCCAACGCCCGGTCAAGACGCCCATCCATGCCGCGCCCACCGCCGTGGAACCGCGCCAAACCTCCGTCCGAATGCCGAAGCGCGCGCAGAACCGGGGCCATCGCCGTGATGGACGCCGTGATCGCCTCTTCCGGCATGCGCCCTGCATCGCGGCACGCGTCAGCCGCCCAGTTGAGAAGCGTGAAGACCTCGAGCAGTTCCTCCGGGTTGCGCGTGATCAGCCCCCCATCCGCATCGATTTCGCTTTGGCATTCCTTTGCAAGCGCACGCATGGCCATGCCCACGTGACGATCCATCCCCTCAAGCGCGAGCCCGGAATAGATCAAGCCGGTCAGCGCCTCGAACCGCGGCGACCCGGGCGAGGCCGCTTTCCAGCGACGCGCCAGGAAAACGGTTTGTTGTGAGAGCGATTTGAAGAACGCAGTGCTCGTTGCGCTATCCTGGCCGTTCAAAAGCAGGATCGAATGGTTGATCCAGCGAATAAGCCGCCGCCCAGTGAGGTCCGGTGTCCATCCGGGCCCTTGCCCGTTTGAGAACTGCTGCACCCAGGCATGGGTCCATTTCTGTGCATTCGCCGCCGCGTGCATATCCCCGACGGCTGCAAGGTCGTCCAACCAGGTGAAGCCGTGCAACTCAACTTCAAAGCTCTGGTCTGGCATGGGCAAGTCCCAGACCGCCGTGCCCGGAGCCTGAACGAGATATCCTGCAAAAAGGAAGTTGCCGCCGTTGATCTGGCGGCCGCGCGCGAACGATCCAATGGTGCGCGGTTCAGGTGTACTGGTGAACGCGGTTGCAGACGCAGAAAACCGCGCCGCGCGCGCATGCGTGCGGTTCAGGAAATGAGTCCTCCGTTGTGACCAGCTTGCGTTGTCTGCCAACGGCTGCCTTGCCTCTGCTGTTGCCCGTTTCTCAGGTCTTGCTGTGCAGAATAATGTTATCGTGCCGGGCTGTCATGGGCGTTTTTCAAGACAGGCAACAAAAAACCCATCTATGCCGCCTCTTTCAGCCCAATGATCGGGGCGCAGGCGCAATCCTTGCGGCACAGACCATGCAGGATCATCCGCCTTTGGCGTGATCAATGCGAAGTGGGTTGCGCGACTTAGGAAGGCGTCAATCTGGGCTTCGCCTTCCTCGGGAAGCAGTGAGCAGGTGCAATACACCAAGCGTCCGCCGGGCTTTAAAAGGGTGGCGGCACGATCCAGCAGTCGGGCTTGCAGGTCGACCAATGCCTCAATCCCTGACCCATCGCGCGCAAATCCGAGGTCAGGGTGGCGCCGCAACGTTCCGGTGGCTGAGCAGGGCGCGTCCAGAAGCACTGCGTCAAACGGCACATCCGGCTGCCACTCCAGCGCATCGGCCACAACGATGTCGGCTGTCAGGCCGGTGCGTGCAAGGTTCTCCTGCACACGCCCCATCCGCGCAGCTGACACGTCCAACGCCGTAACCTGCGCGCCACTGGCGGCCAATTGCATGGTTTTTCCACCGGGCGCGGCGCAAAGATCGAGAATGCGCTCGCCTGCCTGCGGCGCAAGCACCCGGGCGGCCACAGCCGCCCCGGCATCCTGAACCCACCACGCACCTTCGGCAAAGCCCGGAAGAGCGGACACCTGCCCGCCGGTCTGAAGCCGAACAGACCCGCCGGGAAGCATCTCTCCGCCAAGCGTGTCCGCCCAGCTTTCGCTGGCAGACCGGCAGGTGATGTCGAGCGGAGGCCGCTTGGCGTGCACGGCTTCCATCGCATCGACACCAGATTTTCCCCAAGCCGAAACCAGGCGTTTGCGCAGCCATTTCGGCGTTTGTGGCAGTGGCAGGTCCGCCCAGGTGATGTCTCTCCGAAGTACGTTTCTCAAAACGCCGTTCACCAGACCGGACTTCGAACGTGTGACCAGCGAAACTGCGGCGTTCACCACACCATGCGGCGCGGCGCTTTCTTCAAAGAGCTCATACACGGCAAGGCGCAACGCGTGCATCACCGGGTCTTCGGGCTTCATCCGGATGTGTGGCCCCAAAATACGGTCCGAGCGATTGGCCCAGCGCAGCGCCTCGGTCGCAAGTCGCCCGGCGCGCGCCGCATCGGCGTGTGACAGGTCAGCTGTGAGACGTGGCAGAGCGTCCCCGAGGGTCAACCCGTCTTCGGTCACAGCGGTCATCGCCCGTACTGCGACCGCCCGCGCCTGTTGTCCGTCGTCGCTCATCTGTCCGCCTTGAAAGAAACCCGTCTCGCGTTATACCAAACGATCATGAGCGACAAGAAACCCGATCTTACTCCCGAAGCCCAACGCGCCCTTGCCGAAGCCGAAGAGCGTCGCAAAAAGGCGACGGAGATGAAGCTTCCGACAGAACTTGGCGGACGCGAAGGCCCCGAGCCTGTGCGCTATGGAGATTGGGAAAACAAGGGCATTGCCGTCGACTTCTGAGGAGCAAAACTCTTTGAAAGAGTTTTGAACGATTTCTTTGTAAGAAATCGGGCACGCCAAAGAGCGCCGTTACCCGAAACAGGGCGGCGTTGATCTGCTTGAGATCACTTGTCTTGGTGAAGAATGGCGGCGCCGCCAAAGGACAGCATAACCGATGCACCTGCCCGTTGGGCTCAGGCAAGCGCGGAGATCTGTGTCGGTCGCTTCCCGCACGGGAAGCTCTGCCAGCCATGAACGTTCGCGTTGGAGAGTGCCCAAAACCGGTTGAGAAGCGGTAACTCAAGCGTTCGGTGTTACTCCGCCGCGATCTTGATGACCGGCTCCATCGAGGCGAGCGTTTCTTCCGACAAGTGGCACTTGATCTGATGCCCGCCGTCGACAGTGCGCATCGGCGGCACCTCTTGCTCGCAAAGACCACCGGCCACCTTGTCTTTCCAGCGGCACCGCGTCTGGAACGGACAACCCGGGGGCGGGTTCATGGCGGACGGTATGTCGCCCTCAAGCACGATGTGTTGCTTCTCGATGCTGGTATCGGCAATCGGCACCGCGGAGAGAAGCGCTTCTGTGTAGGGGTGGTAGGGTGGCGCGAAGACCTGTTCTGTGTCGCCAATCTCGACCACATGTCCGAGATACATGACCATGACGCGGTCGCTGAGATAACGGACGATAGACAGATCGTGGCTGATGAAGAGCAGTGTCGTCTTCTCGTTCCGCTGGATCTCCATCAACAGATCGGTGACGGCCGCCTGCACCGACACATCAAGCGCAGACACCGGTTCGTCAGCAACGACGATGCGGGCCCCGCCTGCGAAAGCGCGGGCGATGCCGACGCGCTGTTTCTGGCCGCCCGAGAGCTGCCGCGGCATGCGGGTGGCGAACTCACGCGGAAGTTTCACGAGGTCGAGCAATTCGAGCATCTTCTGCTCACGCTCCGCCTCACTCTCGCCGATCCCGAAGATCTCAAGCGCGCGGATGATCTGACGACCAACCGTCATCGACGGGTTCAACGTGTCGAACGGGTTCTGGAACACCATCTGCACGTTCGAGACCGTCTTGGTATCCCGCGCTTCGATGGGAACATCCTCAATCGCCTGGTTGTCGAGCAGGATTTGCCCCTCTGTCGCAGTTTCAAGCCCCATCAGCACCTTGGCGAAGGTAGACTTGCCACAGCCTGACTCGCCCACGATGGCGAGCGTTTCAGACTCGCGCGCCTCAAAGGACAGGCTTTCATTGGCCTTCACGACCTTTTTGTCACCGCCGCCAAAGAGCGCGTTGGCCGCAACCTCGTAGTACTTCTTCAAGCCGTCCATCTTGAGGACAACGTCGCCTGGTTCGGTTTTGGCAGTTTGATCACCGACCTGAATGGGAGCGTTCCAGTCGATTTCCTCGAACTTCAGACACCGGGTGCTGTGGCGATCATTGCCCGCGACCTTGGCCATCTTGATGTCACCGGCATCGCAGCGGCCCGCTTCGAAGTAGTCGCAGCGCGGGCCGAAGTTGCAGCCGGGTGGGCGTTCGTGCGGCAGCGGGAAGTTCCCGGGAATGGCCACCAGCGGGCGAGCGTTCTTGTCAGCACCAGGCAGCGGGATCGAGCGGAAGAGCGCCTGAGTATAAGGGTGCTGCATGTGATCGAACACATCTTGAATGGAACCCGTTTCCACCGCTTCCCCGGAATACATCACACAGAGCCGGTCGCAGGTCTCCAACACCAGCCCCAGATTGTGGCTGATGAAGAGCATCGAGGTGCCGTACTTCTTGCCGAGGTCTTTGACCAGTTCGACGACGGCCGCTTCAACGGTCACATCGAGCGCGGTGGTGGGCTCATCGAGGATCAGAAGCGATGGTTTCGACATCAGCGCCATCGCGATGACGATGCGCTGCTGCTGGCCGCCCGAGAGCTGGTGTGGGTAGCTGTTCAGCATCCGCTCGGGGTCCGGCAAGCGCACGTCGGTGACCACTTCGAGGGCGCGCTGGTAGGCCTCTTTCTCGTCCACGCCCTCGTGGATCATCGGCACTTCCATCAACTGTTTGCCGATCCGCATCGCGGGGTTCAGAGACGCCATCGGTTCCTGGTAGATCATGGCGATCTCGGAGCCGCGGATGTCGCGCAGTTCTTCCATTGTCATCTGGTTCAGATCGCGGCCCTTGAACTTGATCGTACCGCCAACGATGCGGCCATTCACGCCGAGGTCTTGCATGACGCCGAGGGCGACGGTGGATTTGCCGCAGCCGGATTCACCCACAAGGCCCATAGCTTCGCCGGGTTGCACGGTGCAGGAGAAGTCCATCACGGCGGGGATTTCCCTGAGACGCGTGAAGAAGCTGATCGAGAGTTGGTCGATCTCCAGGATCGGGCCGTCATAGTCCCATTTGGTCATGGTGTTTTTCCTTTGTTGCGCCGTGCCTGCGGCACGTCGCTCCGCCGGGGGCGCTGCCCCCGGACCCCCGGGATATTTTTAAACAGGCGAACAGGCATCAGTCGCGCAGGCTCTCTTCGCGCAGGCCATCCGCGAGTAGGTTCAGGCCGAGAACGAGGCTCATCAGGCTGAGGGCCGGGGCCAATGCAGGGTGCGGGAAGATCGAGAGGAGTTTGCGCCCATCGTTGATGGTCGATCCCCAGTCCGGGCTTTCGGGCGAAAGGCCGAGGCCGAAGAAGCCGAGCGTGCCGAGGAGGATCGTGGTGTAGCCAATCCGCAGGCAGAAATCGACGATGAGCGGGCCGCGCGCGTTGGGCAGGATCTCCCACAGCATGATGTACCAGGGGCCCTCGCCTCGGGTTTGGCCAGCAGCCACATAGTCGCGGGTTTTGATGTCAAGCGCGATGCCCCGGACGATGCGGAACACCGTGGGTGAGTTCACGAAGACCACGCTGACGAAGACGACGAGCAGGTTTGGCGGGAACTCGATGATGCCGAACGGGTCCGCATTCCACGCGATCCCCGCATAGAGCCAAAGGCCGATGACCAGAGTAATTGCAAGATAGATGTTGCGCTTGGTTGGTTGGACATAGAAGCGCGAGTTGATCAGGATCACCAGGAAGATGATCGGGAAGATGAACAGCACCGCCGCCATATAGACCGGGATGCCGGTGGCCACGATTTCAGGTGTCACCAGCAGGTAAAAGAGCAGGATCACCGGGAAGGCGAGGATGAGGTTCGCGAGGAAGGTCAGGAACGTATCCAGCTTGCCGCCGTAATACGCGGCAGGCAGGCCCAGCGTGATGCCGACCATGAAGGCGAAGAGCGTGGCGAAGGGGGCGATCTTGATCACCTCCCACGCGCCTTTCACCATCCGGCTGAAGACGTCGCGCGCGAGGTTGTCACCGCCCAAAAGGTAGTAGGGGTAGACATCATTTCCGTCGGGCACGGCTGTGCCGGGCACCTTGTTCTTCAGGCCGGAGATCTGGCTGAGAGGGTCATGCGTGACGATGAAGTCCATTGCGCCGAAGACGGCGGTGAAGACCCAGAACATGACGATGGCAAAGCCGATCATGCCAACGACGCTGTCGAAGAGCTTGCCGTAAAGGCCGAGCTTCCGCTTGAAGGTGATGGAAAGGGCAAAGGTGACGGCGAGAGCGATCCAAACGGGCAGGAAGCGCGTAGACATCGTGCCGATGATGCCCTTGGCCTCGATACCCGGGATCAGGATGCCTCCGACCAGATAGGCCAGCGTCACCAGCATGGCGCCGATGAAGCTGTATTTCACAGCCATGCCCGCCATCGCGTTGGGGGTCTTTTTCACAACCAGTTGGTCACCGACCACGTCGACTTCCGTACCGAAGAAGCTGGTGACGATCTGGGCAATGACCGACACGCCGAGCAATGCCCAGAGGCCGAGGAAGACCGGGTTCAGGAAGGAGAGGCTGCCAGTCCAGGTTAAAGGTTCCATGTCTCTCTCCTCACGCGATCCGGATCCGGGGGTTCAGGAAGACATATCCGATGTCGGATATGAGCTGCGTCACCAGCACGACGAAGACGGCGGCAACCGAGCAGGCAAGCAGCAACTCGATGTCGTTGTTGCCGGCCGCCTGTACCAGCGTCCAGCCGAAGCCTTTGTAGTTGAAGAGCGTCTCCACGATCACCACGCCGTTCAGCAGCCATGGGAACTGGAGCATGATGACGGTGAAGGGTGCGATCAGCGCATTCCGCAAGGCGTGCTTGAGAACGATGTTGCGGAAGCTGACGCCCTTGAGACGGGCAGTCCGGATGTATTGGGCCGTCATCACCTCGGTCATGGAGGCGCGCGTCATACGGGCGATGTAGCCCATGCCGTAAAGCGCGATGGTGAGGACGGGCAGGAAGAAGTTCTCGAACGTGGCGTTCTCGGCGGCCGATGTCGCCGTGCCCTTGAACCATTTCACACCCGCCGACGAGGCGAGAAGCGTGATGAAGATCACGCCGGAGACGTATTCAGGTGTTGCGGTAGACGCGATGGAAAAGGTGGATAGCGATCGATCAAGCTTGGATCCCTCGCGCATGCCTGCGAGCACACCGATCAACAGCGCAGAGGGCACCATCAGGACCATTACCCAGAACATCAGCTTGCCGGTCAGGGCAAGGCGGTTGGCCGTGACCTCCCCCACTTCGGCTTTGAACACGGTGGATTCGCCCCAGTCCCCTTGCAGGATGCCGCAGAACCGTGGGACATCTGCGGGTTCCATGCCGGGTTCGATGCAACGCCCGGTGATCTTGCCATCCTCGGGGTCCTCAAAGGTCCATCCCGGCAGAACGCCCAGCCATCGCCCATACTTGACCGGCAACGGATCGAGGTAACCGCGCTCACTGAGCCAGCTTTCGACCTGTTCGTCGGTCATCCGCATGTTGCCCTGCGTCTTCGCGAGCTTCTCAAGGTTGGGGTAGAGATTGGTCAGAAAGAAAACAATGAACGTCAGGCAGAGCGCGGTGAGGATCATCACACCTACGCGTCTGAGAATGAAAAGACCCATGCTATTTTCCCATCTCGGACGCGTTCGTCGCGCCCTGTGCCCTGGTTGCGAAAAGGGCCGCCCCTAGGTGGAGCGGCCCGTTCGTCTGACTTGGTTCAGGCTGCGAAGCCGAATTTATAGTGATGGTGCTCGTAGGAGATATGGATCCCCGTGCCCACCTGGCCCGGGCGCGCGTGGTTATAGAGCGACCGCCAGTAAGGCTGAATGATCACGCCGTCTTCCTGCATGATCATCTGAAGTTTGGCCATGATCTCACGGCGTGCATCCGCATCGGCAACGGCCAGCGCGTCGCCGAGAAGCGAGTCGAATTCGGGGTTCGAATAGGCAGCCTCGTTCCAGGCCTCGCCCGAGCGGTAGGCGAGGGCAAGGATCTGAACACCGAGTGGACGGTGGTTCCAGCTTGTGGAGCTGAACGGGTATTTCGCCCAGTCATTCCAGAAGGTGCTGCCGGGCAGGATCGTGCGTTTGATGTTGAGACCTGCGTCCCGCATCATCGCTGCCGCCGCGTCGGTCGAGTTCTTCCGCCAATCATCGTCGATGGAGATCAGTTCGTGCTCCATGTCGGCGTAACCGGCTTCGGTCATCAGTTCGAGTGCCTTCTCCGGGTTGTATTCCGGGGCGGGCAGTTCGGCATATTCCGGGTGTACCGGAGCCACGTGATGGTTCTCCGCGACAACACCGCGGTTGCCATAGCCAAGTTCGAGAACGACTTCGTTGTTCACGGCCATGGCAAACGCCTGGCGCACGCGCTTGTCGGCATAAGGCGTGGCACCGTCCATCTCGGCCAACTGGTTGGTCCGGATGACAACTGTGGCGCCGGTGACAACTTCGGCCTTCTCAAGGTCGAGGCTGTCGAAGACATCAATGAATTCACCCACCGATTCGTAGAGCACGTCCACCTCTTCGGCCTCGATTGCCGCAAGCCATGCCGCCGGATCGGTGCCGTAGTCGATGTATTCGATGGCGTCGAGATACGGGCCGCCGTAGACCTCGGTGCCCCACCATGTGTGGTCCGGCTTGCGCTCGAGACGGGCTTTGACGCCAACTTCCAGCTCGACGAGCTTGAACGGCCCGGTGCCCATCGAGCTCATGACATCATCAGCATTGAAGTTTGCCGGAATGATCGCCGCCGGATAGTCGGCCATGCCGACAATAATCGTGATGTCCGGCGCTGGCAGGTTCAGGCGTACCGTATGGCTGTCCACCACTTCGATCGCGCCGTCGATTGCCTTGTTGGTGTCAGGATCAATCAGCGTGGCCATGCGGCCAGCCATCGAGTTGCCCTCAACATCCTTCTCGCACCAGCCTTCGATGTTGCGGGCAACATCTTCCGCTGTCAGTTCCGAGCCATCATCCCACATCACGCCCTTGCGCACGTTCAGAGTAATGGTCTTTGCGTCGTCGCTGACATCCCAGCTTTCGACCAGCATGCCACGGACCGAGCCATCATTGTTGTATTCAACAAGATACTCAAAGTTGCCGCGCATCAGGTTGGCGATTTGAGG
Source organism: Pseudomonadota bacterium (assembly GCA_038532095.1). GTDB lineage: Bacteria > Pseudomonadota > Alphaproteobacteria > Rhodobacterales > Rhodobacteraceae > JAJDOD01. Next base: position 27,147 of record JBCBBB010000020.1, read on the forward strand.
CCAGTCATACACGCGAGGCTCTTTCAGACCGCGCACTTCCATCTGGTGGCGCAACGTGCCGCCTGCCTGCGCATGGCCCGCCGCCTTAACCGGAGACGCTCCAATCATGCCATAGGCAGCTGCGGTCGTAACACCCAAAGCAGTGGCGCGGGTCAGAAACTCACGTCGGCTGATTTTGCCATCCGCGTATTCTTCGGCGTGCATCTTTGCCGCCGGATGTACCCGCGACGGTGTTTGGTTTTGCATGTCCTCAACTCCCTGTGACACGTATGTTATGGCGCTTGTTGCGCGCTTTCTTGTGGCAGTTCACCAATCCCTGTCGCTATTTCGTCACGGGATTTCTGCAACGTCAACGTTTGCTTCCGGCAAAAGGTATAACAAATGCGACACAGACTTCACACAAAAACGACACCCGCGCCTAGAAGTCAGACGCCATTGCGAAACTCAGACGGGCTTTGACCACTGCGCGCCCGGAACGCCCGGGTGAAATAGGCAGCGGAAGTGAACCCGCATTTCCGGGCAACTTCGGCAATCTGAATGTTCGTGTCCCGCAGCAGGCGACGCGCCTCGAAATGGCGTCGATCCGTCAGAATGTCCAACGCAGGGCGCCCCGCGACTTTCCGACAAACACGGCTGAGATGTGTGGGTGTGACACCAAGAAGACCGGCGTAATGCTGTACCCCGGCCGGGTTGCGAAAATCCCGCTCGACCAACGCCGTGAACGCTTCAGCCAGCCGGTGGGCGGCTGTGTCAAGCCGGGTGGCTGACCCTGTGTTCGGAAGGCTCGCATAGATGTCGCCGATCCGCGCAAGCCAGACGGACAGCAACCCGGCATGATACGTGAGTGCGCGATTGGCATGCTCTTCGCTTACCGTTGTTTCCCGCTGCATGGCCTCGATAAGACCCGTCAGCTCACGCTGTTGCTGAGCCTCGTGAATGCGTAGATGCATTGGCTCGGCAGGCCAGTCCAGACTTGGTTCATCAGGCAGAAACACGACGGACCCCAGAACCGGACCCATTGTGGTGAAACCATGCATTGTCTGCTTTGGCAGGAACAAAAGATTGTGGGGCCCATACCCCGTATTGCGGCCCGCTACTGTCAGGCGACCCTGACCTCGCGTGAACCAGATGAGAACCGGCCTATCGTAGCTTCGCATGGCTTCGGTCCGCCAACGGCCGCCTTGCACCATGCGCGCAACAGAAACCACCTCAACCGGCGGCTGATCCGGTTCCGGCAGAACGACAGTCGTAGCCGACACCTCTGACCGCACCGGCTGCGGCAGAAGCGTTAAACGCGGCAATGTCATAACTAGTACCCTTACCCCCAGGCAATTTATGGCAAAAGTGTGGCAAACTTGCTTCCCAAGAGTCAAACGCGACGCGCAGGTCTTCGACATTTATGATTGTTTTGGTGCTTTATCGCGCGCGATTGGCCGAATTGTCCCTGTCGAGAGGCACAGGAGTTATCCACAATCCGTCAATAATCATTGGCTCCGTACCGGAATGTTGGCGATTTGGGGTCACATCACGGATTGTTGCAGGAGTATCAAGCAACACTCGGATCCGCGCGCCCTCGATTGTGGCAAAGATCGAACCACGCGTCTGGGTTGCTCAATTCATCCCGGAAAGTGCCAAACCGATTCGGTAAAAACCGGTCTTCGTGGTCAGTGATGCCGCCACTTGATGGAGCACCCCATGGAGGCAACCTGCTCCGCCGGACCCCGGCCCGTCGCCGCCACATCGCGCATGGCATCGAATAAATCGCGCGGCAACTCCTCGGCGACCGGGGCCGCGCGGGATGCATCCAACCGTCCGCGGTACTGAAGCCCGCTTGTTGCGTTGAACCCGAAGAAATCCGGCGTGCACACCGCATCATATGCACGCGCCACGGTCTGATCCTCATCATGAAGGTAAGGGAACGGGAAGCCCCGGCTCTCCGCCATTTTCACCATGTTCTCAAAACTGTCGGCCGGATGCGTGGTCGCATCGTTGGAGCAAATTGCAGCCACTCCAACCCCCAGCGCCTGAAGATCACGCGCATCGCGGATGATCTTGTCGAGGATCGCCAGCACATACGGGCAGTGGTTGCAGATGAACATGACAAGCGTGCCCTTTGGCCCGGCAATGTCGTCAAAACTGTACGTCTTCCCGTCGGTGGCCGGCAGGCTGAACCTGGGCGCAGGCCAGTCGAAGTCACAGATGGGCGGTGTAGCTGCCATGGTCTTCTCTCCGTCTTAGTACAGGACGCCCGCTGCCCGCAAAGCGTCCTCTCGATCTCCATCGTAGGGCAATACATCAAGAAATGTATGATGTGCCTTCCGGTGAGACGCTTCGATTTCAGCGATGCGTGCATTGGCTTCTTCGAGGGTCGCAAAATCGTTGGGTGGCCCCGCCAGTGCGGGCGGTCCGGAACCGGGATTGCGGAGGACGAGGTATCTTCTGGCTTTTTTCAATCCAACGTCCTTGGATCAGTCTTCGCTATCGTCTTGGGCGAATGATTCGAGGATAGGGATGTATCGTTCCAAGGCACTGACTTTCATGCCTTTGTAACCTCGTTCCCAAACAGAGCCAGGGCTTTTGCGTTCTTTTTCTATCACGTCCAGTGTCTTCTGCGCGATATCGCGGGGACAACGCGCAGAGTGCTTCACATGCCCGATCGCTATGCCCAAGTATGCACGTACTGCGTTTTCGCGCTCTGCCGCACTCCCGTCCGGGGACCAGTCAGGCAAGCCCGTCTGCTTATAAGCGCGCTCAATATTGACGTCTCGATAGGCGCTCCAGTTTCTCAAAATTTCGCTGCCGACAGCGCTCCCATGAGGCGAGCGCTCGTCGGCCTCAGACCAAAGAAATGCCTCGCCAAGAGTATAGGACGCATTCGGATCGAACCTGTTCCAATCAATGTCGATCTCCTGATCCAGCTTTGCCTTGCGATGCCGCGTTAGCTTTTGTCGTGTGCGCTCTCCTAAAATTTCTCTAAGCTGCGGATCGCTGTCGAACTTGGCATTCGCTGCGCCTTGTACCCACTTCACACAAGCATCTGCGTCAAAGTCATCAGTCTTCTTCAACTTGCTCCGAAACGCCCAAGAAAGTGCCGCAGCCAACTCGACGGCAGCAACGTGAAAAAGCCCTTGGGTCAGCGTTCCCAAATAAAGTCCTTTAAGCTCCTCCGCCGTTTGGGTTCCGAGCCAAGTGACTTTTAGCGTCGCCCTCTTTCGGAAGAAGTGAGTCGATGGGTGGGCAGCCAACTGAATCTCACCAAGGACTCCCGTTGGTTCTGTACTGTTGTTTTGG
>JBCBBB010000021.1:0-30027 GCA_038532095.1 Pseudomonadota bacterium
CCGCACCCTATTTCGCCGCCATCGACAATGGTCACTTCGAAGCCGAAGGTCTGGAGGTGACGATCGAAGCAGGCTCGGGCTCGGTGCAAACAATCCCGAAGATTGCCACCGGCGCGTTTCCGATCGGTTTTGGTGACATCAATTCGGTCATCAAGTTTCTCGATCAGAACCCGGGCGCGCCCGTCACCGCGGTGATGATGGTCTATGACAAACCGCCCTTTGCCATTGTGGGCCGCAAATCGCTTGGCGTCTCAGATCCAAAGGACCTTGAAGGGAAAATCCTTGGTGCACCGCCGCCGGATGGGGCCTGGGCGCAATGGCCGGTGTTCGTGGGTGAAACCGGTATTGATGCGAGCACTGTCACGGTCGAGCCCGTTGGCTTCCCGACGCGCGAGCCGATGCTGGCTGAGGGCAACGTGGCCGCAATCACCGGCTTTTCGTTTTCGTCCGTCGTCAACCTGAAGCGCCTGGGCGTTGAGGCAGATGACATCTCGAACATCCTGATGGCCGATCACGGGTTGCAGCTTTACGGCAATGCCATTCTCGTCAACACCGAATGGGCTGCCGAGAACGGCGACACCGTTGAGGCGTTCCTGCGCGCGGTGGCCAAAGGCTGGATGGACGTGATTGCAGACCCCGCCGCCGGGATCGAAAGCCTCGTGCAACGGAACCCGGCTGCTGACAAGGCGTTGGAACAGGAACGTTTGCAGATGGCCATTGACCAGAACGTTGTCACCGATTTCGTCAAGGCCAACGGCATGGGCGGCATCGACAGCGCTCGTATGGAAGCCGCGATTGCGCAGCTTGGACAAACCTACGAGTTCCAGGGCGAGCCGGATGCGTCTTTGTACTTCACCGACGCCTACCTGCCCGAGGGTGGGTTTTCGCTGAACTGAGTTTCGCCGCCTGACGGCGGCGATCCACTGGGGGAGGCGTTGCCTCCCCCAGACCCCCTCCAGGATATTTTCAGGTCAATGGAAACAGGACGTGCCATGTCGGAAGCGCTGATCGATATCAAAGCCGTTCGGCATGCCTATCAGACGGCCAGCGGGCCATTGCCGGTGCTGGACGGACTTGATGTTTCCGTGCCCAAAGGCGGGTTCGTCGCTGTCGTCGGGCCGTCGGGCTGCGGAAAGTCGACGCTGACGCGTCTTGTGGCAGGTTTGATGAAACCTGACGAAGGCGAGGTCTGGCTTCATGGCTCACGCGTGACCTCTCCGCGTTCGACGGTGGGCATGGCCTTCCAGAACCCGGTGTTGCTAGAATGGCGATCTATTCTGAAAAACGTTCTGCTTCCGCTTGAGATTGTGCCGACCAAGCTTTCCAAGGCCGAGGGCGAGGCACGGGCCAGGCATCTGTTGGAGCTTGTTGGTCTGAAAGGGTTTGAAGACAAGCGCCCGTCCGAGCTATCGGGCGGCATGCGGCAGCGGGCGTCGCTTTGCCGGGCGCTTATTCATCAGCCTGAGGTCCTGATCCTGGACGAACCGTTTGGCGCGCTCGATGCATTCACGCGCGAAGACCTGTGGCAGATCATGCATGCGCTGAAGGCGGAAGAACCGTTCACCGGCGTGCTGATCACGCATGACTTGCGTGAGAGTATTTTCCTGGCCGATCAGGTGATCGTTCTTTCCGGTCGCCCGGCCCGCACGCAGTTTGTGCTGGATGTTGATTTCGAAGGGCCGAGGATCATCGATCACCTCTATACGCCGAAGGCGGCAGAGATGCTGAACACGCTGCGGCACCAGATCGAGATTGCGCAAGGGCGCGCGCCGGAGGCGAGCGATGCTGCGTAAGGTCGCTGTTCCCCTGATTGCGTGCATTGTTTTTCTTGTCTTCTGGGAGCTTCTGGTCTGGGCCAATGGCTGGCCGAACTACGTGATGGCCTCGCCATCCGACTTGCCCGCGTCCTACATCCGGTTCTGGGACCTGTTCGTCGTGATGAGTTGGCAGACACTTTGGCGCACGGTCCTCGGGTTGTTGCTTGCGATCATCGTTGGTGTCGCACTCGGCATGATCATGGGGTTTTCGCGGACCATGCGGGACGCGCTTTACCCTCTGCTGGTTGGGTTCAATGCGATCCCGAAGGCCACTGTGGTGCCCATCGTGGCCCTGATGTTCGTGGGCGCGCATGATTTCAACACGGTGCTGATTGCCTTCATGATCAGCTTTTTTCCCATTGCCGTCTCGGTTTCCATCGGCCTTTCGACGCTGGAGCCGGAATATCGCGACATCCTGCGCTCGCTCGGCGCGTCTCAGGCCACGATCTTTTGGAAGATCGCCCTGCCAAAGACATTGCCCGAGTTCTTCGGCGCGCTGAAAGTGGCGGTCACCCTCGCCTTTATCGGCACCAACCTGATGGAGATCGTGTCCCCGCACGGGCGCGGGCTGGGCGCGTTGTTCGACAGCGGCAAGACCAATTCGGATTACCCGCTGATGTTCGCGGTTCTGATCGCCTTGGCGTTTCTTGGGATTGTGCTCTACTACGTGGTGGTCGCGCTTGAGAAGGTTTTCGCAGGCTGGGCAGAGCGGCAACCCTCCTAGATCACCTCTCTCTATGTGCCTCGCGATTATGGGTGGCGAGCGCGGTCATCGCGCCATAGGTCGCGACAAGGAACGGCACCATATAGGTGAGAAGCACCTTCCAGAGGATCAGCGGTTGATCCCCGAACAGTGCTTCGGGCTGGTTGATCATGTTCAGTAGGGTGCCCACCACTGCGCTGACTTTCAGGGATCGGATCAGAACAGCTCTTGGAAGGCGCGGGCTTGGGCCGGGCATCGTGCACGATCCTTCTGTTAGGGGTCGGGGAAGCGGCGCGGCGACAAACCGGACTGGAACCAGGTCACAAAGCTCTCGATGGAAAACACCGGCAGCCCCGTAACCGTCCGAATGTCGGCGGCATAGGGAACCATGTTCGTGCACTCCAACACAATGGCCCCCAGGTCCGGGTTGTCGGAGAGAAGGCGTTTGGCGGCCGCGACATTGTCGGACCGCGCTGCTGCCACATCCAGTTCGGGTTCATTGCCAAGAATGGCGCGCGTGAACTCTGCGCCGCCCTCCGTTGTTCCAATCGGCGTGCCCCGGGGTACCTCTGCCGCTGACAAATGCGCCTCCGACAAACTGCTGGCATTGATCGTCAGGATGCCCGCCCTCTTGCTTGGTGGAAGCACCGCATTGACCATACGCACCTGCATCAAAGAGGATGTCGCCACCGGCACGGGCACCGCCGCCTGCAACTCCGCCTGTATCAGAGAGAGGAACCCGCAATTGGTGGTGATTCCGTCGACTCCATCGGCGACAAGCTCCTTGGCAGCGTCGATGAAAAGCGGCAACAAACCGGACGCGCCCTGGCGCACGACCAGATCAGGCGATGCGCCGCGCACGATCTTGTAATGCACGGGGAACGGCCATGTGGTGGCATTCCCCATGTCACCGGGAATGCGGGGAAACGTGGCGTCCAGCATCAGTATGCCAACGCTGGCGCCGTAAATGGCCTTGCCGCCCTGTGCCTTCATATCGTGCTCCTGTTCGGACGGAGTATTGACCCAGCCGCCCCTGCTTTCCAAGATACGAATGACGGGGACGGCTGATGAACGCATTGCAGCAAAAGATCACCGGGTATGAGACCTGGCACCTGGCTTTGCCGGTGACATCGACCCGGGACCATGGCATAGGACGCGTCAGCGGAGCCTGTGAGATTGTCGTGCTGGCCTTGACTGTGGAAGACGGCACGACGGGTTGGGGAGAAGCCTCCCCCTGGGCGGTGTTTACCGGATCGCCGGAAGCCAGCCTTGCGGCCTTGGACCGCTATATCAAACCGCATGTGGTTGGACGCGCCTTGTCGGACAGGGCCGCGATCTTGCGGGATGCAGATCGTGCCGTGGCGCATTGCAGCGAAGCCAAGGCGGCTTTGGAGACAGCGCTGCTCGATGTGACAGGCCGTGTGTTGGGTGTTCCCGTCTACGACCTGCTCGGCGGCGCGGTTTCCGACACGGAAACCGGAACGGAGTTCGGATCGAACTCCGTGGCCCTGCCCTTGTCGGTCTCCCTGGCCAATCCGGACTGGGATGTGGATCGCGCCTTGCTCGACCGGTTGCGTGAGGATGGTGTGCGGATTGTGAAACTGAAGACCGGGTTCAAGGACCACGCCTTTGACATCATGCGTCTCGAAGCCCTTGCCCAAGACTATTCGGAGTTCCACGTACGTGTGGACTACAATCAGGGCCTTGAGATCGATGAGGCGTTGCACCGAGTAACGGATGTCGCAGGTTTCAAGCCCGACTTCATCGAACAACCCGTCCGTGCGCATCATTATGATGTCATGGCACGTCTGCGATCGGCCATCGATGTACCGCTCCTCGCTGATGAAAGTATCTTTGGACCTGAGGATATGACGCGCGCCGTGCGCGAGGGAATCTGTGACGGGGTCTCGGTGAAAATCATGAAAAGCGGCGGGCTCACCCGCGCGCAAGAGGTCGCAAGAACAGCCGCACGGAATGGCCTCCTCACTTACGGTGGAGACATGTTCGAAGCGGGGATCGCGCATCTGGCCGGAGCTCACATGATCGCCGCAACGCCAGACATCACTCTGGGCTGCGAATTCTATCAGGCGAAGTACTACCTGGCGGAGGACATTCTCGAAGACCCAATCGACTATGCGGACGGATGCATTCTCGTCCCCAGTGCGCCCGGCCTGGGGCGCAGCCCTGACCGAGACAAGCTGAACCGGTACGTGGTCAGATGAGAGCTCTACAACACCGTCGCCGCACGCGCCGCTTGGTCGTACTGCCCGGACATCATACGCAGCAAACCCGCCACCTGACTTACCGTCGCCGGGTCAAGACCGCGCTCCGTCACCGCTTCCAGCAAAAGCTGTTCGCGGATGTCGCGATACGCCTCACACGCCGTCCGACCCGAGGCAGTCGCTTCCACGGTCTTCTCCTTGCCGCGCCGTCCCGTGGCAACCAGCCCGGCCCGCGTCAGCTTCTTGACGGCATAGTTGACCAGATGCGTGTCTTCGACGTTCAGGACCAAACACACACCGGCCAACGTTTTAGGCCGGTCCTTGTGGCGCACCGTATGCAGAACAAGCACCTCCAACGCCGAAAGTTCGGGATGCCCGGCCGCTGTCATCGCCTGCACCACCCATCGGTTGAACGCGTTGCTGGCAATGATCAAACCGAATTCAAGCTCCGAAATTTCCGGAAAGCTACCGTCTGCCAAATGGGCAGAAGACACGACGGGCCCGAGTTTTGTCTGTTTCATGGGCATGAAAGAACGGCCTCTATGACATTTTGTCAACATTTTGTTGACGTTTTTAATTTCTCTGTCACCGTTAAAGCCATGGATTCGCCCATGCATCAGTTTTGCCCATGACGGCCCCTGCCCCCGCTCCCCGCCATGTGGCGATTATCGGTGCCGGGATTGTCGGCGTCTCAATCGCAATCTGGCTGCAACGCGACGGGCACAAGGTGACATTGATCGACCGGCTCGGCCCCGGTGAAGGCGCGAGCCACGGCAACGGCGGTGTGCTGGCCACCTGCGCCATGGTGCCTGTGACAGGTCCGGGTTTGTTGAAGAAGGCTCCTCGGATGCTCATGGACGCTGACCAGCCTTTGTTCCTGAAGTGGGGCTATCTTCCAAAGCTGATCCCATGGCTGCGCCAATACCTGTCGGTTGCCAATGAGGCCGACACCCGTCGTATCTCTGCCGCTATCAATGGCGTGGTCAGCGACAGCCTGGAAGAACATCGCGCCCTCGCGCAGGGCACACCGGCTGAAAAGTGGATCGTGCCCTCGGACTACCTTTACCTTTACAAAGACCGCGCGGCCTTCGAAGGCGACGCGCTGGCCTGGGACATCCGCAAGGCCCATGGCGTGACATGGGAAGAACTCGAAGGCCCGGCGCTGCGTGCCTTTGACCGCATCTATTCGCCCGATCAGTCCTTCGGTGTGCGAATGACCGATCACGGGCGGATCTCCGATCCGGGAAAATACGTCAAAGCCCTCGCGGCCCATGTCGAAGACGAAGGCGGCGACGTCGTCATCGGCACAGTGACCGGTTTCGAACGGGAGGGGGGCACACTCAAGGCGCTGCGCCTCGGCGATCAAACCCTCGCCTGCGATGCAGCCGTGCTGGCTACGGGCGCGTATTCCACTCCGCTCGCGCGCGAGCTGGGCTTGAACGTGCCGCTCGAAAGCGAACGTGGCTACCACATTGAGCTTTGGGAGCCTTCCCTGATGCCAAGCACCCCGGTCATGATTGCCTCCGCAAAATTTGTTGCCACACCGATGGAAGGCCGGCTGCGCCTGGCCGGCATTGTCGAATTGGGCGGGCTGGAGGCACCACCCTCCAAGGCCCCGTTCGACTTGCTGCGCCGCGCGGCAAAGGCCGCCATGCCCGGCCTGACCTGGGAACGTGAAACCGAATGGATGGGGCACCGCCCGGCCCCGGCGGACTCAATCCCCGTGATCGGAGACGTCCCCGGTACACACGGTGCCTATACCGCGTTCGGACATCATCACATCGGCCTGACCTCCGGACCAAAAACTGGACGATTGCTGGCCCAGATGATCTCCGGACGCCAGCCAAACCTTGACCTCGGGGTGTATTCCCCCGCACGCTTCGCTTCATAAAAAACCAACCGGGAGAAAGACATGAAGACACTCGCAACCCTGATGGCCTCTGCCGCCATCGCCACAACCGCCGGCTTGCCGGTGTTCGCGGAAACCTGGGATATGCCGCTGGCCTACTCGGCCACGAACTTCCACTCGGAAAACGCCGCCAAGTTCGGCGAATGCGTGACCTCCGGCACGGAAGGCGCCATCGAGATCGTGACCCACCCGTCCGGCTCGCTCTTCAAAGGTGCGGATATCAAACGCGCTGTGCAGACCGGCCAGGTGAATATCGGCGAGCGTCTGCTCTCCGGCCACCAAAACGAAAATGCCCTCTTCGGGTTCGACAGCGTGCCGTTTCTTGCCACTTCGTTCGAAGACTCGGGCAAGCTCTATGAGGCCGCCAAGCCCAAGATCGAAGAGGTGCTCGCCGATCAGAACCTGACGCTGCTCTATGCCGTGCCTTGGCCGCCGCAGGGTCTCTACTTCCGCGATGCGGTGACGTCCGTTGACGAAATGGAAGGCATCAAGTTCCGGTCTTACAACAACGCCACGTCGCGCCTGGCCGAACTCACCGGCATGCTGCCGGTCACCATCGAAGCTGCCGAGATCAGCCAGGCATTTGCCACCGGCGTGGCGGATGCGATGATCTCCTCCGGTGCCACAGGGTATGACCGGAAGGTGTGGGAGTCGCTCGGCTATTTCTACGAAGTCGACGCCTGGTTGCCGCGCAACTACGTGATGGTGAACTCTGATGCCTGGAACGGTCTTGATGAGGCCACCCAGCAGGTCTTCACCGATTGCGCTGCCACGGCAGAAGCCGAAGGGCTCGAAGCCTCCATCGCCTACACGAACTTCACCCTCGATGGTCTCCGCGAAGGCGGCATGACGGTCGAGAAAGCCTCCGACGCGATGGTCGAAGGTCTCAAGGCCGTGGGTGAGACCATGACATCAGAATGGCTCGATGCGGCGGGTGACGATGGCGCGGCCATCGTCGACGCTTTCAAAGCCTCGCAGTAATTGCACCGGGGGCGGTGACCGCACCGCCCCCTCTCCCAAGCCCAGACAATTTAGCTCAAATTGTCCTTCGCCTGTTTCAAAATATCCCGGGGTGCGGGGCGGAGCCCCGCGTGCAAGGTCAATCAACATGCACCTCCTTCGACAGTTTCTTGATGGGCTCTATCGCCTCTCCACCCTCGCCGCCGCACTCTGCATGATCGCGATCCTCGCGCTGATCGTGGCGCAGATGCTGGCCCGCTGGACCGGTGAGGTCTTTCCCGGCGCGCCCGATTACGCGGGCTATGCCATGGCGTCCGCCTCGTTCCTTGCCTTTGCTGGAGCCCTCAATTCCGGCACCCATATCCGGGTGTCGCTCCTGCTCAACGCCCTTGGCCCGACAGGCCAGAAGTGGTTGAACATCTGGTGTTTCGGCATTGCCACTGCCGTCGGCTGGTACGTCGTCTACTACATTTACCGGATGCTCGGATTTGCCATCAAATTCAACGACGTGAGTCAGGGTCAGGACGCGACGCCGATGTGGATCGCCCAAAGCCCGATGTTCTTCGGCGCAATCGTGCTCGCCATCGCACTGACCGACAACCTGGTCTCGCTGATCGTCAGCGGAAACCACCGGATCGTGCGGGAGGCGAGCGCAGAATGAACGAGCTATACATCATCATCGTCTTCCTCTTCGTGCTCTTCACACTTCTGGGCACAGGGGTCTGGGTCGGCCTCGCGCTGATGGGCGTGGCCATGTTCGCACTCGAACTCTTTGCCAGCGGCCCCACGGGTGACCGCATGGCCACGACGATCTGGGCGGCCTCCTCAAGCTGGACACTCACCGCGCTGCCGATGTTCATCTGGATGGGGGAAATCCTCTATCGCACGCGTCTCTCGGAAGACATGTTCCGGGGCCTGTCGCCCTGGATGGCGCGCCTGCCCGGCGGTCTCGTCCACACCAACATTGTCGGCTGCACCGTCTTCGCTGCCGTCTCCGGCTCCTCCGCGGCCACACTGACCACGGTTGGCAAAATGTCGATCCCGGAACTGAAGAAGCGCAACTACCCCGAGCACCTCGTCATCGGATCGCTTGCAGGGGCGGCGACGCTCGGCCTGATGATCCCGCCCTCGCTGGTCCTGATCGTTTTCGGCGTTACACTGAACCTCTCGATCACCAAGCTCTTCTTCGCAGGCATCCTGCCGGGCCTCGTCCTGGCCTCCATGTTTATGATCTACGTCGCCTCTTACGCCGCGATCTCGAAGAACTGGGCGCCCATTGCCGACCCGATGATGAGCCTTGCTGAAAAGGTCAAAAACTCGCGCTTCCTGATCCCGGTTTTCATCCTGATCTTCGTCGTCATCGGCTCGATGTATGGCGGCTATGCCACCGCGACGGAGGCCGCCGCCTTCGGCGTGATCGGTGCCCTGCTCTTGGCGCTCGGTCAAGGTTCTCTCAATTGGAAGAGCTTCAGCGAAAGCCTGATCGGCGCCACCAAGACCTCCGCCATGATCGCGCTGATCCTCGCAGGCGCTGCGTTCCTCTCGCTCGCCATGGGCTTCACCGGTTTGCCGCGCGCGCTGGCTGATGGCATCGCCACACTGGAACTGACCCGGTTCGAGTTGCTGATGGTGCTCCTCGTCTTCTACATCATCCTCGGCATGTTCCTTGACGGCATCTCCTCGGTGGTCCTGACCATGGCCGTGGTCGAGCCGATGGTGCGCGAAGCGGGCATCGACATGATCTGGTTTGGCATTTTCGTGGTTGTCGTCGTCGAAATGGCCCAGATCACGCCGCCGATCGGCTTCAACCTTTTCGTTCTCCAGGGCATGACCAATCACGAAATGGGCTACATCGCGAAAGCTGCGCTGCCGATGTTCCTGATCATGGTCCTGATGGTTTTCGTCCTGATCTGGTTCCCGGAACTGGCGACCTGGTTGCCGGACAACATCCGGCAAGGTCCGGGATGATCCAAAGTCTCGGCTTCATCGGTCGACACGGCCGGTGGAGCCTCGTCGCCGGGCTGATCGCCGGGTTTGCTCTGCCCGGCGTGGCCGTGGCCTTACGGGATTGGCTGCCGCATTTCATCGCGGCGCTGCTTTTCATCAGCGCCTACCGCATTGGACCCCGAGCGGTCTTTGGCTCACTCACAGACCTGCGCCACACGGCGCTGCACATCCTCGTGCTGCAACTGGGGGCACCGCTCTTCGCCATCGGCGCACTGACCATCGCGGGCATGCTGCATCTCATGCCAGCGCTCGCCTTTGTTCTTGTCCTGGCCGCGCCATCGGTTACCGGCGCACCGAACTTCGCGATCCTCATGGGTAAGGACCCTGGTCGTGCCATGCAGCTGCTGCTGGTCGGAACGGCCCTCTTCCCGCTGACCGTGATCCCGGTGCTCTGGGCAATTCCTGCGATTTCCACGGTCAGCGAGGTGCTCCTCAGCGCCGCGCGCCTTCTTGGCGTGATCGTCCTCGCCGTCGGGGCGGCCTTCCTGCTCCGACGCGACCGCTCGCTCTCCGATGGCAACCGCGATGCGCTCGACGGGATTGCGGCGGTGTTGCTGGCCGTCCTGGTCATCGGCCTGATGTCCGCCATGGGACCTGCGCTTCGCGAAACGCCGTGCGAGCTTTTCCTCTGGCTGGCCTTCGCGCTCGTCCTGAACTTCGGACTGCAGCTTAACGCCTATGCCTTCATGGCCAAAAAGAACGCCGGGGTCGCAATCGTGACCGGCAACCGCAACATCGCGCTGTTTCTGGTCGCCCTGCCCCCCGACATCGTGGACGAACTGCTTCTTTTCATCGGGTGCTATCAGATCCCGATGTACCTGACGCCGCTCGTCATGCGCCGCGTCATGCGCTCAGGCGCTTAGCCACTCCGGCGTCTGAACCGGCTTCTTCCGCCCGAACAAAACGGACAGCACGAAGCGCATGGGAGAGATCTCAGCCATGGGGTCACCCCTTTTCCAGTTGCGACACCAGCTAGGCGATTCCCATCTCAGATTTGTGACGGCGGCCCCCCGAAATGCGCTTTGAAGCGATCAATACAGGCCCTGAACCCGGCTTCGAAATCCCCATTTCCCGGATGGTAGACGCTCTCAAACGAGATGACCCCGTCATACTCATCCGAGCGCAGCGCGTCGGCCATGGGTTGGAACTGGTCGGCCAACTGCCCTTCGCCCATCCGTTTCACGGTCAGCGTGGCGCGCGGCGTATCCACCTGCACATCCTTGATGTGGATATGACCGAGATACCCGTCCCTCACCGCGTCATACCCGTCCGGATAGGCGCGCTCATGGCACCAACAATTGTTGGCCGGATCCCAGAGCACTTTCAGCACGTCCTTCGCATCCAGATCGTCAATCAGCTTCCGCGCCGTGTAGTTCGAGTTCACCATCGTGCCATTCCCGGTCTCGACCACCAGCGTCACGCCTTCGGTCCGTGCCAGATCAACGGCGGGCGCGATGAGCGGCAAGGTCTTGTCCCACGCCCCATGCGCCACGTTCCATGTCTCGGCCCCGCCGTGCCCCCAGAGGATCTGTTCTTTCTTGTTGGTCATGACGCGCACCAAGGGCGCGCCAACGATATGCGCCATCTCGATCACGCGCTTCAACGCGTCCATGTGGGCACTATGCGCCGCGTCGCCGGGCACATTCGCCGTGGTCAGCCCTGCAAACACATGGCGGCTGAGACAGGACACCGGCTTGCCCCGGTCCCGCAGCAAGGCATCGATCTCAGCAATCTCGGACGCCGAATGATCGCCCACCTCCTTCTCGCCAACGAACTGCAACTCCGCATGGGTCAGGCCGAATTCATCCATAACGTCCAAGACATGCGCCAAATCGCGGCTGATGCCATCGCAGATCACCCCGAGTTTCATCGGCGCGCCCTCCTCTTCATCTCTTTAAAAATACGCAAATCCTCAGCGTGACTTCGCCGCCACCCGATGGAGTTCCGCGCCCACGATCTCTTCAATCACCCGCGTGCAAACCCAGTTGTCACCGTCCGGGTACTTTGTCTTACCGGCATGAAACACCTGCATCGCCGCCGCTGCCGTGTGCAAAGGCACGCCAAGCTCCTCTCCCAACCCCATGGAGATCGTCAGGTCCTTGTGCATCGTGTTGATGTGACTGCCGGTGCCTTCGAACTGGCGATCGATGATCTTCTCCAGCGCGTTGTTCACCACCCCGCAGCCGGCAGAAGACGTTGAGAATACATCCAAAATCACCTGCCCCGGCACGCCTGCCTTGGCCGCCAAGGCCGCCGCCTCGAACGTGGCAGAAAACTGCGCGCCGATCAGCGACTGCAAGCACGCCTTCACGGTCTGACCGTCGCCGGGTTTGGTCCCGACCCGATGGATATTGGCGGACACCGCCTCCATCACCGGTGCAAACCTGTCGAGCACGTCCTCGGGTGCCGCGGCCATCATGGTGAGCGTGCCGCTTTGTGCCCCCGGAAAGCCGCCTGAGACCGGCGTGTCGATCAGATGCAACCCCGTGCCTTCCAGCATGTCCCCTATCTCGCGCGCCTCCCTCGGTTTGATGGTCGCTGACAGGATCACGGCGCCACCGCCTTTCATGGTCGAGGTCAGACCGTTCGCTCCAAAAAGAACGTCTTTCACCTGATCGCCGTGCATCACCATGATGAACACCGCGTCCGCCCCGTCCCCAACATCTGCCGCGTTGGAGGCTGGCCTGCCCCCCATGCCTTCGAAAGCGGTCATGCGATGCGGCAACAAATCAAAGCCCGCAACCTCAAACCCGTTTGCCGAAAGGTTCTTTGCAAGGCCCGAGCCCATATCGCCCAGACCGATCACACCCGTTTTCATGGGCGTCTCCTCCCCTTGTTCCGTGCCGTACGGCACCACAAGCGGGGATTTCGCGCGCGTTCGGGCGCCCGGGCGGGTCCAGTAGACACCCCGCTGCCCGGTCCAAGCCCGGCAAGGGTTGCAAAGCTTCAGGTGTCTGTAAAGCGCCGTATGGGTGCTCGCCTAGCCTGCGACAGCGCGCAGATCGCGACGTCGCCCAAGAACAACCTCGCGGGCCTCCCACATATACCGGGTGTCTTCCACGACCGGCGCAAAGAACAGCCGCCCGCCTTCACGCCACGGATCAAGGACCACGCCGTCCGCGTACCGGTCCCCTTTGGCGCTGATGATTGCGGTGGAGTGATCGATCCGGAACCCGCGGCCTTCGGCAATCGCCCGGTGCATCTCGAGGGTTTCGAACCCTTCCGCGTCGAGACGCTTTTCCATGTCCTCCGCCCAGTGCCAGCATAGGCCACGGGGCTTCAGCCCCATATTGACCTTCGTGTTATGAACCAGCGGCGGATCGGTGATCTGATATTGGATCGCGAGGTCCCGCGTGTAGTCAAACGCGATGGAAGCCGCGCGACCTGCCTCCTCTGGATCAACATCGGGCCTCATGTCCAGGAGGGTGGCCTGCAACCGCTCGATATCGCCCGGTGCTGTCACAGCCCGCTTCTCGGGGGCTGTTCCACAAGCCGCCAGGGGAAGCGTCGCTGCACCCAGCATGAAACGTCGTCTGGAAATCACTGTGAAGCCTCGTCTGCTCTCGCGGGTCGAAGCCCGCTTTGCGGGTAACTTACGGCGCTTTCGCAAAAGGGTTAACAGCTTTCTTCGAGCGTTGACGCATGTGTGAGGTCACGAAAAAAGCGCCCGTCACAAGAACGGGCGCCCAGTTTCGGAACGAGGGACAGTGATTAGATCGGGTGTTCCCGACCCGATCCATTATTCGCATGTGGGGACGCCAATGCGCTTCGGGAAGAGATTTTCGCAAAAATGTGAACAACGGGTTAATCTCTCGACCCCCGGTATGCGCAAACGCGCCAAGTCAAAAGGGCTCAGTCGAACACGTCGAACAAATCTTCCGCGACATCAAACACTTCTTCCATGAAGCGGCGCGATAAACTCTTTGTTTTCTTTTTCTTTTTTCGACGTTTTGTGTCGTAACGCACCTCCTGGCGCTTCGGGGGAGTTCCCCGCACGTCACGCTCTGAGTCCATGTCCCGCCGGAACATTTTCATCTCATGGAGCGGCGCTCCACAATTGGAGCACGCCAATTCATGACGTTCTTTTCCGCGCAAAGTCAGCGCCGCGCGCGTTCCGCAATAGCAACAAGTGGCAATCTTCGGTGTCATGTCGTCTCCTGCCTTGCCACTGCATATAGGGAGATTGCGGCAGCATTTGAGACGTTAAGTGACCCAAACGGCCCGGAAAATGGAATTCGTACCAACCGGTCGCATGTTGCCCGGGTTTTGTCGCGCAAACCGGGCCCTTCGGCGCCGAGGACAAGCGCCACACGATCGCCCGCCGTCGCGAGCGATGTTTCAAGCGTTTCCTCAACCTCCCCCGCAAGTCCAATCACTTGAAACCCCATGGTTTTCAGCTCTTCCATAACCACAGACAGGTTCTTGACCCGCAGATATGGCTGGCGTTCCAAGGCGCCCGAGGCGGTTTTTGCCAGCGCCCCGGATTCCGGTGCAGAGTGCCTCTGCGGCGCAACCACAGCCGAGGCTCCAAACACTTCGGCAGAGCGGAGAATGGCGCCCACGTTGTGCGGGTCCGTCACCCGGTCCAGAAGAAGCACGCGGGCTGGACCCACTTCGGGGACGACGGCGCTCAGACCGCCCCAATCCAGCGGGCGGACTTCAAGCGCGGCCCCCTGATGTACAGAGCCGGGATCAAGCGGCGCCGGAAACTTCCGTGCATCAGCAATTTCAGGATTTATACCAGAGCTTTGCAGCGCATCCTTCAACTTGTCCGCCGCATTCTTGGTGACAATCAACCGGAGTTTGCGCCGGGCAGGGTTTTCCAACGCATCTCGGACAGCATGCAGTCCGAACAGCCAGAAAGTGGCGTTCTCCGCCTTCTCTTTCTCAACCACCCACGCTGGTTTGCGCGCCATCCGTCAGGCAGCTTCGACCGCGCGGACAACATCGCCCACGACCTGGTTCAACAGGCCTTCGTCGTCGCACTCTGCCATGACGCGGATCAAGGGCTCTGTCCCGGACTTCCGGATCAGCAATCGGCCGGAGCCATTCAAACGCGCTTCAGCTTCGGCAATCGCTTCCTTGACCATCACATGATCCAGCGGGGTCTCTCCCACCTGAAAGCGAACGTTCTGAAGAAGTTGCGGCACCGGTTCGAACACCTGTCGCAACGCGCTGGCAGGCGTCCCGGTGCGCTTCATCTCGGCCAGGAACTGCAACCCGGCCAAAAGTCCGTCGCCGGTTGTGGCGTAATCGGTCATCACAATATGACCGGATTGTTCGCCACCCAGATTGTAGCCCCCCCGACGCATAGCTTCGACCACATAGCGATCCCCAACGGCTGTCCGGTGCAACTGGATACCGTGGCCTGCAAGGTATTTCTCCAACCCGAGGTTCGACATGACCGTCGCTACAAGCGTACTGCCTGACAGCCGCTGCTCCTCAGCCCAGCGTTGCGCAAAGAGCCCCATGATCTGGTCCCCATCCGCCACAGCGCCGGTCTCATCAAGGATCATGATGCGATCGGCATCACCATCGAGGCAGATGCCCACATCCGCGCCGCTCTCGCGGACCTTCGCCGCAGCCTGATCGGTCGAGGTCGAGCCGCATCCAAGATTGATGTTCGTCCCGTTGGGGCTGACGCCAACCTCGATCACTTCGGCACCAAGCTCCCAGAGCACCTGCGGGGCTGCGCGATAAGCCGCGCCATTGGCACAATCGATCACGACCTTGAGGCCGTCGAGCTTGAGCGTTCCAAGCGTGGATTTCACACGCTCCACATAGCGGAAGAGACCATCGTCGATCCGCTTGGCGCGTCCGATGTTGCCAGCTTCGGCGAGATTGATCTCACCTTCCATGATCCGCTCAATCGCGTCTTCGGCATCATCGGACAGCTTGAACCCATCCGGGCCGAAAAACTTGATGCCGTTGTCTTCATGCGCGTTGTGGCTGGCCGAGATCATCACGCCCACATCGGCCCGCATCGAGGTCACCAGCAGACCCACAGCGGGCGTCGGCACCGGACCCAGCAGCAGCACATTCATGCCAGTGGACGTGAAACCGGCTGTCAGGGCATTTTCGAACATGTACCCGGACAGCCGCGTGTCCTTGCCAATCACGACCCGGTGTGCGGTGCTGCGATCCCGTCGAAAGTAACGGCCCGCGGCCGCACCAAGGCGCATCGCGACCTCTGGTGTCATCGGGGGCGTATTCGCGCGCCCTCTTACGCCATCTGTGCCAAAGAGTTTCCGTGCCATGCTCGACTGCCAACGATTGTTGTTTTTTGCCTCTATAGCAAAACCGAGCGGTCCGATCCATGGCAACGCGCAAAATCCTGCGCGCTGCGCTGGCTCAGCGCGACGCCACCCGTGACGGCTCGCGGTAGAAGTGATGATATCCAATGGTCGTGGTGCGCGGGAACACTTTGCTCCAGCGCGGGTTCACGGATTTGGTGTGGTAATGCGTAGCGCCCTTTGTCAGGCGACGCTCCATCCCCTCAAGCATCAGATGCGCCACTTTACCGACGCGTTCATAGGCGCGTTGGTCCGACATCGTCTCAGGGCGCCCGTCGCAGGTATATGTAAACTGGCACCTGTACCGTTCACCCGTGCCCTGGTTGATGACTTTGCAGACACTGCTTGGATAGCGTGGATCATCGACCCGGTTCAGGATCACTTCGGCGACACCAAACATGCCCTTCACAGTCTCACCGCGCGCCTCGAAATAGAGCGCTTCGGTCAAACAGGCCCATTGCTGCCCGCCTTTGACCGGCTTCAGCGCGTCGAGCGCCTTGCGGCTGTACGGACCGCCGTTCTTCCCGTCAGGCGCGTCGATCAAACGGCGCATGGCACGTTCGTTCATGCTGCCAACGGTTTTCCCTTCGGCACGAAAGAGTGAGCCGAGGCGTGTCCCCAGTTCCGCTGTCGGATTTGTCGATGTGCTGAGTGTCACGTCAGCCTGCGCTGCGGTCCCAACAAAAACGAGTGTGGCAATTGCCGCGAGAGACCTCTGAGTAGGTCGCATGCTTTTCGCCCCCTTCCGGCGTGTCCTTCACTCCGCACCCAGCAGTGCGGTATTCAACCTGAGTTCGGCTATCGCAAGGGCGCGGGGAAGGCTAGGGTTGGAAAAGTGACAAAACGTTCCAGTCCGACGACAATATCGGCAGGTTCTTGCCGAAAACCGTAGCAGCCTACCTGTGGTGAGGAGATTTCTCAGTCTTCAGTCTGACGGTCGGCAATCGCCAGTTGTGCCGCGGCCAAGCGCGCGACGGGAACGCGGAACGGGGAACAACTGACATAGTCGAACCCGGCAGCGCGGCAAAAGGCAATGGACTCTGGATCTCCGCCATGCTCGCCGCAGATGGACAAGGTCACGTTCGGTCGGGTGGCCCGCCCACGCTCGGCCCCAAGCTTCAACAGCTCCCCAACCCCGTCGAGGTCGAGCCGATGGAACGGGTCTTCCGGATAGACGCCCTGATGCACGTATTCCGTCATGAAGCGACCGGCGTCATCACGACTGAGGCCATAGGTCATTTGCGTCAGGTCGTTCGTTCCAAAACTCAGGAAGGAGGCGTGGTTTGCAATGTCACCCGACCGCAGGGCGGCCCTTGGCGTTTCAACCATCACGCCCAGACGGTAATCGAAATCGACCCCGGTTTTCATACGGACTTCGGCGGCCACCGCCTCAATCCGCGCCTGCACCAACTCAACCTCGCGCCGCGCCGAAACCAGGGGGATCATGATCTCAGGCGTGACCGGGTTGTCGCCAGACATGGATTCCACGGTTGCCATGAAGATCGCGCGGGCCTGCGCGTCATAGATTTCCGGCAACGTGACGCCCAAACGCACACCACGCAGTCCCAACATGGGATTGAACTCCGAAAGCGCATCGATCCGCCGTTCCACCTTCGAGACTGAAAGACCAAGCGAGTCCGCCAGGTCCCGCATCCCCTCCCGCGTTTGCGGCAGAAATTCGTGAAGCGGCGGGTCAAACAGTCGGATACACACCGGCCTGCCGGCCAACAGTTTGAACAAGCGGGTAAAATCCGACAGCTGTATCGGCACAAGTCGTTCAAGAACAGCCGCCCGGCCTTTGGGCGTTTCGGCAAAGATCATCTCACGCATAACCGTCAGACGGTCTTCCTCGAAGAACATGTGCTCTGTTCGGCAAAGCCCGATGCCCTCCGCGGCGAAGGTCAGCGCAACCTGCGCCTCTTCCACGGTGTCCGCGTTTGCGCGCACCCCAATGTCACGCGCCTCATCCGCCCAGGTGAGAAGCGTCTGGAACATGTCATCAAGCGCGGGTTCCAACAGGTCCACCGCTCCAGCAAGAACACTGCCTGATGTTCCATCGATCGTGATCACATCATCTTCAGCAAAGACGCGGCCATCCGGCACGGTGATCGTCTTGGTTTTGTGGCTGTAGTGAATGGTGGATGCGCCCACGATCCCGGGCAAACCCAGGCCACGGGCGACCATGGCGGCGTGGCTGGTCATGCCACCCCGCATCGTCAGCACACCTTGCGCGGCGTGCATCCCGCGAATGTCCTCCGGCGATGTTTCGCGTCGGACCAGAATGCAGGGCTCGCCTTGTGCGGCGGCGGCCTGTGCAGCGGCAGACGAAAACTTCAAACGGCCCGTGGCAGCCCCCGGGCTGGCCGCGACGCCTTTGGCCAGCATGTCCCGTTTGGCGCGTGGATCGATACGCCGGTGCATCAGTTCCTGCAAACCGCCCGGCGGGATGCGCATCAGCGCTTCATCACGAGAGATGACACCATCTTCGGCCAAGGTCACCGCGATCCGGTTCGCCGCCTGCGCAGAGCGCTGAACCCGCACGGCATCCAAAACGCTCAGTGTTCCACCGTCGAGAGTAAACTCGATCTGCATCTCGTCTCTCAAACGTTGGCGGCAAATCGCACCGTACTCCACCAGCTTGTCGAAGCCTTCCGGGTAAAGTTCTTCAAGCGATTTTCCACGTGGATCGGCGGTGAGGTAAAGGGCGCTTTCGTCTTCCAACGCGTCCCGTCCCTGCGCCTGGCTGAGGTAGCGTCCGACAATCTGCGGTTTGCCCGTATCCGACGACACGAACTGGATCACACCGGACCCGCTTTCGCGCGGCCCAAGCCCGGGCGCCATACGCTGCACTACAAGGCCAAGACCCGCATTGTCCGGTGCGCCGCGCGCTTGGCGCAAAAGACGCGCTGTTGTGCCTTCCCAGGCGCGCGCCATGGACCTTAGAACGTCGCTCAACTGCCGCGCCGGGTCCTGAGGGAACGGCTCCTCCGCTTCATCTTCGTAAGCCGCCAACATAGCTTTCAGAGCGTCCGCATCCGCCACATCGAACTCGAAGCTGTCCGGCTCCAAATGAGCCACTTCCACCGAGTATGTCTGGACAAACCGCGCATAAAGCTCGTCCGCCGCGGCATGCCCCAGAAGGTTGGCATATTCCGCATGACGGGCATTGTTCATTCCAATGTTCAGCAAAGCGCCCGGGCCACCCCAATCCGGGTCTTCCGAGGAGGGGCGCACCGAGACGAGCGGTCGTTCGCCGAAGCATTTCAGGATTGCTTGCGTATCGACCTGCATACCCGTCGCAATCGCCCGCACCGTCGTGAATGGCAGCGCAACAGTCAACGGGACAGGTAAGCTCAGACGGATCAGCCTTTGCAGACACTTGGCCCGTCCGCCATGGGTCTGAGCCGCCAGCGGTGCTGTCTCGTCGATGACGACGAATTGTTCCAAGTCAACGTGTTTCTGCACTGCGGCGATTCCTTCAGCCGCAGCATAAGCCGTTACGGTTAACGGTCAATCAATTGTGTCAGTGCATCTTGACGCAGGTTGAATTTATGTGACAACGCAGTTTGACAGTAGAGGTTTAAATGATGCCTCTAACGCACTGACGAACAGTTCATTATTGATTCTGGCACTCAAAAGCGCACTCCACCTTCGCAAACCCGAAACGGTTCCGCGCGCGCTATCCCTCAATCCGGGTCAGGTCCGCGACAGATGAACAGATTTCACTGATCCGGTGCAAAAGGTTCAAGCGGTTTCGACGCAAAATCTGATTGTCCGAATTCACCTGAACAGCCTCGAAGAACGCGTCAATCGAGGCCCGTAGCTGGGCCATCGCGGTCATCGCAGCGCCAAAATCCTCGCGCGCCATCGCGGGCGCAATTGCCGCCTCCGCTGTGTCCAAAGCTGCAAAGAGAGCGCGTTCTTCATCGGTTTCGGCCAGTTTGGGATCCGGCCCGAAAGAATACTCCACCCCATCCTGCGCCTCGGCCTGTTTCAGGATGTTATGCGCGCGTTTGAAGCCTTGTGTCAGGTTCTCCCCTTCTTCTGTCGAGAGAAACCCCTGCAACGCCGCCGCCCGGTGAACCAAAAGTGCCAGGTCATCGGCATTGGGCATGGCGAGACAGGCATCCAACACATCGTGTTTGACACCTTGGTCGCGCAGGAAGACTTTCAGTCGGTCGTGGAGGAAGGAGAGGAGGTCCAACGATCTTTGATCAACTTTTCTGTCAAAATACTCGACAACTGCGGTTCCTTGGAACTGAATTCCTGAAACCGATAAGCTGCCCCCAGCTTCTTTGAGCTCTTCCTCGGCTTTACTGGCTTTCTTTTTTTCTTGTTCTCCCATGTCTCGGTAGATTGTTGGGTAGTGTTCGTCAGTTATGGAAAGTATCGGTAACGAATACTGTCGCTCCAACACCAACCGGATCACCCCCAAAGCCGCCCGGCGCAGCGCATACGGGTCCTTTGACCCCGTCGGCTTCTCGTCAATCGCCCAGAACCCGGTCAGCGTGTCGATCTTGTCGGCAAGGGCAACAGCCACCGACAACGGCGCCTCGGGCACGTCATCAGATGGGCCGAGCGGTTGGTAATGTTCGCGCGCAACAGCCGCAATCTCATCGCTCAACTCAGCCGCTTGCGCGTAATACTCGCCCATAACGCCCTGAAGTTCAGGGAATTCATAGACCATCTCGGATGACAGGTCGGCCTTGGCGATGCGGGCTGCCGTCTCAGTTTCATCCGCATCCGCGCCCACATGCGGTGCCAGCTTGCACGCCAAATCGGCAATGCGGTTGATCCGTTCTGCCTGGCTGCCGAGCTTGCGGTGGAAGGTCACCTCCGCCAGCTTGTCCGTCCATTGCGTGATATCCGTGGTCGCAACCCTCAGATCGTTCTCCCAGAAGAACTTGGCATCGGCGAGCCGCGCATTCAGCACTTTTTCGTTGCCGGACACGATGGTTGCACCATTGTCCGCCGTCTCACGGTTGGCGACGGTCACAAAACGCACGATGCGTTCGGCCTGATTGCGCACGCTGAAGAACTTTTGGTGTTCCTTCATGGAGGTCTGAAGCACCTCGGTCGGCAAATGCATGAAGGCACCGCCGATATCGCCCATCAGGACGACAGGCCATTCAACCAGCCCGGCCACCTCCGCCAAAAGCCCGTTGTCCGGAACAACTTCAAGCCCCATAGCAAACGCCATCTGCGTGGCGTCATGCCAGATTTTCTCAGCCCGTTCCTGAGCCGACAAAATAACATAGGCCTGCTTCAGCTTGGCCTGGTAATCCGCGAAGGAGGTCACCGGGAAGCGGCCCGGCGCCATGAAGCGGTGCCCCTCTGTCTGGTCGCCTGCCGTGATGCCTTCAACCTCCAAGGGCACCACACTGTGCCCGGCCTCATCCGTGAGAATGCAGAGGATGGAATGCAACGGCCGCACCCAACGCAGGCTCCCGGTCCCCCAACGCATCGATTTTGGCCATGGGAAGTTGCGCACTGTCGCATCCAGCACCTCGGCCACGATGGCAGAGGCAGGCCGCCCCGGTTTGTCCATGACGGCAAACCAGACCTGCCCTTTCTTGTCGTCGCGGGCTTCAAGCTGATCCTTGCTGAGCCCGGTCGATCGCAGGAACCCTTCCAGCGCCTTCTCGGGCGCATCAACGCGCGGCCCCTTGCGCTCCTCCCGAACCGCTGGGCTTTCGGCCAGCACCCCCTCCACCGTCAGGGTAAGGCGGCGCGGCGTATGGAACGCACCGGCACTTTCGTATGTCAGCCCCGCCTCAACCAGACCGTCTGTCACCATACGCTTCAAATCGTCGGCCGCGCGCGCTTGCATGCGTGCCGGAATTTCTTCGGAAAAGAGTTCGATCAAGAGATCAGGCATTCTGTCGGTCCGTCTGCTCCGCGTCTTCCACCCGCTTTGTCGGCGAAAAACGTTACTTTATCATTCCGCGGCTTCGGGTGGCGGCGGGCAGCCTGGCGGCAAGGGATCGCCATCGAACGCAGCGGTGCCGCAGGCGTTGATCTGGTGCCACACAAACCCGTTGCCCGCGCCGTCTATCGCCACAACGCGGTCAAAGCCATAGGTTATGTTGAAATGGCCGAGATAGGCTGTCGCCTCCCCCGCCTCTAGGGCGGCCCCGATGGCCAGCGCATCGAAACAGTCAAACCAGCCGGGCGCCACGTTCGGGATCGGGTTGTCATAAATCACGTAAGTCTCAGTGAGCAGCGCTTCACTCATGCTGGTCGTGAAACAGGCCCGGTACCTGAGCGGTGAACTGTCCGCGTCAATCCCCTGAAAGTCCTCGTACAGAATAGGTTCCGGCGCATCCGTGCTGAGATTGGTCAGTTGCACGCTGCCTTCGCTGGACACCGGCACCTCGTCATAGAACGCATAGACCTGAAGGTAATACATGGCCACACCGGCAATCGCAGCGGAGACCACAAGGAAAACGACCAGAACCTTGCCCATCAGATATCCTGCCCAAAGCAAAGACGGTTGCCGTCCGGATCAATCACCTCCAGTTCACGCATCCCGTATGTCTTGTTTTCCGGTCCATGGGCAGTCGTCCAATCCATGCGTGCCGCGAACGCATCCACATCGTCGACGTGAAAGTAAGCGCGCCATCCCGGGCTGGGCTCAGCATCCGCGCCGTGCCAGGCATCTACGAAAACTGTTGCCCCTTCGCTTTTGAAAATGCCGAACCGAGCCGGGTCGCCCCCCTCCTCCGCAACGGTAAAGCCGAGCGTGTCCGTCCAAAACGCTTTGGCGCGCGGGTAATCCGACACCCGCAAAACAGGGATCGAGGAGGTCAGCGTCATGCCGCCCCCGCCGCCTCGGTTGTGACAAACGCATCGGCACAGGCTTTGGCCAAGGCACGCACACGCCCAATATACGCCTGGCGCTCGGTCACCGAAATCACGCCTCGCGCATCGAGCAGATTGAAGATATGGCTGGCCTTGATGCATTGGTCATAGGCGGGCA
Organism: Pseudomonadota bacterium; assembly: GCA_038532095.1. GTDB lineage: Bacteria > Pseudomonadota > Alphaproteobacteria > Rhodobacterales > Rhodobacteraceae > JAJDOD01. The sequence continues at coordinate 22,891 of JBCBBB010000021.1, forward strand.
ACGCCATCACGATGCGACGCCCGGTTTTGGGGTCGATCTCAGGTTGCGCGAGGATGGATTGGCACTCGTTCTCGGCGTCGACAAAGTGCTGGAGCAGCATGTCCGTGTTGGCCACATCGAAGTTCCAGCGCGCGTATTGCGCTTCTGCCTCCTGAAACACATCGCCATAGGTCAGCGGAATCTCGGTTTGAGGATCATTGAACGGCATCTCATTACCGTCATCATATCCCAGCACGTACATCGCAAGGCGCTCAAGCCCATAGGTCAACTCGCCCGAGACCGGGCGGCAATCATGACCGCCCACCTGCTGGAAATAGGTGAACTGGCTGACTTCCATCCCATCGCACCACACCTCCCAACCCAGGCCCCAGGCGCCAAGTGTCGGGCTTTCCCAATCGTCTTCCACAAAACGAATGTCATGCAGATCCATATCGATCCCGATCGCCTCAAGCGATCCAAGATAGATCTCTTGCAGGTCAGGCGGCGACGGTTTGATGATCACCTGAAACTGGTAGTAATGCTGCCACCGGTTGGGGCTGTCGCCATAGCGCCCATCCGTTGGCCGCCGCGACGGCTGCACATAAGCCGCCGCCCACGGTTTGCTGCCAAGCGACCTGAGCGTTGTCGCTGGGTGAAACGTCCCGGCCCCCACTTCCATATCGTAAGGCTGCATCAGCGCGCAGCCCTGTGACGCCCAATAGGTTTGGAGACGCAGAAGTATCTCCTGAAAACTCTTGGGTTTTTCTACACCCATATGCCGATCTCCACGAAAATCGCGTTCTCAATAAGCAACAGGTCTATGGGGGTCAATCGCCCTCACTTGAAACCGCGTGCACTTGTGAAATTGTGACGATAGAACAGCGCGAAACGGCCCACTGGGGGGCTTTTGACAGAGTGGTTGATTGCATGCTGCAGAAGGTTGCTGCCGTCCTTTATATGCTTTTCCTTGCCGGAGTGGCGCACGCGCAAAGCTGGGTCCAGATCGAAGCGCAACCGGGCGCCACACGAACGCTGGAACGGGCGCAAGCCTACGCGCAGGTGTTGGACGATGTGAACGCGTTCCGCACCGGGTCGACCTGGAACGCCATCGCAATCGGTCCCTTCGCAAACGAGGACGACGCTCGCCGCCGTCTTCTGGAACTGCGCGCGCAAAGACTGGTGCCTTCTGACAGCTTTGTCTCGGACGGGCGCACCTTCCGCGAACGCATCTTTGGCACCGGGATTGCAACGGTCATTCCCTCCGAACCTGCCGCGCCTGCTCCTGTTCTCGAGCCCGGTGAAGAAACACCAGAGCAAGCCCGACGCAGTGAACGCGACCTGAGCCGTGAGGATCGCGCGCTGTTGCAAACCGCGCTTCGTTTCGAAGGCTTCTATAACTCCGTAATAGACGCAGCCTTCGGGCCCGGGACCCGCCGCGCCATGTCTTCCTGGCAGCAGGCCAACGGCTATGAGCCGACCGGTATCCTAACCACGCTTCAGCGTCGCGAACTCATCGAAGGTTACCAAAGCGTCATCGCATCGCTTGGACTTGCACCTGTCGTCGATGCAACCGCAGGCATTGAAATCGACCTGCCCCGCGCGCTGGTCGCATTTGATCGTTATGAGGCGCCGTTCGCCCATTATGAACCGACGACCGAAGACGGCGTCAAAGTGGTTCTCATCAGCCTGACCGGCGATGCAACCACCCTCGCCGCCTATTTCGACATCATGCAGATGCTGGAAGCTGTCCCAACCGAGGGCGAGCGCCGTCTCGGGCGCGAGAGCTTCACGATCGAAGGGCAGAACGCCTCCATCCGGTCACATACATTCGCGCGCCGCGCGGGCAACGCCGTCAAAGGCTTCTCCCTGATCTGGCCCGCCGGCGATGACAAGCGGTTCCGCTTGGCACTCGACGCGATGCAGGCGAGCTTCAGAACCAATGACGCTGTGCTGCCTGACGGTATCGGCAGCGGCATCCAGGACATCGATCTTCTTGCCGGGCTTGAAATCCGCCGCCCCGAAAAGTCCCGGTCGGGCTTCTACATCACCAGTGATGGTGCGGTTTTGACCACCTCAGACGCCGTGCGGCAATGTCGGCGGATCACGCTCGACGATGATGTAGAAGCAGATGTTGTAGCGGAAGACGTGCCACTCGGGCTTGCGCTCCTGCGTCCGCGGCAAAGCTTGTCCCCGCTCTCCATCGCGCGTCTCGCGGTGGAGGAACCGCGCCTGCAATCGGACGTCGCCGTCTCGGGCTACTCCTTCGGCGGCGTGCTTTCAGCGCCGACGCTGACATTCGGCACGCTCTCGGACCTCAAGGGGCTAAACGGCGATCCGCAGGTGCAGCGCTTGTCGATCACCAGCGAACCCGGCGACGCTGGCGGACCGGTTCTCGCGCAATCGGGAACCGTCGTTGGCATGCTTCTGGCTGAAGCCGCGGGGGGCAACCGCCAACTCCCGGGCGATGTCGCCTTCGCAGCCGACGCGCCCGTTCTGGCAGATTTTCTCAGCGCAAACGGCGTCACGCCTGCGGCGGGGGACATTGGTGAGAATATTCCGCCGGAAGACCTGACCCTGCTGGCCGCTGACCTCACCGTCCTGGTGAACTGCTGGAACTGAGGCGCGCGAAAATGCGCATTTTCGCAACCAAAATCTCCCCAGATTTTGGCTTGCTTAGGTCCGCCAGAACCGCGTCGTGAACAGCACGAAAACCACCATCAGTTCCAGGCGACCCACCAGCATGGCAAAGACAAGGATCCATTTCGCCGCCTCGTTCAAAGCCCCGAAATTGCCCGCAGGTCCAATGATTGGCCCAAGCCCCGGCCCGACATTGGCAAGCGCGGCCGCTGCACCGCTGATCGAGGTCACGAAATCCAACCCGGTCGCACTGAGCATCACCGACACAATCCCCAGCGTGACGACAAACAGGGTCAGAAACGCCATGACCGACGAGATCACATCCTCGGTCACCGTCCGGCCTTCATACTTCAACTGAAACACGCCATGAGGGGAGTGAATGCGCCGGATCTGGTTGGCCACCGCCCCCACCAGAAGCTGGTATCGGAACACCTTGACCGAACAACAGGTCGATCCCGCGCAGCCGCCGATCAGACCGATGAAGAAGAACACCGTGACCGGGAACGCGCCCCAAAGCTGGTAATCCGTGCTGGCATACCCCGTGCCGGTGATGATCGATGTCAGGTTGAACGTCGCCTCACGCACGGTCGGCAGCAAGATGTCTCCGGCCACGACCAGCCGGAACAGCGTCATCATGAGGATCAGCACGAAAAGAACGATCAAAAAGGTCCGTACCTGGCTGTCGAGAAACAACGGTCGTGTCGATCCTGCGAGCAATTGCACATACCGGACAAAGGGCAAACTTGCGAGGATCATGAACACGGCGGCCACATATTCCGGCGGCCCCTGAAACGCACCGAAGGACGCGTCGCGCGTGGAAAAACCGCCAGTGGCAATGGTGGTGAACGCGTGGTTCACGGCGTCGAACAAGGACAACCCGGCCATGAAATACGCAAAGGTGCACGCTGCGGTCAGACTGAGATAGACGATGGAGATCCGCGATGCGATCTCGGCCGCGCGGGGCAACACCTTGCCGTCGGTGTCGAACCCCTCTGACCGGAAGATCTGCATGCCGCCCACACGCAGTTCCGGCAGGAACACCATTGCGACAACGATGATGCCGATGCCCCCGAACCATTGCAGCATGGACCGCCAGAGCAGCAGCCCTTCCGGTAACAGATCTAACCCGGAAAACACCGTTGACCCGGTCGTGGTCAGCCCCGACATCGCCTCGAAATACGCGTTTGTGAATGTCGCATCCGTGGCCCCACGCAAGAACGGCAAAGCGCCAAAAAGGGGCAGTACGACCCAAACTCCGGTTGTCAGGATAAAGGTCTGCCGGGTCCCAATGCCCTGTTCAACCGAGTTTGCACAGGAAATGGCAAGGAACACACCCGTCAGCACGGTGACAATCGCACTCTCAACGAAGACGCCCGCATGCCCGTTGCCGACGTAAAGGTCGAGCCCCATGGGAACAAGCATGGAAAGGCCGAGGAACGCCACCAGCAACCCAACCACATATCCAACGGGTCTCAGATCAAACATGTGCGGAGCCTTGGCGCTGACATGCGGCCAAGTCAACTCCCCGCGCTACGGGTCCTGGCGCTCTGCAATCGGTTTGCCATCCTGCGTGAAAAACGGATTGCGCCGCCAACGCCCCGTGACCCATGCGCTCAGCACACGTGATATAAAGGAAAAGATCACCGCACGCATGCTCCCCAGCGGCTCCTCAACGCGCGCTAAAGCCCCTTTCAGGTTCACATGGGCATCGATCGCGGGCACGGCCTCCGCGGGCCGAATGTCATGCACCTGGAAACTTGCAAACGGCACCTTCCTTGTCCCGAGCGTGTTTGCCATCGGCGTGGAACAGCACGCTGTATACCAGCGCGTGGGGCCTTTCTCGGTCATCTTCATCCACCGCAGATGCTCTGCGCCGCGAATCTCGACCTGATCCGGCGCCACCTGCAAAAGGTCATTGCCCCCTGCTGCGTTCAAGCGATCTCCCGAGCCCAAGCGCTCCACAAACCCGCGACAGCTTTCGCAATAGCAGACAAGCCGCATCCCATCGGTTGGCAGAGTGGCTTCGACCGATCCGCAGTCACATTTCCAAATGGCATGTGTCATGGCACCCTCCGATCTGTTCGAAGAATAGCCGCTCAAACCCGACCTGTAGAGTGGCGTTTGCGCATCTCTCCCATGCAGAACTGTTGGTCAGCCGCGATGAATGAGCGTCGCGAAGAGATGCGGGTCAAGGCTCACATCCGCAAAGGTCTCGCCCTCTGTCAGGATAGACACCGCGTCGTGGCTGTGCAGGCTCTCCTGGTGGCTGGCCACCACACGGAAGTCGCCCACACGCTGGTCGCCTTGCAACGCCTCCGCGAAAAGCCGGGCCGCATCTTCCACGAAGATCGGATTGGCCGCGTTCAGCTCGGCAAAAGCCTGTTCGTCTTCCCGCTTGACCATCACTTGGGTTTCCGTCGGAACCGCCAGTCGGCAGAGCTCAACCGCATCTTCGAACCACAAGGTCGGCGCAGCCGGGTCCACCACCATGGAGAGGCGCGCGACCGAGCGCTGCGAATGCGGCGTGGCCAACTGCCCCCGCTCGCGGCGCGCATGCTCGGAGAGTTCGAGCGAACACGGGCAAGTCGATGAATAGACGTAATCCAGATGCATGACGCGCAGCCGTTGGCCGTCCTTCTCGATCACCTCCAGGGCAATATCGTAATACTGCCAGCCCGACAGACCCGAACGCAGGCTGTCCATCTTCATCGGGAAAGTGAACCGCATCGCAATCCGCGCGTCGAAGCTCTCAAGGTCGGTCTTGTAGTCATCCAACGCCGCTTCGATCACCTCGAAGCTGAACGTGTTTTCGGCATAACCATAAAAGGACCGCATGATGCGGCTCATGTTGATGCCCTTCTTGTCCGCCTCAAGGCTGACCGAGCCGGTAACGGACGTATCCAACAGCCGTTCCCCGCCATCCTTCATGCGAAACCGCACCGGCAGCCGGAAGTTCGAGATGCCCACGTGCTGGATCGCGCGGTTGGCCCCGCGGATCAGCGACGACGGACCGTTCTGAAGATCAGGCAGCGTTTCCTTATAAGCCTTATCGGTCCGGAATTCTTCCGGATACTGGCGCGAAAACGCGGGATACGCGACGATATTGGCCACAGCCGGATCAAGGCCGGACAAGGCCTCATCGCCTGCTTTTGCGGCGTAATCTTTCAAGACAGCAAGGGCGTCCTGCGCTTCTTCACGGCTGATATCGCGGTCGACGTCTTTGACATGAATGTTCATAAGCTCACCCTCCTCAAGGGACCCTATAGGTGGGAAGGCCCCGGCGTTTTCCAATGTTGTTTGATCCTTTCTACGCAGAAGGGGTGCGATTGGATGTCACAAAGCGCGCGACGAACCGCTGAAGAATGCGCTCGGGCTGGTCGACTTGGCTGGCCAGAACCGCCTCCGTCAGGCCCGCGGCATCCTCGGGATCAAAATAGCCATGGTCCCGATATATGCGGATGCGGTCGGCAAAGACCTGACCGTCCGCCTCCGGGTGAAACTGGGTGGCGTAAATATTCTCTTTCACACGGATCATCTGCACCGGACAGCTCGGCGCCTTCATAAGATGCACCGCGCCCTCCGGGGTCGCTTGCACGGCCTCTTTATGGCCGACCAACACATCGAACGCGTCAGGCAGGCCGGCCAAAAGCGGATCGTCCTGCCCGGCCTCTGTCACCGTCGCTGTGACCGCACCCACAGGTTCCCCATAGCGCGCCTTGGAAACGTCCCCGCCGAGGAAATGCGCCAATATGCCAATTCCGGCGCAGCAGCCCAGAAACGGCATGTCGCGCCGCAGGATCTCGGGCAAGAGCCCCATAATCTCGGCCTCCGCCCGCGCTTCAATCGGATCGCGCGTTTCGGGATCATCGCTGACACAGCCCGGGCCACCGCCGAGGATCACGGCACTGTAGTCATCAAGTGAAAAGTCGTCCGGGAGAGACCGCGCCTCCAGCCGGTGCCGCACAACGGCCCCATCGGCAAGCTGCCCCTTGTCGAGGAACGCCCGAAACTCGCCATCAGAGGCATCGTCCTCGGGACGAAGTTGCAGGATCAGCGCAGGTTTCATGTCACGAGGGGCCCTTTATCCTTTTGAAAGTCCTGCCATGAAATCCGGCACCTCCACACCACCGAACCCACGCAATCCCGGGAGAGCGGCGGTGCGCTGCGTCTTTGACAGGATGAAACGGCCAGCGGGGTAAAAGACCTCGCCGCATGCTCCAGCTACTCCAGACAAACGACACCCTTTAAAGACCTCTCCGCTCAAAGCGGCACATTGCGCTCCCAAGTCAGAAAGTACAGGCAAGACCCTCCCTTGTGTAGCGCCCAGCCAGCGCGGTCGTGCATAAGGCTTCTGCCGGGAACAAGGCCAGGACACACCGGATGGCCCAACCCCATTGTCTCAAACACATTGATCTTCATCTCTTCCCAAATACGCACGGGGGGGAGCGCGAGGGGGGCTCCCCTCGCACAGCGCGACGGCAGAGCCGGCGCAAACCCTCTCATGCCGCACCACCCGTCAGC
>JBCBBB010000022.1:0-29809 GCA_038532095.1 Pseudomonadota bacterium
CATCGCCAAACACCGCGCCCCGCGTGTGGCCCACATGCAACGGACCGGTCGGGTTGGCGGAGACGTATTCCACGTTCACCTTCACGCCCGCGCCCATGCCTGAGTGGCCGTAGCTGACGCCGGCATCGATCACCTCGGCCACCACATCGTGCCAGGTTTCGGGCACCAGCCGCAGGTTCAGGAAGCCGGGGCCTGCGACCTCGGCCGTCGCGATGCGCGGGTCATCTACTAGCCGTTCGGCTAGCACGTCGGCGATGTCTCGGGGTTTCTTGCCCGCTGGTTTCGCCAGCACCATCGCGGCATTCGTCGCCATATCGCCATGCGCGGCATCGCGTGGCGGCTCCACGGCGACGTTGCCCCAGGACAGCCCTGCGGGCAGCACGCCTTCAGCGACCAAAGCGTCGAGCGTTTCGATCACGCTGGTGCGGATATCGGCAAAGATGTTCATGGGGCTTCCCCTTGCGACTGACAGCGGACGGTCTACCAATACCATAGCCAAGGTCAACGACCGCGCACCTTTGAAAACGGAGATGCTTCCATGGAATCCCTCGCCGTCGATATTGCGACCATGACCCGCACGCCGCTGCTGCCCTCCCATGTGGAACGGCTGAGGACCTGCGGGCGCGAACGCGTCTTCCAGCCGGGCGACATGCTGGTCGACTTCGGCGAGGAAGCGAACACGTTCTTCTATATCCTTGACGGCGAGGTTGAAGCCGTCGATCCGGTCTCGGGCGAGCGTTACGGCGATGGCGCCACGCTGGGGCCGACGCAGTTCGGCGGTGAAATTTCCCTTCTTGCCGGTGGTATGGCGCTTTTGGGCGCGCGGGCCGTCAAAGAGACCCGCGTGATCTGGGTGGAGCGCGCTGAACTGTTGCAGGCCATGTCGGAAGTACCTGAAATGTCAGACATTATCGTCACCGTGTTGGCCGGACGAAGGCGGCGGCTTCTTGAATCGAACCGGGCCGGGATCACGATCCTCGGCGCGGACCAGGATGGCAACCTGCGCGATATCGCTTCGTTCTGTGGACGGAACCGCATCCCGGTGCGCACGCTTGATATCGATGACCCGGATCGGGAGGACTACTGTGACATCACCGGCAAGGTGCCGGGCGTTTATATGGGCCGGAAACGGCTCGACAACCCGTCGCCCCGCATGATCGCAGGCATGCTTGGTCTCGACACGGCGATGAGCGATGAGGTGATCGATGTGCTGATCGTCGGGGGCGGACCGTCTGGCGTCGCGGCTGCGGTCTATGCCGGGGCAGAGGGGCTGTCCGCGCTGGTGATCGACAGCCTCGCCATTGGCGGTCAGGCGGGCACATCGAGCCGGATTGAAAACTACATGGGCTTTCCGACCGGGATCACCGGCGCCGATCTCTGCTGGCGCGGCGAAGTGCAGGCGATGAAGTTCGGCATCCGGTTTGCCGTGCCGCGCAGCGCATCGAAACTGGTGCGTCGCGAGGACGGCACCTTTTGTGTCGATCTGGAAGATGGCAGTCAGGTGTGCGCCCGCACCATTATTGTCGCGACCGGTGTGCAGTACCGCCGCCTGCCCCTCGACCGGCTTGAAGCCTTCGAAAGCAACGGCATTTACTACGCCGCGACCGATGTCGAAGCGCGTTACTGTCGCCAGAGCGACGTGGTTGTGATCGGCGGCGGCAACTCCGCCGGGCAAGCCGCGATGTTCCTGAGCCGAAGCGCGCGCCATGTGCATGTGCTGGTTCGGTCGAACTCTCTGGCGGCGTCGATGTCGGACTATCTCAGCAGCCGGTTGGAGAAAGACCCGGCGATCACCATTCACTACGGCACGCAAATGACTGAATTGCATGGCGAAGACCGGCTCGAGGGGATCACCATTTCTCGTGGAGATGAGATCCAGCGGATCGGCACCAACGGCGTCTTCGTGATGGTCGGCGCCGCGCCCAACACGGCCTGGCTCTCGCACCTGGTCGCCTTGGACGACAAGGGCTTTGTGCGCACGGGCCGCGAGGTTGGGGGAACCTCGGCCTATGAGACCTCACAACCCGGCATCTTCGCTGTCGGCGATGTGCGGGCCGGGTCGGTCAAGCGCGTGGCCTCCGCCGTGGGTGAGGGTTCGGTGGTGATTTCGCAGGTCTGGAACCACGTGAACGGGTGAGACCAGACGATTTCCGACACGGAAATCGTACCGGAAAACGTATCGTTTTCCGCTACGAATTCTGGTCAGAATTCGTGCCCCCACCCGCGATGAAGCGCTCATGACATTGGAGCGCAAACCGGTCCGTCATCCCTGCGATGTAGTCTGAGACCAGGCGTGCAAGCTCCTGTTCCGAAGACACGTTCTCCACATCCTTCCGCCATTGCTTCGGCAGGTTTTCGGGGTGGTTCAGGAAAAACGGGAACAGATCACGCACCACCTGCGTCACCTGCTGGCGCATCACCACAACGGTGGGCGCGCGGTACATGCGTTCGAACAAAAATGCACGGATCTGCTTCAGGTCATCAAAAATCGGGTCAGAGAAACGGATGATCTGGAACCCTGCTTTGCGAATGTCATCAGCGGTGTGCGGATTGATCTCGCGGACACTGTTCTGCGCAACGGCGATCACATCTTCGACCAATATGCCGAAAAACCGTCTGAGCGCCTCGTGCCGGCGCCGATAGTAGTTCAGGCCCGGATAAAGCTGATCCACCCGCTGAAAGCAGTCTTTCAGGATCGGCAACTCGGCGAGTTCGTCCGTCGAGAACAGCTCGGCCCGTAGCCCGTCATGCAGGTCATGGTGGTTATAGGCGACGTCATCCGAGATCGCGGCCACCTGCGCCTCCGCACTGGCATAGGTGTCAAGCTCAAGGTCCTGTTGTGCCTGATAGTCGACCAGTGCCCAGGGCAAGTCGCCCGTGACTGGACCGTTATGTTTCGCAATGCCTTCAAGGGTTTCCCAGGTCAGGTTCAACCCGTCGAACTGCGCGTAGTGGCGTTCGAGGTTGGTCACGATCCGAAGCGCCTGTGCGTTGTGATCGAACCCGCCATAGGGCGCCATCGCCTCCGCCAACGCATCCTCACCGGTGTGCCCGAAGGGCGGATGGCCGAGGTCATGGGCCAAAGCCACCGCCTCGGTCAGTTCCGCATTCAACCCCAAGGCGCCCGAGATGGTGCGCGCCACCTGTGCCACTTCGATGGAGTGCGTCAGCCGCGTGCGGAAGTAATCGCCCTCATGCTCGATGAAGACCTGCGTCTTGTGTTTCAGCCGCCGAAAGGCGCTCGCATGGATGATACGGTCGCGGTCACGCTGAAAGCAGGACCGAAATGTGCTTTCGTCCTCATCATAAAGCCGCCCCCGGCTGTCCTTGGGGGCTGATGCGTAAGGGGCTGTCATGCCACTGCCCGTCTTGTCCGCCTGTCCTCTCGCCCATATATTGGGGAAAGAGTTGAATTGAAACGCCGGAGTGCGGCCCATGGACTTGCAGATCCCACCGACAGTGACGCCCCGCGCCTTTGAACGGCTGGCGGAGATCAATGCCGATGCCGACGCGCCGAAAGCGCTGCGCGTTGCCGTAGAGGGCGGCGGATGTTCCGGGTTTCAATACAATATCGATCTGGATGAACCGGCGGAGGGCGATTTGGTGCTGGAAGGCGAAGGTCAGAAAGTGGTGGTCGACGAGGTGTCCCTGCCCTTCCTCGCCAATGCCGTGATCGATTTCTCGGAAGAACTCATCGGCGCGCGGTTCGTGATTGAGAACCCGAATGCCTCGTCAAGCTGCGGCTGCGGCACCAGCTTTTCGATGTAAGCGCGCGCCTTCCCGGACCGGAGGGTCATTATGTTCGACATCACCAAAGACCCGAAAGGGTATGTGCATCTGACCATCTCCGGTCCGATTGATAGCGACGAGATGCGCAAAGGTCTGGAGGCGTTTCTTGCCTGTCTGGAGGACGGGAAGAAGACGGATTTCCTCTATACGATCAGCGACTTCGAGATGCCCTCGCTTCAGGCAATTGGCGTCGAATTCACCTATATCCCAATGCTGCTGGCGAGCCTTCGCAAGATCGGCAAGGTCGCGTTGATCTCCGATCAGGCGTGGCTCCGCAAGGCGGCGGAGGTGGAGGGCAAACTGATCCCGGGTCTCACCATCGAAAGTTTTCAGCCGTCCGAGCGCTGGCAAGCCGAAGCCTGGCTTTTGGGCGAAGTCTGAGTTCCCTTCCCCCGCGCCCGATGCTAGGCGTGGGCCCATGAAAATCGCGACCTTCAACATCAACGGCATCAAGGCCCGCTTTGAGGGCCTGACCGAGTGGCTCAAGGACAGCGCGCCGGATGTGGCCGTGCTGCAAGAGATCAAGTCGGTCGACGAGGCCTTCCCGAAAGAGCATTTCGAAGACCTCGGCTACATCGTCGAGACGCATGGACAGAAGAGCTTTAACGGTGTGGCGCTTCTCTCGAAACTGCCGCTGGAAGACATCTCTCGTAGATTGCCCGGTGACCAGGAAGACGAGCAAGCCCGTTGGATTGAAGCGACCGTGATGGGCGAGCGCCCTGTGCGCGTCTGTGGGATGTATCTTCCGAATGGCAACCCGGCGCCGGGGCCGAAATACGATTATAAACTCGCGTGGATGGAGCGGTTGCGCGCGCGGGCGGCAGACCTGCTTGCCCATGAGGAGGTTGCAGTCATGTGCGGCGACTACAACATTATTCCACAGGATGAGGATGCGGCCCGCCCGGATGCGTGGCGCGAGGACGCGCTTGGCCGACCGGAAAGCCGGGCCGCGTTTCGGAGCATTCTGAACCTTGGCTTCACGGAAGCCTTTCGCGCGGTCAATGCAGCGCCCGGCCAGTATTCGTTCTGGGATTATCAGCGCGGGGCTTATGACCGGAACGACGGCATTCGGATCGACCACCATTTGCTGACGCCGAAAGCGGCGGATTTGCTCAACAACTGCTGGATCGAAGCAGATGTCCGTGGGCGCGAAAAGCCTTCGGATCACGTCCCGGTCTGGATCGATCTGGCGGCTTAAGCGTCAGGCGATGATGTCCGGCCAAACCGCCCGGTGTTTCGGATCAAAAACCGCGATGTGGCCGAGCTTTGGCACTCCATAGGTCTCGGGGCGCAAAACGGCCTGTGTCTTCCACGCTTCGGGATACAACTGCATTAAGCGCCATACGGCGGCTGGTGGCACCAAGGCGTCATCCGAGATGGCCACGAACGTCATAGGCGCGGTCAGCGCGCGCCAGTCCGGCCATGGAAGGTGCCGGCCAATATCTCCGTGAAAGAAATCCTTGCGCGTACACCAGCGCCGCCACTGGCGATACACGCCAAGGGGTAAATCGGGGCCGAGCCCAAGGGCTCGCCCGGGAAGAAACCCTAACACTTCTGCCAACCCAATGATCGGAGAAGACCAGAACACCCGGGCAAGCGCCTGATAGGGCCAAGGATGATCGCACACATGCACAGAGCCACTGCCCACGGTGATCACACGATCAATCTGGTCAAGGTCACGCTGAAACGGCAGGCAGAGCCCGCCGAGCGAGTGACCGATGATCCAAAGCGGTACGTCTGGAAAGTGCAAGACAGCGAAGTCGCGCGCCGCTTGTTGATCGTGGACACCCCAGTCCGTCATCGTGGCGCGGGAGCGCCGGGCGTGACCGCGCTCGGACCTTCCGAAGTCTCGGTAATCGTAGGTCAGACAGGCGATGTCTTCGGTCTCGGCCAACCAGGTTGCAAACCCGTCATAATACCGCGCGGGCACGCCCGTGGCGCCGTTCAACACCACTATGGCGCGTGGCGCCCGCAGCTTGGGCAGAAAGACCCGCCCGCGCAACAGCGCATCGCCTGCACGAAACGAAACCTCGGGCTGCACCGGCATGCCATGGTCAACAATCTCAAGTGCTGCGGTCAAGCGTCTGCTCCAATTAGACCGAATGGTCTAGCGGACCCTAGACCAACCGGTCTAATTCTGTCAAAAGATTTCTATGGAATTCACAACCAGAGAAAAACTGGCCTGGACAGCCGCCAAGCTTTTTCAGGAAAAGGGCTACCACGGGGCCGGTCTGGCCGAGATCCTGAAGGCGACGGGGCTGCCCAAGGGCTCGCTCTATCATCACTTTCCGAACGGAAAATCCGACCTCGCGTTGGAAGCCGCGGCGCTGGCCCACCGTGAAACGACCCGCATCATCGACGATGCCTTCCGGGATGCGTCATCCTATCGGGACGGGGCCACAACCCTGTTTTACAAGCTCGCGAAACTCTTTGACGTCATGGGCAAGCACACCGGTTGTCCGATCTCGAACATCCTTTTTGCCGGACCGGACCATGACGCCTTTCGCCAAAAATCCGCCGAGTACTTTCAGGCCTGGATGAATCAGATCGCCGATCACGCGGAAAAACTGGGCGAGCCCCGCGCCTCTGCCGAAACAGAAGCACAACGGCTGTTTCTGGTGCTCCAAGGCGGTTGGACCCTGGCGCGCGCGACCGAAAACAGCGATGCAATCCGATCTTTGCCCGCGCTTTTCCTGTTCAAAAACGAAGACTGAGTGGGTGCTACCAGCCAGCGACTGCGGCTTCATAGGCCGCGGTTGCGTCTTCAAGCGACACAACCGGCATACTCCGTGCGATCCAACCCGGACCGCGTGGGTTGCCCATCATGCCCTCCGACACATCGGTGACGCCTTCGATGCCGTTTTGTTTCAATATGCTTGCCACATGCGCGGTGCGCCCGCCCGTGGCGCAGATCAAACCGATGCGGTCAGCACCGACCTCCGTCAGGATGGCCTGAAGACGTTGTCCGAAATCCGGCTCGTGCATCGAAACGGGCCACGCCCCCTCTGCGACACCGGTGTCGCGCCATTCTTGCGGCGAACGGATGTCCAGCAAGACCAAATCGCCTGTCGCAACTTGTGTTTGCGCCTCGGGTGCGGAGAGGATCGGGGTATCTGCCATGGCCGTCACTGTCATCATGAGCAGCGCCGCTGCAACCAGAAAAACATTCTTGATGACGCGCGACCGAAAAAGGCGAAAAAACATCCGTCGGGCTCCCCTTTCTTCAACTCATCTTAAGCGTTCGCCCAACACCCTAGGGGTGGGAGGACGGTGGCACATACTGCCGTTAACAAAACTTAATGCGAAATTACTCGGCCGCCACTTTCGCGATGCCCAGCATCTCAGCCAGGTAATGGCCGGTATGGCTGGCCGACACCTGCGCGACCTCTTCCGGGGTACCCGTCGCCACAACCTGTCCACCGCCGTCACCGCCCTCCGGGCCAATGTCGATGATGTAGTCGGCGGTCTTGATCACGTCGAGATTGTGCTCAATGACGATGACCGAGTTCCCTTGCTCCACCAACTCGTGCAGTACCTCTAGCAGTTTTCGAACATCTTCGAAGTGCAAACCCGTGGTTGGCTCGTCCAGAATATACAAAGTGCGACCTGTGGCGCGTTTTGAGAGTTCTTTCGACAGCTTCACCCGCTGTGCCTCGCCGCCTGACAGCGTGGTCGCCTGCTGGCCGACCTTGATGTAGCCAAGACCGACCCGCATGAGGGCGTCCATCTTCTCTCGGATCGACGGCACGGCCTTGAAGAACTCCTGCGCGTCTTCCACTGTCATATCAAGGACATCGGCGATGCTCTTGCCCTTGAATTTGATCTCCAACGTCTCTCGATTGTAGCGCTGGCCCTTGCAGGTTTCGCAGGTCACGTAGACATCCGGCAGGAAGTGCATCTCGATCTTGATGACGCCATCGCCCTGACACGCCTCGCAGCGCCCCCCTTTGACGTTGAAGCTGAATCGGCCCGGCTTGTAGCCGCGCGCTTTGGCTTCGGGCAGACCGGCAAACCAGTCGCGGATCGGAGTGAAGGCGCCCGTGTAGGTGGCCGGGTTCGAGCGCGGCGTCCGACCGATAGGGCGCTGGTCGATATCGATGACCTTGTCGAGATGCTCCAGCCCTTTGATCGTCTCGCAGGGCGCGGGTGTTTGGCGCGCGCCGTTTAAGCGCATGGACGCTGTCTTGAACAATGTCTCGATGGTGAGCGTCGACTTGCCACCCCCCGAGACGCCCGAGACGCAGACGAACTTGCCCAGCGGGAAGTCAACGGTCACGTCTTGCAGGTTGTTCCCGCTTGCCTTGACGACGGTCAGCTTTTTGCCGTTGCCTTTCCGACGCTCGGCTGGAACAGCGATCTCGCGGCGACCGGCCAGATAATCGCCGGTCACGCTCTTCTTGTTCTTGATGATCTGTGCCGTCGTGCCTTTGGCCACCACTTCGCCGCCATGCACACCGGCGCCGGGGCCAATGTCGAAAACGTAGTCGGCCTCACGAATGGCTTCTTCGTCGTGCTCGACCACGATCACCGTGTTCCCCTGATCGCGCAGGTTCTTGAGCGTGGTCAGCAGCCGGTCATTGTCGCGCTGGTGCAGGCCAATGGAAGGCTCGTCGAGCACGTAAAGCACGCCCTGAAGTCCCGAACCGATCTGCGATGCCAGCCTGATCCGTTGAGACTCTCCCCCGGACAATGTGCCGGCATTGCGCGACAAGGTAAGGTACTCGAGACCAACATTGTTCAGAAAGCCCAAACGTTCGCGAATTTCCTTGAGGATCGCATGGGCGATTTCGTTCTTCTGCTTCGAGAGGTGCTGCGGCGCTTCTTCAACCCAGGCCAGCGCCTCGCGGATCGACATTTGCACGACATGTCCGATATGCAGCAGCTTGTCGCCGGACCCGATCTTCACCGCCAACGCTTCAGCCCGCAGACGGTGGCCTTCGCATGTGCCGCAGGGCCGGTTGTTCTGAAAACGTTCAAGGTCTTCGCGTATCCAACTGGAATCCGTGGATTTATAGCGACGCTCTAGGTTCGGGATGATCCCTTCGAAAGGCTTGGCCACGTTGTAAACGCGCCCACCCTCATCGAAGCGAAACGTCACCTCATCGTCGCCAGAACCATAGAGGATCGCCTGACACACATGCGCGGGCAGTTCCTTCCATGGAGTCTTCTTGTCGAACTCATAGTGTTTGGCGAGCGCGTCAATCACCTGCACGTAATAGGGCGACTTGCCCTTGCGCCAGTTCGCCAGCGCGCCGGTTTCCGTCGGAACAAGCGGACGGGTTTGATCAGGCACCACGAGCCGTTCGTCGAAAAAGAGTTCCACGCCCAGCCCATCGCAATCCGGACAGGCGCCGAATGGCGCGTTGAACGAAAACAGGCGGGGCTCGATTTCAGGAATGGTGAAACCGCTGACCGGGCATGCAAAGTTCTCGGAAAACGTGATGCGTTCCGGGTCTTGATCATCCGGCACCGCCGTTTCCAGAATCGCAATCCCGTCGGCCAGATCGAGCGCTGTCCGGAACGAGTCCGCCAGACGTGTCTCGATGTCTTCCCGCACGACGATCCGGTCCACGACCACGTCGATGTCATGGCGAAACTTCTTGTCGAGGGTCGGCGGCTCTTCCAACTCATAGAATTGACCATCGACTTTCACACGCTGGAAGCCCTGCTTGCGAAGCTCCAGAAACTCTTTGCGGTATTCGCCCTTCCGATCCCGCACGATGGGGGCCAACAAATAGGCGCGGGTCCCCTCCTCCAGCGTCATCACACGGTCGACCATGTCCTGCACCTGTTGTGCCTCAATCGGCAGACCGGTGGCTGGTGAATAGGGTGTTCCCGCGCGCGCGAAGAGCAGGCGCAGATAATCATAGATTTCCGTCACCGTGCCAACGGTCGAGCGCGGGTTCTTCGATGTGGTTTTCTGTTCAATTGAAATCGCGGGCGAGAGACCGGAGATGTGATCCACATCCGGCTTTTCCATCATGTCGAGGAACTGGCGCGCATAGGCCGACAGCGATTCAACATAGCGCCGCTGGCCCTCTGCATAGATCGTGTCGAACGCAAGCGACGACTTTCCCGAACCCGATAGCCCCGTGATCACCACAAGTTTGTCGCGCGGAATATCAACGTCGATGTTCTTCAGATTGTGCTCGCGGGCGCCACGCACCTCGATGTTCTTCAGCTCGGCCATCATCTCACCTGTCTGGGGCACCAAAGAGATAGCGGTCACACACGAAACCTCAATGGCATGAAAAGAACATTACCAGAACATTAAGCCTCCGTCACGGAGAGAATGCGAGATTCCTGTGGATAAGCCAAACATTCAGCAGACCGAGCAAAGATATTGCGATCAGCGCAGACAAAAGCCCCGCCAACCCGAAGGAAGACACTGCCGCCATCAACGGCACGGAACAGGCCGTTCCCACGTTGCCAAGCTGCGCAATCGCTCCATTGGCAAGGGCTTGGTCCCCTTCGCCATTATTCAGTGCAGGGACGTTTGCGAAGGAAGCTCCCGGTACCAGCCCGATCACAATCAACAAAGCAAAGACGATCAGAACCAAAGGCTCTCCCGGTATGACAAGCAGGATTGCGGAAAGCGCCAGCGTCAGACCGAACCCGGCCAACAGAAGCGTTCTTGGGGCGATGTACCGTGCGACCCAGCCAGCGCCAAACGTGCCGACGAGCGCGATCAAGGGCAGCAGTGGCGCACTCCAGGCACCGATGAAGTCAGGCAGGAACGTGAGCAGCCCAAGGAACAGGAGCGTGTGCCAGAAGAAACCCAGCGCAGGCGCCGCCAGACGCGCAGAGGTGTAGATCGACACATGGCGGGCAAAGACACCGGACAGGCCGATGGGGTTTGGCGCGCGTTTCGGAACGTCGAAGGCCAGTCCGGCAAACAGCAGCAGACCAAACGCGCCGTGTATCGTGTAGAGCAGCCCAGCGCTTGGGACCAGTTGTGCCACGGCTGCGGTTCCCGCGAACCCCACGCCAAAGAAAGTGCCCCAGATGCCCATGGCAACCGGCACGTCTCTCGCGCTGGCAGAAGCGATCATCAGTGTGGGCGCTGCGACAACGATGGCAAGATGGCTGAGACCTTCCAATACCCTGAGCCCCATGAAGACACCGAACGGCGGCAGCAGGGCCTGCAAGAAAGAGGCGGCGGCGGCGGCCAACAGCGCTGAAAGCAGGACGCGCCGCGCCCCAAAATGGGCAACGATGGCACCTGCCACAACACCAAGCACAATTCCGGCGATGGACAGTGCCGAGACCGCCCAAGGCACCAGGTCCGGGGGATACTGCGCGGCCAGTTCATCCAATGACACGGCAATCTTCGCAAATTGCGCGGCCGCAAAGAGACCCGCGAGAAAGAGCAATCCGATTGTGCGCCAAGAGGTTGTCATGCCCGTGTCTTCTGCCGAAGGCACCGGCAGGTCAACCAGTGAAGCCGTAGGCGTCAGACTGTTACCTATTCGGGCAAAATCGGTGTCGGATGATGTTGATCAATCCGGCATTAGATTTGGCGTGTGGCAGAAAGTCGGACGGCAAACCCCCAGTTGAGGGTCTGCCGTCTCGCTTGAAGGTTTTATATGTGGATCACCCGATCATAGGCGTCCAGCACGCTTTCGTGCATCATTTCAGACAGCGTCGGGTGCGGGAACACGGTTTCCATCAGGTCTTCCTCCGTGGTCTCCAACTGGCGCCCCACAACATAGCCCTGGATCAATTCGGTCACTTCTGCCCCGACCATATGCGCGCCCAGAAGCTCACCTGTCTTTTCGTCAAAGATGGTCTTCACCATGCCCTCAGGCTCACCCAGCGCAATGGCCTTGCCGTTGCCGATGAACGGGAAGCGGCCAACCTTGATGGTGTACCCCAGTTCCTTGGCTTTGGCCTCCGTATAGCCAACGGACGCGACCTGGGGATGGCAGTAGGTGCATCCTGCGATGCTTTCGGGCTTCACGGGATGCACCTTGTTCTTGCCCGCAATCAACTCGGCCACCATGACGCCCTCGTGGCTTGCCTTATGGGCCAGCCATGGCGCGCCTGCGATGTCGCCGATGGCATAGAGGCCTTCGACACCGGTCCGGCAGTATTCGTCGGTCACGACATGCGTGCGGTCGATCTTCACGCCCAGCGCTTCAAGCCCGAGCCCTTCAACATTGCCGACAATTCCGACGGCGGAGATCACGGTGTCAAAGTCATGCTTTTCAACCTTGCCGCCCACCTCAATATGCGCGGTCACCTTGGTCTTTGCGCGATCGAGCTGTTTGACCATGGCTTTCTCCATGATCTTCATGCCTTGCTTGGTGAAGGCCTTTTTGGCGAATGCACTGATCTCGGCATCTTCGACCGGCAAGACACGGTCCATGACTTCCACCACAGTCGTGTCAGCGCCCAGCGTGTTGTAGAAGCTGGCAAACTCGATGCCGATGGCGCCGGAGCCGATCACCAGCAATTTCTTAGGCATATGCGGCGGCTGGAGCGCGTGCTTATAGGTCCAGACCCGATCACCGTCCGCTTCCAACCCGGGCAATTCGCGGGCACGTGCACCTGTGGCCAGAATGATCGACTTGGCCGCCAGTTCTTCCGTGCCCTTGTCCGTCTTGACCGACACCTTGCCCTTGGCTGGCAGGGTTGCGGCGCCCATCACGACATCAACCTTGTTCTTTTTCATCAAGTGGCCAACACCGCCGTTCAACTGCTTGGCCACCGCGCGGGACCGGCCCACCACGGCATCAAGGTCGTAATCGATCCCTTCTGCCTTTAGCCCGAATTCCTTGGCGCGGTGCATCAGGTGGAACACTTCCGACGACCGCAGCATCGCCTTGGTTGGGATACATCCCCAGTTCAGGCAAATGCCGCCCATATGTTCACGTTCGACAATGGCCGTCTTGAGGCCCAACTGGCTGGCGCGGATCGCGGCGACATACCCTCCCGGGCCTGCACCGATCACGACAACATCGTATGTTTTTACAGCCATTTACTCCTCCAGGCGCGAGATTGTTTGATATTAAACTATCTTGCACACCTTGCCTCAAAAGTCACCTGAGCACCATTGCCGCATCCGGAAACCCGCTATGCAAATCCGACAACTGGAAAGAATGCATTTACGAATTCCCGTTAATCATACCCGTGAGAGGAGCAACGAGGTCATTGATGCAAAGCCAGGCACAGCGAACAGAACCGGATACCCGACACTATCTTGAGCGTGAGCTTGAGAACCTCGTGCAAGATCGGCAGATCTGGCACTTTCTCCGCGCGGGCTCACTGGACGGTATCTGGTACTGGGACCTTGAGCACCCGGAACATGAATGGATGAGCGATGAGTTCTGGGAGCTGCTGGGCGTAAAGCCTGGATCGAAACCACACAGTCCGCTCGCGTGGCAAGACCTCATTCACCCGGATGACCTGAAGGTCGCGACAAAGAACTTTCGCGCGCATTGCGCCGACCCGGAGCATCCTTACGATCAGATTGTGCGGTACAAACACGCCAACGGCTCAACCGTTTGGGTGCGGTGTCGCGGGCTGGCCATCCGGAACGCGGAAGGAAAGCCGATCCGCATGCTTGGCGCACATAACGATGTCACGTCGCTGAAACGTGCGGAAGCCTCCGCCGATGCCGAGCAATTGCACTCGCGACAAACGGATGAGGAACTGCGCGCGTTCGCCTATTCGACATCGCATGATCTGAAATCACCCGCCAACACGATCCGGATGCTGTTGCAGGAAGCACGCCTTGCGCTGCGTTCGGGCGATCCTGCCGACGCGGAACTGATGCTGGACAAGGCAGAAACCACCAACGAAGCCATGCGCACCATGGTCGAGAAGTTGCTGGAATACACCCGCATGGTCGGCAAGGCGCCAGCGCATGAGCCCGTTGATCTTGACCGCCTGATGAGTGAAGTGCTCGACAGCATTGCCGCGGACATCCGCCAGTCTGACGCCAAGATCACTGTCGACACGTTTGGCATGGTGCTCGGCACCGACTGGCA
This sequence comes from Pseudomonadota bacterium, assembly GCA_038532095.1. GTDB lineage: Bacteria > Pseudomonadota > Alphaproteobacteria > Rhodobacterales > Rhodobacteraceae > JAJDOD01. The sequence continues at coordinate 13,782 of JBCBBB010000022.1, forward strand.
GTTGCGCCAGATGCTGCAAAACTTCGTTACGAATGCGATCAAGTTTCAACCTGAGGATCGTTGCCCAAGGATCGACATTCGCGCTGTTTCTGCACCTCCGGGCCGGTTGGGGATCGAAATCGCAGATAACGGGATCGGGATCACCTTGGAAAACCAAGTGCGCATCTTCGACCTTTTCACAAAACTACACCGTCCCTCGGCCTATACCGGGTCGGGTGTCGGGCTTGCCTTTTGCGCCCGTGTCGCGCGCAGCCATGGCAGCGACATCACGGTGCGCTCAGCGCTCGGCGAAGGAACGGTGTTTGGCATTCATCTACCGTTATTGAGGGAGGCTCCTTCATGGTCGTAACACAAAGAAATTCTGGGCCGGATCAGGCTTATCCCATCCCGCGCATGGCGATTGTCGACGACGCCGAGTTCGATCAGATGCTTTATGCCCGCATTATCGGGCGCACCGGGCTGGTTGGCGAAACACTGAGCTTTTACACGGCCGAAGAAGCTTTGGCGTATTTCGAGGCCCCAACGGCGAAACCGGTCGACGTGATCCTGCTCGACATCAACATGCCCGGCATGTCCGGCTTCGATTTCCTCGATCAGGTGACGTCAAAACGGCTGATGAAATTTGCCGGAGCAGTAATCGTCATGCTGACCACCTCACTCGACCCGAACGACATGGCACGTGCGGGCAGCTACGATCTGGTCAAGGATTATATCAACAAGCCGCTGGAAGAAGGGCATATCGGTCGGATCAGTTCAGTCTTGGAGGCTGTCAGACAAGGCGCACCAACACCGCTTTAGGCCGCCGGTCTTCAAGCGTCAGGCGACGACTTTCTCTTTGATCTCGCGGACAACGGCGCCGTACCCACCCTTGTCGAGATACGCCTGTTCATCCGCGCTCGTCTCACGCGAGAGCGCGGCATTTCGAGTTGGGAAGCGACCATACCGCCGGATCACCTCCCGATGCGCGCGTGCATGCGGCAAGTTGTGTTCGCCGGTTTCAGGCATGCGCGACTTGAACAAACGCACGGCGCGATCCTGATCTTCAAGAATTTCCGAATGCATCAGCGGCATATAGAAGAACTGCCGTGCCGGTTCATCAATGCGCATATCCCAGCCCTTTGAGATGGCAGCCTTCGTTGCCGCCTTCGCAATCCCGTCCGTGGCAAACGCCTTGCTGGTATCGCGGAACATGTTGCGGGAGAACTGATCGGTCAGGATGATATAGGCCAGCGTGCCGCTGGGATAGGTCAACCAAAGCGACAAAGCCCCGGCGCATGCACGTTCGTAAAGACTGGTGCATTTGTCGCAAACCAACTGATCGAGGTCCTCCCCACCGGCATACCAACCATCCGGTCCGACCTCATCCAGCCAGAAGGCCAACACATCCTCAGGGCTTACCAACATACCCAGCCACCTTCGCGCAGTTTTGCCTCATCCTTGTAGGCGTGATCGTTACAAGATCTTTACATACGATCAAGGGGCGTTTCTGTCTCACCGCCTCCACCTGCGTCTTCTGTGTTCTCGGCGTAGATTTCGCTCGCCACCTCAACCGCCACCGGCGTCGCTGATGGCGAGATCGGCGCATAGGCGACCGCATCGTACTCTTCCTCCCCCGCATAAAGGGACACACGCTGCGTCATACGGTAGGCCACGTAACCCGCCATCATCACCATCACGCCCAGAAGATAGACCCAAAAGCCCTGAGCCCCAATCTGGCTCATGGCCCAGCCGGTCAGGATCGGGCCGACAATCGCACCAAGGCCGTTCACGAAGATCAGACCACCGGACGCCGCCGCCATATCTTCCGCGTCAAGGTAGTCATTCATATAGGCGATCAGCAGCGCATAAAGCGGGTTCGACGCACCGCCCATCAGAAAGCCCGCGACCAACAAGGCTTCAAACACGGAACCGAAGAACCATCCAAGCAGTGCTGCCGCCATGCCGAGGACGGCCGAAGCGAGAATAAGCACCCGGCGGTCCATACGGTCCGACATCCATCCAATCGGATACTGGAGCACCAACCCGCCCAGGAAGATCGCAGACACGAAAAGCGAGATCTCGACCACGCTCAAACCCGCTTCGATGCCATAGATCGAGGCCATCCCGAACTGGGCGGCAAAGACCGCACCCATCAGGAACATGCCGATAACGGATGTCGGCGACGTCACGTACAAGCGTTTGAAATTCATGCTCTGCGTCGTGTCGAAGGCGGGCGTTGGAACAGCGGAGAGAAGGATCGGGGCAAACGAGATCGAGACAAGGACAGACGGGATGACGAAAAGAATGAAACCCGCAGGGTCCGCAACGTTCAGCAATGCCTGGCTGGAAATGATGCCCGACATCTGGACGATCATGTAAAGCGAAAGCGCCTTGCCGCGTGTGTCATTGGTGGATGCGTTGTTGAGCCAGCTTTCCGCAGTCACGTAAACGCCCGAGAAACAGAAGCCGAAGATCACGCGCAACACCATCCAGGCCCAAGGCTCGGTAATGGCCGGGTAAAGGATCAAAACGGCGGACACAAATGACCCGAGTGCTGCAAACACCCGCACATGGCCCACACGCCGGATCAACTCGGGCGCCATGCGCGATCCAAACAGGAATCCAACAAAGTAGGCGGAGGTGATGATCGACAATTCGCCTGTCGAAAAATCCTCGATCGCGCCGCGAATGCCGATGAGCGAGCCTTGCAAACCGTTGCCGACCATCAACAGCAAAACGCCGAGCAACAGGGCCCATGAGCGACTGAGAACTTCCAACATGGCGATGCCCTTTACCGTGCTGAGGGTGCGATAACATACCCTGTTCAAATGACGCGTTTATCTGCGACGCGCCCGTGTCGATTTTCGGCTCTCCACCGGGTTTGGATTACATGCCGCCCGGCATCAGAAGGGACGCATCTCCATAGGAAAAGAACCGGTAGTCCTGATCAATGGCATGTGCGTAAACCTCACGGATGCGATCACTGCCAAGAAAGGCGGAGACCAGCATCATCAGTGTCGATTTCGGAAGGTGAAAATTCGTCATCAGCGCGTCGCAGGCCCGGAAGCGGTAGCCCGGCGTGATAAAGATATCGGTGGCGCCTTGCCATGCCGCGAGTGTTCCATTGTCTGCCGCTGCGGTTTCCAGCAACCGCATGGCGGTGGTCCCGACCGGAACGATACGGCCGCCCGCAGCCCGTGTGGCATTGATCTCAGCCGCGGCAGCCGCCGTGATCTCGCCACGTTCGGCATGCATCTTGTGGTCCCGAACGTCGTCAACCTTGACGGGCAGAAAGGTTCCTGCGCCGACGTGAAGCGTCACGAAGGTCCGGCTCACGCCGCGCGCATCGAGCGCTGCGAGAAGCGCATCATCGAAATGCAGTGACGCCGTTGGAGCGGCCACGGCTCCGGTTTGGCGGGCCCAGACGGTCTGGTAATCTTCGTGATCTTGCGCGTCCGCCTTGCGCTTTCCTTCGATGTAAGGCGGCAATGGCATGGCGCCGGCCTTCGCCAGAGCCGCATCGAAATCGTCCCCGGCCAGGTTGAACCGCAATCGGCCGGTGCCCTCGCCACGCCCTTCCAGGGTAGCGGAAAGCCCGGCGTCGAAGAAAATCACCTCACAATCCTTGACCTTTTTCAGGGGCTTCAAAAGCGCGGTCCAAGTGCCATCGGCTTGCGGCTCGAGCAAGGTGACGTCTATCCGGGCCTCCGCCTCTCCCCTGCGTCGTTTCCCGGTCAGTCGCGCAGGAATGACGCGCGTGTCGTTCAGAACCAGCCTGTCACCGGGCTTCAGGAACGACGGCAAATCGATGGCATGCGCATCCGTCAAACGGTCCGGCGTCGCAACCAGCAGGCGCGACGACGAGCGCGGACGCGCAGGCCGCGTCGCGATCAGCCGCTCGGGCAAATCGAAGTCGAAATCGGATAGTTTCATCGTGTCGCGCTGGTCCCCGTTTCAGCCCCCGGGCGGGCTGCGGCGGAAAATCTGGCGAAATGCACCGGGCGTCAAGATAGAGAGTGGGTTCACCCGAACGCTCGGGTTGCTGGTCGATCCTGCCACGCGATAATTGAACCCGAAGAGACCTTCACCGCGCCGGGTCAGGAAAGACCCAATGCCGTTCAGGAAGTAGACCGGGGATACGACGCCCTGAAAATCAAGCCGCCGGGCGCGAAGATCATAAAGACCATCGGCGGAGATCCCCATGGAGGGGCCGACGGCGGCGGCTTGCTGCAACTGGATTTGCCGACGGTTCATCCGAAAGCGCCCGTCGATCGTGTCGAACCGAATGCCTGAACCGCCAAGCTCGTCCAGCAATCCGACGACGGAAACCGCATCCAGCAACTCGGCCATAACAGGCGCGTCCTTCAACCGGATGTTCTCAACCAAAAACTCCCCGTCAAAGCTGCCGTTCCGACCACCGGGGACAGGTGTCAGCACTAGGTCCAGCGTGCCGCCACGTGCGTTGGGCGTCAGCCCGGTGTCTCGGAAAACACCTGCGGCATCGCTCGCCGACAAACGGATGGCCGTGCCTGAATTTGCCGGTGAAAGCACACCTTCGATGGGTGTCCGCCCGTTCACCAAAGCCTCGAAACGCCCCGAAAGGCCATTGGGACCGGTCCGCAACTCTCCGCGCAGAGGAGCGAGGTTGATGCTCTCCGAGACGATCAGCCGGTCGAGTTGCAGGATCACGGGCGAGGATCCTCCGTTGCCCGACCCGCCTGCGCCCAAATCCATTTGGCGCAAATCCAAAACGCCACCGGTCACAGTGACCCGCGGTTGTCCCCCATTTGGCGTGGGCGAGATCTCCACATCCGCCCTGAGCCAATCGCCGAGTTGCAATTCCTGAAAGCGCGCGCGGGACAGTTCACCGGTCTCGGCAAGGTCAAGCGCCCCGTTGAAGGACAGATCGTTTGTGCTGAGCGTCAGTTCCTCGATCTCCGGCACAGCGCCAAGCCGTGCGCGGATTTGCAGGTCGCCCCGCTCTTCAAGAGCCTTGCGCCAACCCAGCGCATCCATGCGCAGCCCGACACCGAAGAGGTCGGACTGCAAACTCAGATCAGGCGGAAGGTCAGGGTCTGCCGGAAGGCGCAAACTATACCGGGCCTCGCCTTCGCCACGTACGAGGCCATCCGGTAAGGGCAGATCGAAAGCGTCCACTGTGTCGGACGACAGGGTGACGCGCCCGGTGATCTCACCACCGTTCGCCGACGCGTCCCCCAGGGGTTGCCGAAAGTTCGCGGTCAATGGCACGCCGTCAAGCCGGGCCGGCCCTGAAACTGCCAGCAGGTCCGGCGTGGCGGTCAGTTGCAGTTCCGAGGAGGCCAGCACGCGATCGGGGACAAGCACGTTCGATGTCACATCCCTGAGCGTTGCGGCAACGTCATAGGTGACCTCTTCGGCCTTGATCCCGTCTTTCAGAGGCAGCGTGATTTTGGCCCGCCCCGTGACATCCGCTTCCGCCAGATCAACGGGACGGTCCGCGCGCTCCATCAAACGCAAGGGGCGATTGTTCAGAACGTCGAGAACGGCATCGAGACGCCCGCGGGCTGCCACATCAATTTCGCCCCAGGACGGTTTGGGGCGTGTGTCGAGCACTGTGAAGGCGGAGCCAGAGGCATCAATCTCGACACCCGTTGAAGCTGCAATGCTGCCCGTGTCGAGTTGCAGCGAGAACCGGTTGTCGTGCAGCATGGCCCGTCCGCTGGCATCGGTCAGCTTCGGCATGTCTGGCAAGAAGCGCACCAGCCCGTTCTTGAAGTTGAAGCTGAGCGCGATGTCGGGCTTCTGGCCGTTGTCAATTCTAAGTCCCAGGGCCGGACGTGTCAGAACACCTTCGGACAGGTTCCGGGACACCCAGCCGCGGGTGATGGGTGACACACGGCGCGGCCAGAATTGCAGAACACGTGATGCAGATATCTCGGGTGTTGTGGCGTCGACTGCGACATGCCAGCCCGCCTCGTCCGCTCCGATCCGACCGCTGGCAGCGATCGGCGTACCTTCGTTGTCAATCACGAGTTGGCCGAGTTCCACCTCGAACGGGTCCAGCCGCAAGCGAACATCCGTGCGTATGTCGCTGAGTTTCAGGGCACCGTCAAACGCCTCACCCCCCTCATAGGCGACGTCTTCAAACTGGAACTGCCCCAGAAAGGCGGCCGGCCATGCCCCGTCAAACTCGGACAGGTATGTGTGTCCAGTGGCGACCCCGCTGGCGAGTTCCGAGAGGAAACTGATTTCAGAAAAGTCGATCCGTTGGCGCACGGGGTCAAAGGTGAAATACGCTTTCGCTGCCTCGAATGCCACGGCGGGCGCCGCAGCCTCGGGCCGCAATGCGCCGCTTGAAATATCCAGGGTTCCGGCAAAGCCCGACAGCGTTCCGGTTTCATCGAGTTCGGTGCGCACAGAGCCCGAGATCGGTGCATCCAGAACGCCGAGCCAGGACAAAACCGGCGATTGCAGGGCGATGTCGGTCGCCGGCATTTTGTCGACAGAGATGCCCAATTGCACGTGCTCGGTCGCGCGGCTGCGAATGAGCGAGACCTGTATCTCGGCCAGATCATCGGTACCGTTGAACACATCCGATGTGATCGAAAGCGACAGCCCTTCGCCCGTGGCGCGCATGGTGGCTGAGGCGTTTGTTGCCTGCCAGATACGTCCGCTTCGGGCGTCTTCCAGCGTCAGGACAACGCCGCCGGCCACCACTTCTTCCAGTGACGCGACCGCGCCTTCGCTCATGGCGGCATCGATTTCAGCCAAAAGATCGGTGATGGACTGTTCCGCTTCGCCACGGCCTGGCCCGGCGGCAAGTGTGAATTGCCCGGCTGCGGTGCGGCGAATGGTGATTTGCGCGCCGGTCAGGTAGATGCGTTCTGCCGCAAACTCCCCCCGCATCATGCGCTCAAGCGAGAGCTCGGCCCCCAGCCAGTTCAGCTGTGCCACCGCACCCCCCGTTTGGTCGGCCAATCGAATGTCGTTCAAAAGCAGTTGCGGCACACCCTTGCGGTCGATGCCGATGTCCATCGAGGCAAGGCTGAGCGGCGCCCCTTCGAAGCGTTCGTTGACCATATCGACAAGCTTGTCGCGGGCGAATTCCGGGACAGGAACGGTGCGCCCGCTGAGCGCAAGGGCGAGGACAAAGAACACAAGACAGGCCACCGCGATGCTGAAAAGTGCGGCAAATCCCATGCGGCGGCGTCTGCGCCGCGCCTTTGCACGCGGTGGTGCAGGTTCTGTGTTTGGCTCGGCCGTCTCCGAAGGGACTTTCTTTTCCATACCTTCGTCCTACAACACCAGACGAATCGTTGTCACCATTGGAGAATGCCATGAGCCTTGTCGGTCAAACCGCCCCGGACTTCACCCTGCCCCGCGATGGCGGTGGCGAGATCACCTTGTCCGCCCTGCAGCCGAAGAACGTGGTGCTCTATTTCTACCCGAAGGACGACACGCCCGGATGTACCAAGGAAGCGATCGGCTTCACCGAAGCGGGTGGTGATTTCGAGGCGACCAATACCGTTGTCATCGGTGTCTCGAAGGACCCGGTGGCGAAGCATGACAAGTTTGTCGCCAAGCATGACTTGGGCGTGGCGCTGGTCTCTGACGAGGACAGCGATGTCTGTGAGCGCTATGGCGTTTGGGTCGAAAAGAGCATGTATGGCAAGACATACATGGGGATCGAGCGCGCGACGTTCCTGATTGATGGATCGGGGAGCGTGGTTCAGGAGTGGCGCAAGGTGAAAGTGCCCGGGCACGTGGACGCTGTACTGGACGCCGCAAAGGCGCTTTAAACCAGATTATTGCGCCGCCTTCGGCGTCGCTCCGCCGGGGGGCTTTGCCCCCCGGACCCCCCAGGATACTTTTGGGTCAATGGAAACAACCAAACTCTCCGAGATGGCCGTCGAGGTTCTGGAAACCGCTGACGGGCGCGCAAAGACGGCGCTGAGCCGCGCGCATGCTGCGCGGTGGTTTGCGGCACGCGACGCGGGCGCTGCTTTGGCCGTCGGGCAGGCAGACCCGCCATTGCGACCGTCGCGTCCGGACAGACCCGAACTGCTGGACCCGCGCGACGTGCCGAAACGCAAGCCAGGCTCGCCCGAGGGGCGCATCGCGCTTTTGCACGCCGTCGCGCATATCGAGCTGAATGCCGTGGACCTGCATTGGGACCTGATCGCCCGGTTCGGGCATGTGGAGATGCCGCTTGGGTTTTATGATGACTGGGTGAAAGCGGCGGACGAGGAATCCAAGCATTTCAATCTTGTCTCTGACTGTCTTGAAAGCCTGGGCAGTCATTACGGCGCCCTGCCCGCCCATGCTGGCATGTGGCGCGCGGCTGAGGACACGAAGGACGATCTGCTTGGCCGGCTGGCCGTGGTGCCGATGGTGCTGGAGGCCCGCGGCCTTGATGTGACCCCGGGCATGATCGAGATATTCCGCAAGGCCAAGTCGGAGGAGGCCGTTGCGGCGCTCGAAACCATTTATTCCGAGGAAGTGGGGCATGTCGCGTATGGGTCCAAATGGTTCCATTTTCTGTGCGGGCGTGACAATCAGGACCCGAAACCTGCCTTCCATGTCTTGGTGCAGCAGTACTTTCACGGGGCGCTCAAGCCGCCTTTCAACGAGGAAAAACGGGCCGAAGCCGGTATCCCCCCGGACTTTTACTGGCCGCTTTCGGCGACAGGCTAGGTCGGCGGGAAATCGCTCATTAGGCGCGTTGATGCGCCATCAAGGTCAGCATCCTTGCCTCAGTTTTCTCGGGAAGTTAACACTTTGGGCGCAAGTCGGGACAGGATTTGCCAGCATGCTTAGAATTCCGGGGAATGGGACAGACCCTTGACGCGATCACTTTTGGCCAAAGCGCACGCGGCCGTTGAACGGACTTTTCCGGAACAACGGCTGTTTTTACGATCCGACACCGAGACGCGGTTCATCCGTCTTTCTCCGCTGACACAATTTGTAGGCGTGACCGGCAGCGCCATGCTTTTGGGGTGGACCATCGTGTCTTCCGCCATTCTCCTGATGCATGGTCTGGGCGCGGGGGATGTCCGGGAACAGGCGTTGCGCGAGCAAGCCATATATGAGGCGCGTCTGAACGAATTGGCCGCCGAACGCGATGTGCGCGCAACGGAGGCGGCTGCGGCTCAGGAGCGGTTCAAGGTTGCTTTGACCGAGGTTTCGGCCATGCAATCGCGGCTTTTGGATTCGGAAGATCGCCGCAAGGAGCTGGAAACCGGCATCGATGTGATTGCCGGGACATTGCGCACCGCGATGCAGGAGCGTGACGCAGCACGCAGTCAGGTCGAAGCCTTGGTCGCGGAATTGGCCGAGACCGAGGCGGAACAGCCCGAGGTGGCGCGCCTTGAAGACCTGGAAACAACGCTTGATTTCATGACCGATGCGCTGGCCGAGTTGGCCATCAAACGCGATGAAATGTCGGATTACGTCAGTGAGGCAGAACGCTATCTGGATCGCGCGGCGATGGATCAGAAGCTGGAAGAGCAGCGCAATGAGCGTATTTTCAGCCAGATTGAAGATGCCGTGACCACCTCGCTTACGCCAATTGAAGACATGTTCAGTGCCGTTGGCCTGCCGACTGACAGCATCATCGAGCAGGTTCGGCGCAGCTACTCCGGTCAGGGTGGTCCGATGACGCCCATCGTGTTTTCCACCAGCGGCGATGCAGAACCTGACCCGGTGACCCAGCGCGCGAACGAAGTGCTTGGGCAACTTGACGCGTTGAACCTGTTCCGGATTGCCGCGGAAAAACTGCCCTTCGGGTTCCCGGTGCGCGGCTCATTCCGCTCAACCAGCGGGTTTGGGCCGCGCTGGGGGCGGATGCATGAGGGCCATGATTGGGCCGGGCCGGTGGGCACTGCAATCCATGCCACGGCGGACGGTGTTGTGGTGCATGCGGGCCGACAGGGTGGATATGGTAACCTTATCAAAATACGGCATGATTTCGGGTTTGAGACCAGATATGCACATCTGTCACGGTTTCGCGTCAAAGTCGGCGAAAGAGTCTCGCGCGGGCAGCGGATAGGTGATATGGGGAACACGGGGCGATCAACCGGCAGTCATCTGCACTACGAAATCCGTATCGGCGGGACCGCCATCAACCCAATGAAATACATCAAGGCAGCGAGAGATGTTTTCTAAAAGCAAAATCAACGAACCCGGTCCGAAAACAGGACCAGAGGCAGAGAAAGCAGACAAAAAAGAGGACACAGCCCCCAAAATGAGCGAACCCAGCACGCCCAGCACTCCGAAAGCGAAACCTCCGGCATCGGTATTGTCGGCTGACCTTCAGATCACCGGCAACATTAAGACAACCGGTGACGTGAATATCGAAGGCAATGTCGAGGGGGACATTCGCGCACATCTTCTGACAGTGGGCGAAGGCGCCACGGTCAAGGGCGAATGCATGGCCGACGACGTCGTGGTCAATGGCCGCGTCGTTGGAAAGGTTCGGGGCCTGAAAGTGCGCCTGACATCGACCGCACGTGTCGAAGGCGACATTATCCACAAAACGATTGCAATTGAATCCGGCGCTCACTTCGAGGGTTCGGTTCAGCGTCAGGAAGACCCGCTCAACGCCAAGGCGGGCGGCATGGCTCCAAAACCGGCTCCCGCCGCTATTGAAGCCAAAGGCTGACGCTTTGCACATAAGCCAAGTGACAAGGCCCGGGCAGTTGCCCGGGCCTTTTGCTTTGCACGCGGCATGACGGACGCTCCGGCAACACCGGATTTCTGCGAAAAAGCGGCGCGAAAACGCATTCTGGCGGCGGCCATTCTGGTCTCCGCCTTAGGGTTCATAGATGGCAGCGTTGTCTCAATCGCGACACCGACGATGCGTTCGGAGTTGGGCGCGACACTGGTCCAGGCGCAGTGGTTTTCGAACACGTATCTCTTGCCCCTTTCGGCACTGATCCTGGTCGGCGGCGCCGCAGGCGACCGGTTTGGAGCAGCGTGGGTTATCCAAATGGGCCTCGCCATCTTTATGGCCGCTTCCATCCTCTCCGCCCTGGCCCCAACGGCTGAGCTGCTGATTGCAGGGCGAGCGCTGAAGGGCATCGGAGCCGCACTGATGGTTCCGGGGTCCTTGGCGCTGATCGCGCGCGCCTATCCCCCGGATCAGCGCGGTGCCGCGATTGGAACCTGGGCCGCGGCGTCCGCCATCACTACAGCGCTTGGGCCTATTCTGGGCGGTCTGCTGCTCAGCACCGGTGGCAGCGGCATGTGGCGGGCCATCTTCGCGGTGAACCTGCCCCTCGGGCTGGTCGCCATCGCGATCTTGCGCAGCAGCGTGGAGGAAGACCGCGCGGTCACGCAAAACGCGCTGGACTGGCAGGGGGCTGTTCTTGCCACGCTGGCCCTTGGGCTGGGCGCCTGGGCTTTGACGGACCCCACCACCGCTATCGCACCGATCCTTGGCATCGCGGCCATTGTCATCGGGGTTGCCTTTGTTTGGCGCGAACGCAGCGCGGCGCATCCGATGATGCCCCTGGCTATGTTTCGGTCTCGCATCTTCAGCGCTGCAAATGTCGGTACGTTCTGCCTGTATTTCGCGCTGTCTGCGCTTCTGTTCTTCCTGCCGATGACCGTGATTTCCACCTGGGGCGTAAGCGAAGCCGCCGCTGCCCTTACCTTTGCCCCTCTCTCCGTTTTCATTGGCCTTTTGTCGGCGCGGATCGGACGCTGGGCGGACACCGTTGGTCCGGGTCTGCCGATTGCCATCGGCGCCTCACTGGTGGCGCTTGCCCTTGCCGGTATGGCACTGACCCTGCCCCTCCGAGCCTTCTGGGCGGCCGTGGTTCCGCTCGCCAGCCTGATGGGGCTGGGCATGGCCTTCGTGGTCAGCCCCCTCTCCACCGCCGTGATGGCCGCGGTGCCCAACACACAAAGCGGGGCCGCGTCGGGCGTGAACAACGCGGTTAGCCGGGTGGCGGGGCTAATCGCCATCGCGGCCATGGGACCGCTTGCGGCAGCCATGTACTCTGCCGCTGGCGGGTCAGAAAGCTTTGCTGCCACGTCGGATGAGGCCGCGCATGTCGCCGCAACCACAGCGGGGTTCGGCGCGATCCTTTGGGTCGCCACGGGCATGTCGGCCTTGGCGGCAGTTGTGGCGTGGATCGGGATCAGACCGGATGATACAGCGCCCGGCGATACACATGCCACGTCGCATGCCCCAAAACGGGAAGCGCCACAAAGAGCCCCAGAAACGCGGGCAACATCGCGATGAAAAGCGCAACGGCGATGATCGCAGCCCAAAGCCCCAGCGTCGCCTTGTTGGCATTCACGGTGCGCAGGCTGATCAACATGGCGGAGACGAAGTCGATTTCCTTGTCGACCAAAAGCGGCAGGGAGACAGCGGTGAGCCCGTAGGTCAGGAAGGCCACGGCTCCGCCGACCGCCGCTTGCAAGGCCAGCATCATGCGCCCATCCGCCGTAGCCACGAACGCTTCCAGCGACGTGTTGCCGACAGAGGACACCCCCATAAACAAGGCCACCAGCATATGGGCGAAAAAGCTCCAGAACAGGAACACCAATGCCAGGATCACACCGATCCACGGCAGTTGGCGGCGACGTTCGGACCAGACGACGCCGAGGATCTCGCCCCGGTTCAACGGCTCTTCCGCTTCGAGACGTCGACTGACCTCATAGAACCCCACGGCTGCAAACGGTGCGACAAGCGGGAAGCCAAGGGCCAGCGCCAATGTCCAGAGGAATGTGCCCGCACCGACCAGCGTCAGGACGTTGCCGAGGATGGCGTAAAACGCCGCGAACATCAGCCCGTAGAGCGGCGCGCGTTTGAAGTCCCACAGACCGTGTTTCAGAGCTGTCCAGAGTTCGTGATATGTCACGGTCCCGATTTCGGGCTTGGGGGAAGCAGTGGACGTGGGTGTGCTTGTCATGTCTGAACTTTGCGCAATGGTCCCTTTGAAAGCAACTCCGCTTGAAGGCATCCGGGCGCGTTGCTATCAGCTTGAAACCTGTAATCGTGGAGTGGTCCGATGCGTGCCGAGGCCGAAAACCTGGTGGCCCAGATCGAAAAGTCGTTGAACCTGCTGGCCCAGCGCATGGACTGGGAGACGGCACCTCATCGCCTGGAAGAGTTCAACGCGATGGTCGAGGACCCGAACCTCTGGGACGACCCGGAAAAGGCACAGAAGCTGATGCGCGACCGGCAGATGCTGGTGGATGCCGTGGACCGCTATACCGGTATGAAGCAGGAAATGTCCGACAATGTCGAGCTCATCGAACTTGGTGAGATCGAAGAGGACGACGAGGTCGTCAAGGAAGCCGAGGCCGCGTTGAAAGCGCTGGCCGAGCGTGCGGGAAAGGCCGAAATCGAAGCGCTGCTCGATGGCGAGGCGGACGGCAATGACACGTTTCTTGAGATCAACGCCGGTGCGGGTGGCACGGAAAGCTGTGACTGGGCCTCCATGCTCGCCCGGATGTATGTCCGTTGGGCGGAATCGAAGGGCTACAAGGTCGAGCTTCAGTCCGAGTCCGCAGGCGACGAAGCCGGGATCAAGTCTGCTGCTTACAAGGTCAGCGGCCCGAACGCCTATGGCTGGTTGAAGTCGGAAGCAGGCGTACATCGATTGGTTCGGATTAGCCCTTACGACTCATCGGCCCGCCGACACACGTCGTTCAGCTCCGTCTGGGTCTATCCGGTGGTCGATGACAATATCGAAATCGATGTGAACCCGTCTGACATCCGGATCGACACCTACCGGTCCTCGGGCGCGGGCGGTCAGCACGTGAACACCACCGATTCCGCCGTGCGGATCACGCATATTCCAACCGGGATTGTCGTGACAAGCTCGGAAAAATCACAGCACCAGAACCGCGACATCGCGATGAAAGCCCTGAAATCAAGACTTTACCAGATGGAACTCGACAAACGGAACGAGGCCATCAACGAGGCACATGAAAACAAAGGCGATGCGGGTTGGGGCAACCAGATCCGGTCCTATGTGCTCCAACCCTACCAGATGGTAAAGGATCTCAGGACCAACTTCGAAACATCGGACACATCCGGCGTTCTCGATGGGGATCTCGACGGGTTGATGGCGGCAACCCTGGCGCTTGGCAAGTCCGGCACCAAGCGCGGCGACGGCCCGTTGGAAGACGCGTAACACGCTGTTCTTGACTTCCAAACGTCAGCGCTAACTGACTATTGATTGCGTCAGCAAAAGTTGACACAATAGAACATAGCCTGGTCACGAGGTAGTGCCCGATACAGCGGGGGCACAGGCGTCATTTGCACTGCGACGGTTCCGACTGTCGCGAGGACACATGACCGGACCGCGCTGACCTGTCCCACTTACATGCGCGTTCGGCCGATAGGAGGGACCTATGACGCAGGTCATCACGCGATATTTCGAAAGCGCCGCGCGCGCCCGCATGGCCAAGAGTGACTTGGTTTTTATCGAGGATTTTTCCCCTCGTATCATTGATCTTTGTGACGATGCAGATAAGGCCAAGGCGCACCTTGCCAAAAACCATGTCGATGCGGCGACGATCTCGGCTTATGCCGACAAGCTCGCCTCCGGTGGCGCAGTCATCCTTGTCCGCGCCGGGTTCCGTCCACTCGGTGTCGCCCAGAAAACGCGCGATGTTCTCGACAGTTTGGGCCCGGTGGATATGGGCGGCGCGATCGAGGAAGTCCGGGTCAAGGACCCTGCGAAGCCGCCAAGCGTCTACAAGGATCATCCGTTGGTCATGACCCGCATGCGCGAGCCAGGACAGACCAGCTACTATATGGCGAACTGGCCGATCCCACTGATCAGCCGTCGCAAGCCCTATACCGGGTCGCTTCTGCAAGATCAGCATGGGCGGATGGCGGATGTCTTCTGGCCGCTGACCGTGCGGGCGAAGCCCTATTCCTGGTCGCTGTTCGACGACCATCAACGCATGGCGAACTTTCCCATCGGCTTGATCAGCAAACGCAAGCCGTTCGACGGCTTCGCCTTCCCGCGCCATGCCCGCATGGCCAACATGATCCTGCCGCTTCTCAGCAAGCGGAAGCCCTATACCGGCGCGATCATCGAGAAACACGCGCGCATGGCCAACTGGCCGTTCCCGCATTTGATCAACGGCAAGCGCGGCAACAACGCGTTGATGCCGGGGGCACCGCGGATGGCCAACTTCCCGATCCCGCTTCTTAGCCAACGCAAACCCAAGGATCGGTTTGCCTTCCCGCGCCATGCACGGATGGCCAATTTCCCGATCAGGCTGATCAGCAAGAGAAAGCCGTTCACCGGCTCGATTTTCTCTCGGCACGCGAGGATGGCAAACTTCATCCTGCCGCTCGTGATCCGCTCAGGGTCGCGCGCCCGTGGGTATTTCGGACTGCCGACGCTTTCGGCGCGCTAAGTCACTTCCAGAGATTACCCCCCAAGCCAACTCCCCTGCGTATATCCGCAGGGGAGTTTTTCTTTTCGTGGCGAATTTCTTCATGAACAGGCGCGTTCGGCTCCCCTAACCTGACCTTGCAAATCCTGGGAGGGGTTTTCAGGAGGGTTAGCTTGTGCTCAACCGATTTATGTCTATGGCGCTCGGCGCCGCTTTCGCGTTTTCTGTAGAACCTGTTCACGCCACCGAGTGGGACGTCTCGCTTTGGGGTAAGCGACGCGCGTTCACTGAACATATCGAGAAGCTGGCCGAGTTGGTGTCTGAGAAGACCAATGGCGAGTTCACCTTGAACTTGTCTTACGGTGGGCTTGCGAAAAGCAACGAGAACCTCGACGGGATTGCGGCTGGTAAGTTCGAAATGGCACAGTTCTGCGCCGGTTATCATCCGAAGAAAAATCCCACGATCACGGTGCTGGAACTGCCGTTCCTAGGGGTGAGCTCGCTGGAGCAAGAGGTTGAGCTGTCGCTCGCCGTCTATCGCCATCCCCTCACTCGGGTGGACATGGCACGCTGGAACGCAACGCTTCTGATGCCGTCGCCTTTACCGCAATACAACATCTTGGGCACCGGATTGCCGCCCACCTCGCTGGCCGAGTTTGACAGCCTGCCGGTGCGCGCCACCGGCGGCGTCGGCAAGG
>JBCBBB010000023.1:0-29808 GCA_038532095.1 Pseudomonadota bacterium
GGTGCGCGCCTTTCTGCTGCAATCGCTGGACGTGAAGGCGCGGCGCTGGCGGCTCAACCTCGATGTGCTGGCCGACGAGATGCCGAAGATCATGGGCTTTCCAGACGTCTCCGGTCAGTTCGATGGTCCGACACTCTTCTTGTCGGGCGCGGACAGCGATTATGTCACCCGAGAGTGCCGTGCGGAGATCAAGGCGCTGTTCCCGAATGCGCGCTTTGCGAAGATACCCGGGGCGGGGCATTGGCTGCATGCGGATCAACCACGCGCCTTCGAGGCGGCGGTGCGCGCATTTCTTGATGCCGACCTATGAAACTTATCCGAGGGTCCGCGCGTTTCCTTAGCGATGGCCTGTGCGGGTTTGATCCGTCCCTTGGGTCTGCTCGCGTTCCGAACAGACATCTTTCGCGGGTGGGCAGAGTTCCCACTGTTCACCCGCACAAACAGATCGCTGACCGCCAAAGAGAAACGGCGCCAGGTTCATGGGAGTGAACTCTCACGAACTCTGACGCCGTCCTGAGCTTCCCCCCAGAGGGCTTGGCCCAGCCTGCTTCCGGTGTTGCCACCTTCCGCTGACGCTCCGGTTGCCCGTCACGCCGCAAATGACCCGCGTTTCAAGACCTTGCTGCTTTGCCTCCGAAGAGCCTCCACCGCTTTCCAGCCCTGCCCCGCGATCCTTCGCTTTCCGGTCCAGACACATGTTCCGAACTGTTCCGCTTCGCACCCGAGGGGTCCTTTGCCCCGGCCCGTTGCTTACGCTCTTGGCCGGTGAGAAGAGATTGGCTCACGGGGGCGGTCCGGGCAAGAAAATAGCACTGCAGCATGAAAATTTCCTGGGGATAAGATGTTGGAATGGCTGGGGAATTCCCTGGGGATAAGTCAGAATTGTCTGACGTCACAGAAAGTTGACACTGCTGTGGATAGCTTGCCGATTTGGTGCGAGGTTTTCGGCACATTCTGCACCTGCAAAGGCGGTTTTTGGGTGGTTCCGGGCAGAATCACCCTCGCTTTCGCGACTCAGTGCGTGGGTTTGGTGGGCGTCGTACCGGTCGGCCCCCAACGTCGGTATTGCGTCGGTATCACGTCGGTATTGCGTCAGTGCGCCGTCAGTCCCCGACGAGGCCACCAATGGCCCGCTGCGCCGCACCGGTATAGCCCTGCACGCTGCCAATGGCCGGGGCCGAGGTGCCGGTCTGCGGCAATCCACCGGAGTTCATTGCGTAGCCCAAGAGAAACAGACCCGCAGCTATGGCAAGAATGCGCATCATGGGGGTGTGGATAACTCAGGAATGTGGCGCGGATGGGGGGATTCTGGGGCGGTTGGCAAGGGTTCGGTAACCACGCCGGGCGATGGTGGCGCCCATGCCGAATTATGTGCGCCCAAAGGTGACCGGAGCGACGGTGTTCTTCACCGTCAATCTCGCAGACCGGTCGTCATCATTGTTGACCGACCGGATTGATGATTTGCGCGAGGCAGTGCGGGTCACGCGGGCAGACCGCCCGTTCGGGATCGACGCGTGGGTCGTGTTGCCGGATCACATGCATTGCGTTTGGTCAATGCCGGCGGGGGATGGGGATTACGCGACAAGGTGGGGCGCGATCAAAAGCCGGTTTACGAGGAGCATAAGGAACGCCGGTAGGGTGGGTTTTCAACCCACCGTGGCGAAAAGGTTGGGGCATTCGGTGGGGTGGAACCCCACCCTACGGAAATCGGCGAGCAAGGTGCGAAAAGGCGATGCCGGGATATGGCAGCGGCGGTTTTGGGAGCATCACATCCGGGATGAGGACGATTACCGCGCGCATGTCGAGTATTGTTGGGTCAACCCGGTAAAGCATGGGTATGTCAATGAGCCGGATGAATGGCCGTATTCCTACGCGGTAGGGCGGGGTTTACCCCGCCGTGGTGCGCGGTTCGAACCGGGGATGGCGGGGTGAACCCCGCCTTACGGGTTCTGTTTCCGGGTGGGTGAAACCAACCATTCGGGTGTGGTTGCGGAGGATGGTAGGCTGGCAACACCCTACACTGGTCTGCAAATGATCTTTCCAGTTCGAAGTGCGTCATCGCCTAAAAGAGTATTTTTCTTCACCGCACAACCAGTAACGTTTTCTATCGCAGAGACCATTTCATCCGGAATCAAGTGAAGTTTGCGCTGCGGCACAAATCCTGTTCTTATCACCTGAACTCGATCTTCTTCGATAAATACCGAGTACTTCCTATTGCCGTACTTTTCTGTACCCATTGGTTCTCGCGGGAAATCGATTGAAGGCGACGCGCAAGCCACCAAGAGCGTAAAAACAATTAGCTTTCTCATTTTGCTAAATTCGATACAAATTGGTTACTAAGTCGTGAAAGGGAGATAATTTTGAAGAGGTTTTTAGTAATTTTAGTCGCTGTCGCGACACTTGCAGCTTGCGCAACAGAAGTGAAGAAGACCCCCGTACCGACAGGTGGGAGTCGCGCAGACGGTTCTGTCGAAGTTTCTTACGAGCACAGTTATCTTGAGATTCCTATCGTAGATTGGAGTGCGGCTCAGCGCTCTGCCGTTCAGCGTTGCAGAGCGTGGGGTTACTCCCGAGCAACTGCATTTGAAGGAACGGTTACGCAATGCCAACAGTCTGATGCGTACGGAACGTGCCTTCGCCAGATCGTGACACGCACCTATCAATGCACCGGCTAAATATATTCAAGTTTGCGGCGGGGTGAACCCCGCCCTACCCATCCATCTTCAAAGCATTTATGAAAGCTTCTTGCGGGATCTCGACCCGCCCAAACTGGCGCATCTTCTTCTTCCCCGCCTTCTGCTTCTCCAACAGCTTCTTCTTCCGCGTCGCATCCCCACCGTAACACTTGGCGGTCACGTCTTTCCGCAACGCTGACAAAGTCTCCCGCGCGATGACCTTGCCGCCGATGGCCGCCTGGATGGGGATTTTGAACATGTGGCGGGGGATGAGCTCTTTCAGTTTCTCACACATGGCGCGGCCCCGCTGCTCGGCGCGGTCGCGGTGGACCATCATGGAGAGCGCGTCGACCGGCTCGTCATTCACGAGGATCTGCATTTTGACGAGGTTATCGGTTCGGTAACCGGTCATCTGATAATCAAACGACGCGTAGCCCTTGGTCACCGATTTCAGGCGGTCGTAAAAGTCGAAGACCACCTCGTTCAGCGGCAGGTCATAGACGGCCATGGCGCGGGTGCCGGCGTAGGTCAGGTCTTCCTGAATGCCGCGCCGGTCCTGGCATAGCTTGAGGACGTCGCCGAGGTATTCGTCGGGCACAAGGATGGTCGCCTTGATGCGCGGCTCCTCCAGATGGTCGACCAGCGTGGCGTCGGGCATGTCGGCGGGGTTGTGCAGCTCCACCATCGAGCCGTCCTTCATGTAGATGTGATAGATCACCGAGGGAGCCGTCGTGATGAGGTCGATGTCATACTCGCGTTCGATGCGGTCGCGGATCACTTCGAGGTGGAGGAGGCCGAGGAAGCCGCAGCGGAAGCCGAAGCCGAGGGCGGCACTCGTTTCCATCTCAGACGTGAAGGACGCGTCGTTCAGCGCGAGTTTCTCGATCGCGTCGCGGAGGTCTTCGAAGTCGTTGGTGTCGACGGGGAAGAGGCCGCAGAAGACGACAGGCACGGAGGGTGCGAAGCCGGGGAGTGGTGCTGTCGTGGGCTTCTTTTCATGCGTGATCGTGTCGCCGACCTTGGTGTCGCGCACCTGCTTGATCGAGGCGGTGAGCACGCCAATCTCGCCGGGGCCAAGCTCGGGGATATCGCGCATTTCGGGACGCAGGACGGCAAGCTTGTCGATCCGGTACTTGGCCCCGGTCTGCATCATTGCGATCTGGTCGCCTTTCTTGATGGTGCCATCGATGACGCGGATCATGACGACGACGCCGAGATAGGGGTCGTACCAGCTGTCGACGAGCATGGCCTTGAGGGGGGCGTCGCGATTGCCTTCGGGGTGCGGGAGGCGCTGAACGATGGCCTCCAGCACATCGGGGATGCCGAGGCCGGTCTTGGCGCTGATCTGCACGGCGTCGGTGGCGTCGATGCCTATGACATCTTCGATCTGCTCGCTCACACGGTCGATGTCGGCGGCGGGCAGGTCGATCTTGTTGAGGACGGGGACGATCTCGTGATCGGCGTCGATGGCTTGGTACACGTTGGCGAGGGTCTGCGCCTCGACCCCCTGGGAGGCGTCCACGACCAGCAGCGAGCCTTCAACGGCCTGCATCGAGCGGCTGACCTCATAGGCAAAATCGACGTGACCCGGCGTGTCGATGAGGTTGAGGATATAAGTCTCGCCGTCTTTCGCGGGGTATTCGATGCGGACGGTGTTGGCCTTGATGGTGATCCCCCGCTCGCGCTCGATATCCATGCTGTCGAGGAGCTGCTCCTGCATATCGCGCTCCGCCACAGTGCCGGTGAGCTGGATCAGCCGGTCAGCGAGCGTGGATTTCCCGTGGTCGATATGGGCGACGATAGAGAAATTGCGGATGTGGGTCAGGTCGGTCATAATAGAAGGATATGGAGCGGTTTCGGGGGGTTGTCGAGGGGTGAGCAGTTCTCGAGCAATCATAGCTACAAACGAGCAAAGGCCACGAAACACCGGGTGACATGCAGGCAATACATTGTTAGGAACAAAATGGGAACATAACTCCGTTGATCGCTCCATGGTTGCAATATGGCACGTCCCTCTTACAAAGAACTTATGGAAAAAAGCCCTGTTGTTCTGACACTTACTATCAATAACTCGCAACCAATTCGGCTGTCTTCTTTTGTTAAAGCATTCACATCGCTTGCAAGGGAGTACGAACAAGCCGTTCGTGCATCTAGCGACTACAGCGTCGACGACGCCGACATCTTCATATAAGAAGTAAGATCGGGCTCGATAGTCGCTGATTTGATACCGGTCGCACAATCGGTGCTCCCACTTGTTGCGGCTGAAGCTGATAAAATCTTTTTGGCAATTGAAACCGTGGAAAGATGGCGCGCCCGTGCGGAGTCATTGGTTAAAGAGATAGTCCCCGAGGGAGCCACGAAATCAGACCTTAAGCATTGGGCAGGGGCGGTCGAAGGGATTGCTCGAGATCCTGAGGCATCAGCCACGCTGGAAGCTGCGACGTTCGAAGACGGCAAGAGACAAGTCAAAGCGACATTTACGTTTCGATCGTCAGAAGCCAGACAGATTGAAAACGTAATTGATGGCGAGTTTGAGCGCCTAGACAAACGGAAACAGGCGGATCACGAACGCGTTCTTATGGTTTTCACTCGATCCGATGTTGGAGATGCACCTGTTGGCAAACCATCAGGCGAGCGAGTTTTGATTGAAGAAATTTCGGAGAAGCCACTGGGCGTCACTTACGGCTCCGAATTGGCCGAAGAAAGAGTGAAGCATGAGATTCGAGAAAGCGACGAGAACATCTATAAAAAAGGCTTCAACGTAGATGTGAAAGTCCAGTCGAGAGCAGGCAAACCTGTCGCATACTCCATATTGCATGTTCACGAAGTTATCGAGTTGCCCGACTAGATCGAAATGATGGGCTGAAAGCCCACCCTACATCTGGCTTGACCGTTCGCGCTTCAGAACTGAACGCAGCGCCTGGCCCGAGGGTGGGAGAGAAGCGCCCGCGTCGAACCGAAGGTTCGCCTTCGGCGAAACGGGCGGGTATTCGTCGGGAGAAACGTCCAGTGGACGTTTCTCTGTTCCTCCTCATGGCGGCCCGGCGTGCCGCCGGGCGGTGCGGTTCAAGTCAGGTAATCTGCTTTGAAAGCACGTCAGCAAAGGCCGAGAACGCCTCGGCCTCCAGCGCTGCGTAGTCTCCGTCCGCCTCAACGCTGCGGCGGCGGGTGCCGGGGGGCCAGGTGAGGGTGAGGGTTGCGCGGGTCGTAGTGCTCGACTGCGTGAGGGGCGTGACCTTGAACGCGCCCTCCTCAATCATCGCGTTGAGGCGGTGTTCCAGACGCTCGACCCAACCCTCTTCCGCGCGCAGCGCTACCGGTAGAGTGGCCAGCGCGGCGCTGCTGAGGGCGAGTTTGGTGATATCCCGGCGGGTGTAGGTCATGGGGCCAGCCTGCCTGAGAGACGCGGCTTCGGCAAGGCTCAAGCGGCTTCCGGCGCCATCACATCCACGAGGGCTTCCACCAGCCCATCGTTGCGAGCGCGGAGGGGCGCGTTGAGCGCATCGGCCATGGCCATGCGCAGGATCAGGCCCAGAAGCGCGGTGTGAATGGCGGCCGCGGCGCGGCGGGCCTCCACCAGTCGGTCATAGCGCCCGCCCTCCACCAGAGTGGCGGCAAGCTTGTCATACATCTCGGTCGTGGCGGGATGGATGCGCCCGAGCGTGGTCAGCATCTGGCCATTGCGCCCGGGGCGCTGGCCGATTTGTGGCGTGACATACATCAGGCGAAAGCGGTCCAGATCAGAACTGTGGAAGACGGCAAGCGCGCTGACAAAGGCGCGGATGGCCCGCGGCGGGCTGGCCTTGTCCGAGATTGCCCCTTGCCCGGCCGCGCTTTCCGCTTCCAGCGCCGGTCGCACCAGTGCCTCGATCAGGCGGGCCTTGTTCGGATACCAGTAGAGAACGGCTTGCTTGGACACGCCAACCTTTGCGGCGACAGCATCGAATGTCAGGGAATCCGGCCCGGTTGCCCGGACGATTTCACGCGCAGCGGCCAGGATGCGGGCCGCCGTTTCTCCCCTCTTGGGCATACTGGTCACCTTCACTTACCAAAGGCAAGTCTAGTTTAGTTTCAGCGTGTTGGGGAGGGGCGACACGGAAACCATGCGTTTCCTGTCTGTGGATAGTTTCGGGCGCGGATCGATGATCCGCCGCCGCTCAGGGCGCAAAAACCCGCCCCATCTGGACACCGAGCGCCGGCCGGACCAGCGGTCCACAGCCACCGCGATGGCTGCGCAAGCCGGGTACGGCTTCAAGCATCGCGTGATGGCTGGCTGCATCCATGACAGAACTGTCCAAATGTTCGGGGTACAGGCTTTCCGAGGCGAGCCCGTCCGAGCAAATGATCTGATGGGTTTCAAACATAAGATGGCGATAGGTCACCTTGGGGCATGGCGTGCGCAGGACCGTGCGGTCATTGACCAACGCCTTGGCCGGCACCAGCACCTCGTCCATGCCGGCATAAAGCTGCGCGGCCCAGCCCATCATCAACACGCGATGTTGTGGCGAGACCCGCATGTCGCGCACCGGTCGACCGGGCCCGAACGCGCCCGCTCGAATAAGCACCGGGGCCTGATCGCCTTGGCCCGAGACCCGGCTGGAAGAGGCAAACAAAAGCGCCATCGGCCCGTTGTCCCGTGTCAGCACCAGATCGCCCGCCCGAAGCGTTTCAATGGCGCGCGCGCCCTGGGGCGTATCGATCATTGCCCCATCGGTGAAGCACAGGATCAACCCGTTTTCAAAGGTGACCAGCGCGATGGTCTCATCCGCATGACCGTTGTCCCCATCCACCGAGGTGTCTTCCTCGAAACGGATGTCGACATTATTGGCATCGATGTTGCGAAACTCGAGATTGCCCGTGTCCGGGTCGTTTTGCGTTTGGGTTTCTGCCACCACCACGCGGTCGGTATAGGTCGCGCCATAGTCGATATTGTTGGTCCAGCCGGAGTCTATGCCGCCGACCGTTTGGGCGGTTCCCGAGGTGCCGTCGCCGCCCGGTTCGATGGCGATCCAGCCGACGGTTTCAAGGCCATGGACACCGTCTTGGCTTTCGGCCTCTTCCACATTCAGATCGAACCCGCTGGCCGTGATGTTGAACGGGTCGCTATCGACATTGCTCGGCTCATTGTCGGACGCGACGGTGGTCAGCACTGTGGGCGTTGTTGTGAAGCCGCCGTTGAGCGCGACACTTTCGCCATCGCTGTCGGCGTCCGAGTACCCGGCTTCGATGATCCGACCGTCGGGCAATTCGTGAACACCGGACTCGATGGCCAACCAATGAATGTTCTCGACGGCCGGATGGGGCCCGTCGTGGTTTTCCCATTCGTCGATTGTGAAGGTGAACCCCGTCGCCTCGCCCGCAGCGTTGGTTTGAACGTCGATCACCCGGAATGAGAACTTGTTGCCACCGAAGTTGGTGCCCGACAGCACGATGACCGGGTTGATCAACGGCTCTTCGAATGTCACCGGGATCGCCTGACCCGTGGTGGTCGTGTTTGCAAAAAGGGACCCGGCTTCGCCGATCGCCATGTGTATGGCCTTTCGTGGCAGTCATCGGCACGCAGAAACGCCGATTCTCGAAAGGTTAACGAATTCTGAAGGAAAAATTAACGGGGAAACATGTGGGCCCGTTGCCAAAACCAAGGCGCCGTGGATCGCATCGTCATAAAAAAAGCCCCGCACACTGGCGGGGCTTTTCTAAATCTGTGGACAGGCTCAGTCGTCTTTGTTGAGCGCGGCACCGAGGATATCGCCGAGCGATGCGCCCGAGTCGGACGAACCATACTGTTCGACGGCTTCCTTCTCTTCCGCGATCTCGCGAGCCTTGATCGACAGGCCAAGACGACGCGACTTGGCGTCGACATTGGTGACGCGCACGTCGACCTTGTCGCCGACCGAGAAGCGGTCGGGGCGCTGTTCGGCGCGGTCACGCGACAGATCGGAGCGGCGGATGAAGGACTTCGCGCCTTCGTATTCCACTTCGATCCCGCCGTCTTCGATGGCCGTGACCACAACGGTGATGATCGAGCCGCGCTTCACGCCGTCCACGACGTCGGAGAAGCTGTCATCGAGGGCCTTGATCGAGAGCGAAATCCGCTCTTTTTCAACGTCCACTTCGGTGACGACGGCCTTCACCTCATCGCCCTTGCGGTAGTCCTGGATCGCGTCTTCGCCGCGCTGATCCCAGGAGATATCGGAGAGGTGGACCATGCCGTCGATGTCGTTGTCGAGACCAACGAACAGACCAAACTCGGTGATGTTCTTGACTTCGCCCTCGACATGGGTGCCGACCGGGAACTGCTCTTCGAAGACTTCCCACGGGTTGCGCATGGTCTGCTTGAGACCGAGCGACACCCGTCGCTTGGAGCTGTCGATTTCGAGGACCATGACGTCGACTTCTTGGCTTGTCGAAACGATCTTGCCGGGGTGCACGTTCTTCTTCGTCCAGGACATTTCCGAGACGTGAACGAGACCTTCGACACCGGCTTCCAGTTCCACAAACGCCCCATAGTCGGTGATGTTCGTGACGCGGCCCTGATGAACCGATCCCAGCGGGAACTTGGCTTCGACAGCGTCCCAGGGGTCTTCCTGAAGCTGCTTCATGCCGAGGCTGATGCGGTGGGTTTCCTTGTTGATCTTGACGATCTGCACTTTCACCGTCTCGCCGATGGAGACTATTTCGGACGGGTGGTTCACCCGGCGCCATGCCATATCGGTCACGTGCAGCAAGCCGTCCACACCGCCGAGGTCGACGAAGGCGCCGTATTCGGTGATGTTCTTGACCACGCCATCCACGGCATCGCCTTCCGCGATGTTCGAGATGACCTCGGCGCGCTGTTCGGCGCGGCTTTCTTCGAGGATCGCGCGGCGGGAGACAACGATATTACCCCGGCGACGGTCCATTTTGAGGATCTGGAACGGCTGCTTCATGCCCATCAACGGGCCAGCGTCGCGCACCGGGCGCACATCGACCTGAGAGCCAGGCAAGAAGGCCACGGCGCCGCCAAGATCGACGGTGAAGCCGCCCTTGACCCGACCGAAGATTGCACCTTCGACGCGGGCGTCGTCGGCATAGGCTTTTTCGAGCTTGTCCCAGGCTGCTTCACGGCGGGCCTTGTCACGGCTGATAACCGCTTCGCCGCGCGCGTTCTCGACACGGTCGAGATAGACTTCGACCTCGTCGCCCACTGCGATTTCAGGAGCTTCACCGGGATTTGCGAATTCTTTGAGTTCGACGCGGCCTTCCATTTTGTAACCGACATCGATGATGGCTTGTCCCGCTTCGATTGCGATGACTTTGCCTTTGACAACCGAGCCCTCGTCGGGCGTGTCAATCTCGAGACTTTCGTTCAGGAGGGCCTCGAATTCCTCCATGGTTGCGTTTTGAGCCATGTGGCGTCTGTTTCCTATCAATCTGGTTTCACTGGCCGTGCGGTTGTCTCCGCCGGTCTTTGGGTTGGCCTTTGACGGTAGCTTGCGAACGCAAATAAGAAGGGTCGGCGATTTACCGACCCTGCTCAGTCTCGTGTTCGCGACTGTAACCGCCGCTTCGACGGGGCGGGGTATAGGGGGGTTGGGGGCCTTTGGCAAGAGGAGAGCAATCATGTCTCCTTGGCGGACTAAGCCGACACTGCCAAATTGCGCGCCTCCGGCGCACACGATGTTTTGTTTGAGTGGCTCCGCCCCGTCTCTCTTCGAGAGACTCCCCGCCGTATTTGAACCAGGAAGAAAGCCCCCTTCATCTCTTTTCAAATACGCGAAAAACGCGGCTGCCAGAGGCAGACGCACAGCATCTCGTGCGCCGAAGGCGCGCAATTTGAAAGGATGGACTCTCTGCGGGCCTTAGCTATACCGCTCTGGCCCTTCCCATTGACTGTCGTTGTAGCGGTCGCCGTGGGCCCAGCCGACAGGGAGCACGGTTTCTATCCGGAGGAGGTCGTCTTCGCTCAGGTCAATTTCCGTGCCGCGGATCAGTTCCGCCAAGTGATCGGTGTTCTTGGTGCCGGGGATCGGGATGACGTGATCGCCTTGTGCAATGGTCCATGCGATGGCGAGCGCCGCGGCCGGTTCCCCCATTTCGGCAGCAAGGGCACGGAACAGGTCTGTTGCTACGATGTTGGCGCTGTAGTTCGGCTCCATAAAACGCGGGTTGTTCGCCGTGAAGGGCATGGATTGCGCCCGTTCGAAGGAAAACGGGGTATCCGTCAGGAAAGCCCGCCCGACAGGCGAAAACGCGACCAATGCAGTGCCAAGTTCGGCGCAGGTTTGCACGAGGCCCAATTCGGGGGCGCGCGTGGAAAGCGAGTATTCCGACTGGACCGCCGCAATCGGGCATTCGCTGGACACCCGCCGCAGCGTTGCGGGCGCGATTTCTGACAGACCGACGGCGCGGGTCTTTCCGCTGTCAATCAGCTTCTTCAATGTGCCCCCCAACTCCTCGGGCGAGTAGCTGCGGTCGTAGCGATGCACGTAAAACAAGTCGACATGGTCCACGCCAAGTCGATCAAGACTGCCGTCCAACTCGCGCTCCATATAGGACAGGTCGTTGTTGAAGCGCCGCTCCGCATCGCCCGTAATACCCGCCTTTGTCGCCAGGACCATCTCGTCGCGCGCGCCACTTCGGCTGGCAAACCAAGCGCCCGTGATCTGTTCAGAGCGACCGTTTCCATAAACATTGGCCGTGTCGATATGCGTGACACCGGCGTCCCTGCAGGCATCCAGAACCGCATGGCTTTCAGCCTCCGTCGCATCCCCATAGATGCCTGCGAAAGACATCGCTCCCAAACCAAACTGCGACACAGCCGGACCGTTCCGACCGAGCGTGGTCATTCTCATGTTTTCTTCTCCATGCAGTCTTCGACATGGCGCACCGCTTCGGCGAGCGCCGCCTCAATCGCCAGGTCGGAGGTGTCGAACAGGATGGCATCCTCGGCGGCCATCATGGGCGCGTCGGATCGTGTGCTGTCTCGGGCGTCACGCGTTTCCACGTCTTGCAGCACCTGTGCTTCGGTGATGTCATGTCCGGCCTCGCGCAATTCCAACCATCTGCGATGCGCCCGGATTTTGGCACTGGCGACGACAAAGAACTTCACATCGGCATCGGGACAAATCACGGTCCCGATGTCGCGACCATCCAGAACCGCGCCACCCTCACGTCTTGCGAACTCTCTTTGAAAAGCGATCAGGGCCGTGCGCACGTCGGACATGGCTGCGACTTTGCTGGCCGCTTCCGAGACTTCAGGCGTGCGAAGGTCAGAGCGCCCGATATCTCGGAGCCGCAAAGTGGCTGCCGCGATAGACGCAGGCGTGCCATCCAGCGTACGGCGGCCGACCGCGCGATAGAGCAGGCCAGTGTCAAGATGTGCAAACCCGAACCGCGCCGCGATCCCGCGGGCGATGGTTCCCTTGCCTGCGGCCGCAGGTCCGTCAATGGCGACTGTGAATTGCAAAAGAGGCCCTTTCCGGGTGGGACCCTAAGTGCACGACCCGAAAGAGGGAAGTGCGCAGTCAAACTTTCGCCAAACGATCCAACGGAGCGAGGTGCATCCAACGCCCGCGACGCGCGCAGCATTGGTGTGCATTATGCAAATGTTAACAAAACGACCGGTATATTAGGGGTTGGAGGACGGAGGCACAGTACGGCGCTTTTTTGAAATGCGCCGTCAGGTACTGTGCTGCGTTAGACCTCTGCCTTCAGCGCATCCACCAAATCGGTCCGCTCCCATGAAAACCCACCATCGGTTTGCGCTGCGCGCCCGAAATGGCCATAGGCGGCGGTGCGTTCATAGATGGGGCGGTTCATCTGGAGCTGCTCGCGAATGCCTCGTGGGCTGAGGTCCATGACCTTGTTGATTGCGGCCTCGATCTGCGCCTCCGGCACATGACCGGTGCCAAAGGTATCAACGTAGATCGAGAGCGGTTTTGAAACGCCAATCGCATAGGACAGTTGGATCAGGCAACGCTCCGCAATCTCAGCCGCAACCACGTTCTTGGCCAGGTAGCGCGCCGCGTAAGCCGCCGAGCGGTCCACCTTGGTCGGGTCTTTCCCGGAAAACGCTCCACCACCATGCGGTGCGGCGCCTCCGTATGTGTCGACGATAATCTTGCGCCCGGTCAGACCGGCATCTCCGTCCGGTCCTCCGATGACGAAAGTACCCGTCGGGTTTACCCACCACTCGGTGGCATCGGTGATCCATCCCTCCGGCAGCACGTCGCGGATGTAGGGTTCAACAATGGCGCGGATATCGTCAGAGGTCTGGCTGACGCTTTGATGCTGCGTGGACAGCACGATGGATGTCACACCTACGGGCTTGCCGTTCTCATACCGGATCGACAATTGCGACTTGGCATCCGGGCGGAGCGTGGGTTCGGTCCCGACCTTGCGGACTTCAGCCAGTCGTTGCAGGATCGCGTGCGCATACAAGATCGGTGCGGGCATCAACGCGTCCGTTTCGCGCGTTGCATAGCCGAACATGATCCCCTGATCGCCTGCCCCTTCGTCCTTGTTGCCCGAGGCATCGACGCCCTGGGCAATATGGGCAGATTGGGCGTGCAGATACGTATCGACCGCCATGTTGGCCCAATGGAACCCTTTTTGTTCGTATCCAATATCGCGCACGCATTCGCGCGCGATGTCTTCGACACGTTTCATGACGGAACCAGGGCCGCGCACCTCGCCGCCAATCACGACCCGTTCGGTCGTTGCGAAGGTCTCGCAGGCCACACGCGACTGCGGGTCTTCCGCCAGAAACGCATCAAGCACAGCGTCAGAGATGCGGTCGCAGACCTTGTCCGGGTGACCTTCGGACACGCTTTCCGAGGTGAAGATATAGTTCTGGCGGTTCATGAGATTGCTCCGATAGGTATGTCCGTCCTCGCGTCAGGAAGCCGTTGCGAGGTTTCAATGGCGTTAAACCTATGCCCGGTCCTTTGCAATGGCGTTGCGGGGTTTGGACCACCAGAGACCTGTGCACAAGACAACAAGCAACAGGACCAACGGGATGTTTCCCGTGCGCGCATAAAGCGTCTCGTCGCCCGTTTGCACAGTGTGTCGTGCCGCGCCGATCTGATCGAGACCAAGCGCCTGATCAACTCGCCCGAACCGATCAATGACAGTGGAGACCCCGGAATTGGCGGCCCGCACCACGGGCAAACCGTGTTCGGCGGCCCGGAACCGGGCCTGATCCAGATGTTGGTAAGGTCCGGCAAATGTGCCGAACCACGCATCGTTTGTGATGAGCAAGATGTAGTCCGCCCGCGCACCGGCCCTGAAGATGTGGCGCGGAAAAATGCCCTCATAGCAGATGAGGGGCAGCGCCTGCCCGAGCGGCGTGTCGATCAACCGGACGGCCTCTCCGGACGAAAACCCGTTTGAGGATGTCGCCGCCATCGCCCGCAAGAACCCCAGGCGGAACGGAATGTACTCGCCAAACGGGACAAGGTGCACCTTGTCATAGGCCTCACCGGCCTCGCCGTCTGGCTGCACCGTGACCAGACTGTTGAACCACTCCCCTTCATCGCGACGATTAATCCCGAGGATCACAGGCGTACCTGCCGCAGCACCGGCGACATCGGACAGAATAGGGCCCGCTGCATCAAGTGGGTAAACAACGGCGACTTCCGGCCAGACGATCAGGTCCACGGGCTCGGCCGCGCTCGCCAGTTCCTCTGTCAGTCCGAACATGCGATTGAGATGACCCGATACTTTGTCCCGCTGCCATTTCTCGGTTTGCGGCACGCTGGGGTGAACGAGCCCCACGGTGCCCAGCGCTTGGGGGGCATCAGCACTGTTCAGTCGCGCGTAGCCACCAGCCAGCAAAAGCGCGAAGACAGCGGGGCCCGCCAAGAGCCCGGCGCGAAAAGACGGTGTGCTGGCAAGGAGTGCTGCACCGAGCACCGTCAAAAACGTCAGCCCGTAAGAGCCTGTGTAGGCCACGGCGGCGCGCAGCGGCGTTTCTGCCCAGATATAGGCAGGCATGGCCCATGGAAACCCGGTGAAGATGTATCCCCGCACCAATTCGGCGACTGTCAGCGCGGTGGCAAAGGCAAGCCCGGTGCGCAGGGGGCTTCCTCCGAAGCGGACAGCCGCCCAACCGGCTGCGCCCCAGAACAGTGCCAATCCGCCTGCCAGAAGTATAAGAGCGCCCGGAGCCATCCAGCCATGGGTGGCTGCATCGACCAGAAACGGTTCAACGATCCAATGCAGCGTGATGCCGAAGTAAGCGGTGGCCGCCGACCACGCGAGTGTGAAGCCCTGTCGTTTCGTGCTGGCTTTGGTGACAGCCCAAACGAAGACAACGAACCCGGGGACGGCGAGATACCAGAGGGAGAAGGGAGCATGGCCAGGGGCGGCCAAGAACCCGCCGGCCAAAGCCGCAATCCAGGGCCGGTATCCCATCTTGGCCTATTCGGCCGCTTGCTGGCGGCGCTGCGCCCCTGTTCGCACGCGCAATCGCTTGATCTTGCGCGGATCGGCATCGACCACTTCAAAGTCCACGCCAACGGGGTGTTTCACAACTTCGCCGCGTGCAGGAACGCGACCGGCCAGCCGGAAGACCAACCCGCCGAGTGTGTCAATTTCCTCGCTGTCGTCTTCGATGCTCAGCGGCTGAGACAGGAGCACCTCAAACTCTTCGATGGGCGCACGGGCCTGCACAAGATAACAGCCAGGCGCTTCCTCGACCCAAAGCTGACCCTCGGCCACGTCGTGTTCGTCTTCAATCTCACCGATCACCTGTTCAATCAGGTCTTCAATCGTGACGAGACCATCGACGCCGCCATATTCGTCGATCACCAAGGCCATATGGATGCGATCCGTCTGCATTTTTTGCAGCAGCACGCCAATTGGCATCGAGGGCGGCGCGAAAAGCAGCGGACGCAACATGGCGTCAAGGTCGAAGTCCTTGCTCTGGTCGCCATTGAAACCATAACGCAGGGCAAAATCCTTGAGATGGACAAGACCCAGCGGTGTATCAAGCGTCTCGCGATACACAGGCAGACGCGTCAAACCGCTTTCGCGGAACAGCTCCAACAGTTCATCTTTGCCGGTGTCCAGCGCAGCCGAGACGACCTCGACCCGAGGGATCATCACGTCCTCAACCCGCAGTCGCGTCAGGTTCGCAAGCCCACGCACCGCTGCCGCTGGAACATGCGACTGCTCCGCGACACGCTCATCCTCGTTTTCATCTGGTCCAGACCCAAGGGCGCGCCACCAGCGCGATAACAGCCCTTCTGAAGTGTTGTCCTCTGACTGCGCGCTTTGCGCTGCGCTAGAGGACCCGTCGGTTTCGCCCATCAATCCTTCTCATCAAATCCGGACACTGCGGTCCGCACATATATGGGTCAAATATAGGGGTTCGGAACCCCAAGCTCAGCAAGTATTGCGATTTCCTGTGATTCCATCAAGTCACCGTCGCCATCTCGCACATGATCGTATCCCAAAAGATGCAACACACCGTGCACAATAAGATGAATAATGTGTTGCTCGGCGGGTTTGTCCTGTTCGGCAGCTTCCTGCTGACAGGTCTCAAAGGCCAGTGCGATATCCCCAAGCTCAGGGTCACCGGTCGGTGCGTCCGGGGTACGTCCAGAAATAGCCGCAGACCGCTCCTCGGACGGCCACGAAAGAACGTTGGTGGCACTATCCTTCTCGCGAAAGGTCGCATTCAAAGCCGCAATCCGTGCATCATCGCAGCCAAGGACCGTCACGTCCCACGCCTCCGGCTCCAGGCCGACATGCTGCAACGTGGCCGGGACTGCGCGAAGGGCAAGGTGCTCAAGCTTCGCGTCCATCCAGCGGGTATCTTCAATGATGACATCTACGCCCATGTCGCAGGGTCTACACGTGGCGGAGAAAAGACACTAGGATCTCCGCATGACGAACCCCGCCGAATTCCGAACAACAGTCGCCGCGATCTGCGCCACCCTGCCCGGCGCGGAAAATTCCGATCCCTGGGGCGGTGGCCATGATGCCTGGAAGGTTGGGGGCAAGATGTTTGCCTGCATTGGCTCGGTTGACCCCGGCATCTCCGTCAAGACACCCGACATTGAGACGGCTGATATGCTGATCGAGGCCGGTGTCGGCACTAAGGCTCGGTACTTTCACAAGAGCTGGATACGCCTGTCTGAAGACATTGCCGAGGGTGAACTGCGCCATCGGCTTGAAGTCTCCTACGACATCGTCCGCGCGGGGTTGACCAAGAAGGCGCAAGCCGCTTTGCCACCCCGCGCCTAGCCCTTCATCTCTTTCCAAATACGCATATCCAACGCCCGAGGCCCCTTGCACTCGTCGCCGTTTCGCGCTTGACCAGAGACATGAGCGGGTCAGCGACATATGCCGAGTGGATCGCCGTGGATTGGGGCACGTCCAATCTGCGGGCCTGGGCCATGCGTGGAGTAGCGGTTTTGGCCGAGGGCGGTTCGGACAAGGGCATGGGCACGCTTGATCCTGATGCGTTTGAGCCAGCATTGCTTGAAGTGATTGACCCGTGGCTCGGATCGGCAACCACCCCGGTTGTCGCCTGTGGCATGGTCGGCGCGCGTCAGGGCTGGATCGAAGCGCCGTATGCGAAAGTGCCCTGCGCGCCTGTCGGCGGCGGCAGCATACCTGCGCCGTCAACTGATCCCCGGATCGAGGTGACCATCCTGCCAGGTCTCTCGCAGGCCAACCCGCCGGATGTCATGCGCGGTGAAGAAACACAGATCGCAGGCTTTCTGGCCGAAGACCCCGGGTTCGATGGCATCCTCTGCATGCCGGGCACGCACACGAAGTGGGTTCAGATTTCCGCAGGCGAGGTGGTGAGTTTCCGCACTTACATGACCGGCGAGTTGTTTGCGCTGGTCTCCACCGGCTCGGTTTTGCGTCATTCGATGGATAAAGCCTTCGATCAAAACGCCTTCAAGGCGGCTGTGCGCGACGGGTTGAGCAACCCGCAGGCTCAGGCCGGTCGGTTTTTCGGCTTGCGGGCTGAGGGGCTGCTGAGCGAGGTCAAGGCGGGTGCGGCAAAGGCCAGTCTCTCCGGTCTTCTCATCGGGGCTGAGCTGGCGGCCGCCAAACCCTATTGGCTGGGACAGCGCGTTGTTCTGCTCGGCGCAGGCAAGCTCGCAAACCTCTACGCCATGGCTCTGGCGGGCGAAGGTGTGATCGCTGAGAGCGTGGATGTCACGCGTACGACCCTGGCGGGCCTGACGGCTGCCTATGAAAAGACGAAGGAAACAACATGAACCTTCCCCTGATTGCCATTCTCCGCGGGATCGACCCCGACGAGGCCGTATCCGTTGCCGAAGCGCTTGTGAGCGCGGGTATGACGCGGATCGAGGTGCCGCTGAACTCGCCTTCTCCGTTTTTGTCTATCGAACGGATGGCCGCCGCTGTTGGTTCTTCGGCGACCATCGGTGCCGGGACGGTTCTGACGACGGATGATGTTCAAAAGGTGCATGATGCCGGGGGCACGTTGATCGTATCCCCGAACTGCGACACGGCCGTGATCCGGCAGACCAAGGACCTTGGCCTGCAAAGTTTCCCCGGTGTTCTAACCCCAAGCGAGTGTTTTGCCGCCTTGCAAGCCGGTGCGGATGGCTTGAAGGTGTTTCCCGCGTTTCAGATGGGCATAGACGGCTTGAAAGCCGTGCGCGCCGTACTGCCTGCCACGACAGAGGTCTACATGGTCGGCGGGGTGGGGCCCGAGAACTTCACCGATTGGCGAAGAGCCGGTGCGAGCGGGTTCGGGCTTGGAAGTTGGCTTTACAAGCCTGGGGATGATGTCGCCGGAATAGCCAGCCGCGCAGCTGAAGCCGTTGCAGCCTGGATGGACGCTGACGCATGAGCGAGGTTTTTGACAGCACCCGCTGCATTCTGGGAGAAGGCCCGCTCTGGCATCCGGTGCGCGAGCAATTTCTATGGTTCGACATCAACGCCTACCAGCTTTTGATCCGCGAACGAGGCAAGACGCGCGTCGTGCAGTTCGACGAGCATGTCTCAGCCGCTGGGTGGGTCGATGATGCATCCGTGTTGATCGCGTCGGAGACCCGCCTGTTCCTGTTCGATCTGGATCGGGAGCGCTCGGAGGATGTGGAAGGGCTGGAGCCGGATGACCCACGGACCCGGTCCAATGACGGGCGCGCCGACCCGTGGGGCGGCTTCTGGATTGGGACCATGGCTAAGGATCACAGCCCGAACGCGGGAGTGATTTACCGCTACTTCAAGGGCGAATTGCGCACGCTCTACCCCGGCATCTCGATCCCGAACGCCATGTGCTTTGCGCCCGACAGGAGCTGCGCCTATTTCACGGACACGACGACCAAGAAGATCATGCGGCAACCGCTGGAAGCGGATCGGGGCTGGCCAAATGGCGAGCCGGAGGTGTTTGTGGATACCTCAAGCGAAGGGTTGCACCCGGACGGCGCGGTGATCGACGCGTCGGGCAATCTCTGGTGCGCGATGTTCGGTGCTGGCGCGGTCGTCGCCTATTCGCCCGATGGCGAGGAGATGGAGAGGCTTGCATTCGATGCACCGCAAACAACCTGTCCGGCTTTCGGCGGCCCTAATCTTGCGACGCTGTTCTGCACCAGTGCGGCACGCGATATGCCAAGTGATGACGGCAAGCCGCATGGAGCGGTCTTCGCCGTGCCTGAGACCGGGCGTGGTCAGGCTGAGCATCGCGTGAAGCTTTGACCGGTTCTGGTTTGGCTTTCGGACGCCGATGAGCGCCTTGGATTGGAGTGTCGGTTCTCACCGATTTTTAACCCTTCTAACCGAGTCTGGCACAATGACACCCGAACATGAAATATGTGACCAATCGGCCTCAAAACGAAGCTGATTTAACGTAATTTACACAGTTTTCGCCGGATAGGAGGGGTGGGCGGTCGGGGGAGCGCGCAGCGTTAACGAAATTTAAGAAAGAGTTATCGACCGGCTATTTTCACCGTCCAATAGAACGGTTCTGACGGATCGCGTGCAGCAACATCATCAGGAATGACCTGTGGCCCAAGCAAATGAACATTCGCTCCGAAATTCGTGGCATTCCGCGAGAGATGTTGCATGCGCGGTGTCGTGATTTCCTCAAAAAGTGATGCGTAGTCCGGGCGAGCCCTGAGCTTAGCAATGCGCGCCTGGTGCCATTCCACTGCGCGCTCATGCGCCGCGGGGACACCCGGCAACGACAGAAGCGATGCCTTCTCCTTCGCGACCCGCGCGGCAAACCTCAATATGGAACGATCTTCCTCGGCATTGTGGTTCATGCGAAACCAATAGGCCAAGCCTTGCTCCCTTTTGGTGCGGTTCACCTTGCCCCGCTCTCGCTTAACCAGAAAACTCTCTGCGCTGCGCACCGCGTAGTGGTTGAGCGTCGCGTATGTATAGCCCCACTGCGCCTTGCTCATCCGCCATGCTTTGTCCCAGACGATCGGGGGCAATCGTGTGCCCGTGGCATCGACCCAGACCAACGTGTCGCGAAAGCCGCGGACAAGGCCTTTCGGGCGATGCACGCCCAGGCGCCGAAAGAGACCTTCGTTCCGATAAAGCGTCTTGAACGCCCAGGCCTGTAACGGGCGCGGTGCATATTCCGGAGCGCAGCGTGTGAACTGTTCCACCACGGGTCGGTCGTTGAACGTGGCAAGATCGGCGTTTCCAAACATGCGCCATGGAATGGAGAGGGCGTGCGCTTGCGGCACGGCCTCCAGCAAGTCCGACAGCATGCCATCGCCCGCATGGATGTTCAGATACTCGTCCACATCCAGGGTCATCAACCAGTCCGCATTCTCAACGGCGGGTTCCTGTTCGGCGGCGCGAAACGCTGCGTATTGCGGCACCTTGCCCGATGTCCGGTAGGGGTTGTCGCGATGGCTCACGCCAGCCTCCCGCAGAAGCGAGAGCAACTGGTCCGTGCCGTCCTCACAGTCGTTTGTGTAAGCGAGGATGTCGGTCACCCCGAGCGCCCGGTTATGTGCAACCCAATCGAGGATGTAGGGGCCCTCGTTCTTCATCGCCGTCACAAGCGTCAGCCGGTTCGACGCCCGGCGGGGCGGAATGGCAGAGGGTGCTGGCAAACGAAGCGGGTCCGCTTGAAAGCTGCGCTGCATGACGTCGAGCAAGCCGGGCTCTTCGCGCAGATCAGCTTTGCGCACGATCGTATTCACCGGAGCACCGGGATAGACAACGCCCATGGCGCGGACAAAGGGCGCTGGCTCGGCGTCGAAGGCGGGCACGCCCACAGGTGCGCCGGGCTGCCATAAGGTTTCCCAAGACAATGATTGCGGCGCGATGGCCCAACTGCGCACGCCGCGTCGTTCGGTCCGACGCGTTGCAATATGATCGGAGTGCGGGGCCGGTGCACCTTGGCGCAGGCGCCAGGGATACGCCTCGACCCCGAGCAGCATCACCGCCTTGTCGGGGGCAGAGACGGCACGTTCAAATACCGTTTCCCCCTTGGACAACGGCAAAAGCAGATCTGCAATATTCAAAAACGCGACCGCGCGCGCCTCGGAAAGAAACAGATATCGCAGAAGATCGAAAAGGCCTGTCTGCATCAATGCGCCGTGCCAGTCGGACGGTGGCGCCGCGCTGCGTTTGGGTGCCGCCGGCGCCATCGATGGTACACGCAGGTCCGAGCCATGCGGCTGTCCCGCCGGGTACTCGGCGCTCACCACGAGCACTGGGAACTCTGTCTTCAGACCGGCGCAAAACGCAGCATCGCCCCCTTTTGACCGATCAAAGATGAGGGCGCCATCTACGCCATAGTCGCGCGCGTGATAGTGCAACCAGTCCCCGACGGCCTCGCTGCGTTCACCGTTGCGCATGGCGACAAGAACTGTCCGGCCAGCGAGAAGCTCGGGTTCAGGCGACGACGCGTTCAAGTCCGGCCGGGGCACCAGTGGCAGTCGCGCCGCGGGTTTAACGGGTGGGTCCCCTACCATTCGACCCGCAAGCTTGGCGCGCACTTCCTTCATGTTCTGGCCAAGCGCAAGCCAGGCCAGCGTGACATCCGCCTGGGCCACAGCACCCAAACACGGAACACCGTCGGGCGCGCAAGCTGGGATATGGCGTCTCAGGACTGGCATTGGGCTTTGTCCGGCGGCCAAGACATCTCAAAACACCGTGACACGCGGCAAGGTCGAGATTTGCTCAAGGTCTTCTTCGAACCTTTGGGTTAAAAGGATGCTTGTCACCTTATCGAGCCCCAACTTTTCTTTCTGCTCCGGCAGTGACGCTTTCACGGCAAATGACTTGTAAAGGTCTGCAAGCGTTTCGTGATCGGGCGTACCGCGCGACAGCATGCGGTCGAGAACGGCAACACCGGTTTCCGAAATCAGGTTCCGCAACAATGTGTAAGGCTGTGGCAGTTTCCCGGTTTGTTCGCCCAGAAGCGCCGCTTCGAGCCGTTGCAGGTCTTCTCCGGCCCGAGCGCCCGTCAGCACCAGAAAGGATGCTGTCGGCAAAAGGTCGACAAGCTCCGAGACCAGGTCGTGCCAGCTCAACTCGTAAAGAACCTCCCACGAAGTGTTCCGCACACGCTCCTCAAACGCTTCGGACTTTGCCGCCAGAAACAACTCCGGCAACTCATCCAGCGCCAAAACGATGCGCGCATCTCCGACCACCGGATCGAGCCCTGCCAGTGTCAACTCGGCGTCTGGAAATAATTCACCCTTTGCCAGACCGGCCTGGGGCGGGCCGAACATGTTGATCGCCGAGAGAATGGCGATGCCCTGTTCTGTCGCTGATTTGAAATCGGCAATGCGCTCATCGACGGGACGCTTGTCCAGTATGCGCCGCACAAGCGGTGACGCGACACGGCTGGGTAGAATGATCAGGCCGCGCGCCCGCAAAAACTGACGGTTCTCTCTCAAATGGGCATTTAATGCGAGCGACAACCGCGTTTGCGGGCCTAGGAGGATCGTCACCTTCGGAAGCGTTGTCATCGGTTCAAAGGGGATGTTTCGGGTGCCGAAAGATGGCCGCGCAAACCCGGCATCTGACCAAGGTGCAAGGGCTGCGACGCATCAGGTTTCATGTCTGGCATTCTGCCTCTCACAGACAACATGGTCCAGTTCGGCTTGAACTCGAGTATCAAGGACGTGCTAGCCTGCCACGATCTCCACCAGTTCGATCTCGAACGTCAAATCCTTGCCAGCCAAAGGATGGTTTGCGTCCAGGATCACTTCAGTGTCGGACACCTCGGCAACGGTTACCATGATCGGTTGACCCTGCGGCCCCGATAGCTGCAAACGTGTTCCGATATCGAGCGGCACATTCTCGGGCACCTGATCGCGCGGGAAAGCCTGACGCCCATTCGGGTCATGTGCACCATAGGCATCGCCGGACGGAATGTTCACGGTCTGGCTGTCCCCGGCGGACATACCCGTCACCGCCTTGTCAAAACCCGGTATCACCTGCCCCGCCCCCAAGGTGAACTCCAAGGGATCACGACCCTCGGAACTGTCGAAGGTCGACCCATCAGACAGCGTGCCAGTATAGTGAATTTTAACTGTATCGCCTGATTTGGCTGCGGTCATGATGCGGTCTTTCCTGGTTTATGCGGCTTCATGCACCGAATCACGATCAGCACGTCGAGTAAACCGGGACTTTCCCTCACCAGCGCAGCGTGTAGTCTTTTCATACAGAGGGAGACGGCTCATGCCCATCAAAGCCTGTGTTTTCGACGCCTACGGCACGCT
Source organism: Pseudomonadota bacterium (assembly GCA_038532095.1). GTDB lineage: Bacteria > Pseudomonadota > Alphaproteobacteria > Rhodobacterales > Rhodobacteraceae > JAJDOD01. The sequence continues at coordinate 23,345 of JBCBBB010000023.1, forward strand.
GTTCGATGTGGCCGCGGCGGCGCGCATTCTGGCGGAACAACCCGGGCAATCGGCATTGGCCGAGGTCTGGCCTAAACTTGCCGCGGACTGGCGGGCCAAACAGTTGCAATACACGTGGCTCCGGGCCATCACCGGCGACCATGTACCGTTCTGGGATGTCACGAAGGACGGGCTCGATTGGGCGATGGAGGCGAGCGGGCTAGACGACCCGGAATTGCGGGAGACGCTCCTCGCGCTCTACTGGGAACTCCCCGCCTATCGGGAAGTGCCCGAGATGCTGGCGACCCTGAAGGCCCGGGGGTATGTCACCGCGATCCTCTCCAACGGCTCACCTGATATGCTCGACGGCGCCGTCGATTTCGCTGGGGTCCGCAGTTGGTTGGATGCCGTCCTGTCGGTTGAAGATGTCGGCATCTTCAAACCGGCGCGCGTGGTCTACGACATGGTCGGCAAACGCTTTAACACCAAGCGGGACGAGGTTCTGTTCGTGTCGTCCAATGGGTGGGATGCCGCCTCGGCGGCCGGATATGGCTTCCACACGGCCTGGGTCAACCGCGCGTGTGAGCCCATGGATCGCCTGCCCGCAAAACCGCATCACATCATGGATGACCTGACGGGCATCCCCGCACTGGCGGGAGGTCTCTGATGGAGTTTAATGCCCCGGATGGCACACGCCTGTTCTATCGCGATGAGGGCGAAGGTACGCCCGTTCTGGCGCTCTCCGGTCTGTCTCGAAACAGCAGCGACTTCGACTATGCGGCCCCGCATCTGCGTGACACCCGCCTGATCCGCCTCGATTATCGCGGGCGCGGACAGTCAGAGTGGTCGGGGGCGGAGACCTATACCATTCCTGTCGAGGCTGGCGATGCGCTCGCCTTGCTCGATCATCTCGGCATTGAAAAGGCCGCCATCCTCGGCACGTCGCGCGGCGGGCTGATTGCCATGCTGTTGGCGATGATGGCGAAAGAGCGGTTAAGCGGCGTGTGTCTAGTGGATATTGGACCGGAGCTGACCACCGATGGGCTTGATGTCATCAAAAATTATATCGGGCGCAACCCGGCTCAAAAAACCTATGCGGAGGCCACTGCCATGCGGGCCGGTCTTATGGCCGGGTTTGACAATGTGCCGGACAGCCGCTGGGCCGAAGAGGTGCGCAAACACTATGTCGAAACACCTGACGGACTGGTCATCAACTACGATCCCGCCTTGCGCGATGCCGTACTTGCGGCCGGCACACAGCCGGTCCCGGATCTTTGGCCGATGTTCGACGCCCTCAACGGCCTTCCATTAGCACTCATCCGTGGTGCGAATTCGAACCTGCTTTCAGAAGCAACCACCGCCGAGATGGTCCGGCGTCGCCCCGACATGATCTGGGCGAATGTACCGGATCGTGGCCACGTGCCGTTTCTCGATGAAACTGAGTCGGTCGACGTCCTGCGTCGATGGACCGCTGCACTCGGATAACGCTGGTTGGCTTTCTGAGCCCGATGGCTTAGCCGGGACGCAAGAACACGGCTGCGCCGTACCGTCCGCCTGAAACCCGGAGACCAAAGGATGGATATTGCTGCCATCGAAGCCGCTGCGAACCGCCTGAAAGGCCACGCAGTCCGCACGCCGCTCCTGAACGCGCCGCTTCTTGATCGGATGGCGGAGCGACGGATTTTCGTGAAAGCCGAATGCCTGCAAAAGACCGGGTCGTTCAAGTATCGTGGCGCGCGCTCGGCGCTTTCCGCATTGGCGCCAGAGCAGCGCGCGCGGGGCGTCGTTGCATTCTCTTCCGGAAACCACGCGCAAGGTGTGGCCTGTGCCGCAGGCGAACTTGGCATCCCGGCGACGATTGTCATGCCAGCTGATGCCCCAGCGCTGAAGACCGAGAACACAAAAGCCTATGGCGCCGAGGTCATCTTGTATGACCGCGAGAGGGAGGATCGCGACGCCATCGGAGCAGAGCTCGCCGATACGCGCGGCCTGACATTGATCAAGCCGTTCGACAACGAAATGGTGATTGCCGGACAAGGCACCACAGGGTTGGAAATCGCGGAACAGGCGGCTGACGCCGGTATCGAAGAGGCGGAGGTCCTTGTCTGTTGCGGTGGTGGCGGACTGACCGCGGGAACGGCCGTGGCGCTTGCGGACCGCGCACCGCAGTTCAGTGTCCGTCCTGTCGAGCCAGAGGGCTTTGACGATGTCACAAGATCGCTCGCCGCAGGTGCGCGCCAAACCAACAATCGCATGAGCGGGTCAATTTGCGACGCCATCCTGACCCCCTACCCCGGCGTTCTGACCTTTCCGCTTCTGAAGGCGCATTGCAGCGCGGGCCTTGTCATCTCGGATGACGAGGCGCTTCGCGCTATGGCGGTTGCAATAACCTATCTGAAAATCACTCTGGAGCCGGGCGGTGCCGCTGCGCTGGCCGCGGCCTTGTTCCATGCCGAAGGGGATGGCGATCTGATCGTCGTGGCCTCCGGCGGCAATGTCGACCCGGCCATGCTGAACCGCGCCCTGTCCATGTCCAACACAGCACCATGACCTTTCACCTTTTCACAAATACGCATCAGGCCGCGTGCGTTAGCGCGCGGCCTCACCGCGACGCCGAAGGCGGCGCAACCCCTGCCCCAAGAAAGAGAGACACATGAACATCGCCCAGCTTGATACCGTCGCGCTGAACTATCTGGACGAGGGGCCGAAGGACGGGCGGGCCGTGGTTTTCGCAAACTCGCTTGGGACAGACTACCGGCTTTGGAACAAGATCACACCGCATCTGCCAAAGTCATTGCGCCTGATCCGCTACGACAAGCGCGGACATGGGCTTTCAGCTTGCCCAAACCCGCCCTACACCATGGGCGCTCTCGTGAGCGATCTCGGAAAACTGTTGGACCACCTCGACGTGCGTGACGCCGTTGTCGTTGGATGTTCCATCGGTGGCATGATCGCCCAGGGTCTTGCCGTGAAACGTCTGGACCAGGTCCGGGCCATCGTGCTGTCGAACACCGGCGCCAAGATCGGCACCAAAGAGATGTGGGCAGAGCGCATTGCGGCGGTTGAGACGGGTGGCATCGAAGCGCTGGCGCCTGCAACCTTGGAGCGTTGGTTTTCAAGCGCGTTCCGCGCGTCACCCGAGTTGACCGCCTGGGAGGCCATGCTGACACGCACACCGCGCGCCGGATATATCGGGTGTTCGCACGCAATCTCGAACACCGACTTCTACACCTCGACGGCATCGCTTACCCTGCCAACATTGGGCATCGCAGGCAGTGAAGATGGGTCAACACCGCCCGATCTGGTGCGCGAAACCGTCAATCTGGTGAAAGGATCACAATTCGAACTGATCCGCGGCGCGGGACATCTGCCAATGGTCGAAGCGCCCGGACGCTATGCGGAAATTCTCAACGCGTTCCTCTCAGAGATCGGTCACACCTGATCCGCAATTGCTGACTTTGCAAACGTATGCAAAGCGGATAGACACGCCGTCATCATGGCGCATTTTCTTTTGGTACATGGCGCGTCCCACGGGGCGTGGTGTTGGGAGAAACTCCTGCCTTTGCTGGCGGCAAGGGGCCACAGCGCACAGGCCATCGACCTGCCCGGTCACGGCGCCGATGAAACGCCGCGCGACCACGTGCGTATGGACGATTACGTCAACTGCGTTCTGGGCCATCTCGAAGACCGTACAATTCTGGTCGGTCACTCCTTCGGTGGCTTCCCGATCACGCTCGCCGCCGCCCGAGCGCCCGAAAAGGTTCGCGCGCTGGTGTATCTTTGCGCCCTGCTTCCTCGTCCGGCTCAGGCCTTCTCCAACTTCCGCGCCGAGGCGATCAGCCCGGAACTCTCGGCCGCGCAATCGGTGGATCGTGCCAGTGGCGTCACCCATGCCATCCCTGAAAAGGCCGGCCCCGTCTTTTATTCGGATTGCTCGGCAGAAGATCGCGATTGGGCGCTGGCACGGCTGACACCGCAACCGATCGCAGTCATGACCGAAGCCCTGGAGTTCGACCCACCTGCGACCGAGCGACATTACATTCGCTGCACGAAAGACCGCGTGATTTTTCCGACCTTTCAGATGTCAATCTCCGAAGGTTGGGAGCATGTTCACGACATGGTCGCAGGGCATTCGCCATTCCTGTCTGATCCAGACGGTTTGGCCGAAATTCTCGATGGTATCGCGGCACCCTAGGCGCACTCTCCTCTTCCCCCTTGTTGACGGCCGTTCTATGCGTGTCACATGCGCCTGACGCTCGGCTTTATCCTGATGACGGTTGTCATCGATTCCATGGGGATCGGGTTGATCCTGCCTGTCATGCCCGCGCTTTTGCAAGAGATTGGGGGCATTCCCCTGTCGCAGGCGGCGCTGTGGGGCGGGGCGCTGACGGCGGTTTTTGCCGTCATGCAGTTCTTCTTCAGCCCCATCGTCGGCGCGCTGTCTGACCGTTTTGGTCGGCGCCCGGTTCTGCTGATTTCGCTCTTCGTTATGGCGCTGGACTACCTGGTCATGGCGGTGGCGCAGGTGTTCTGGCTGCTGTTTCTGGCCCGCATTGTGGCTGGCATCACCGCAGCGACACAATCCGCGGCAACGGCCGCCATCGCCGATATCTCAAAGCCGGAAGAGAAAGCCGCCCGTTTCGGTCTGGTCGGCGCAGCCTTTGGCGTTGGGTTTGTCATTGGCCCGATGATTGGCGGCATCCTCGGCGAGTTCGGTACCCGTGCTCCGTTCTACGCCGCGGCGGCTCTCGCCGCGCTCAATATGGTGCTTGGCTACTTTGTCATGCCAGAAACCGTCACCGACGAAACCCGACGTCCGTTAACCTGGGCGCGCACCAACCCGTTCGGGGCGTTCGCAAATGTCAGCACCAATCCGGCCCTGAAACGTCCACTTCTGTTGTTCTTCCTCTACCAAGTGGCGTTCTTTGTGTATCCCGCCACCTGGGCGTTTTTCACCACGGCGCGCTTCGGGTGGAGCGAAGGCATGATTGGCGCATCACTGGCCGCGTTCGGCGTGGCGCTGGCGATTGTCCAAGGCGGGTTGATCCGCGTGTTCCTGCGCCTGCTCGGCGACCGTGGAACCGTGATCTATGGATTGATCTTCAACACCTTTGCGTTCCTTGCGCTGGCTTTTGTCACCAACGGCACGCTGGCCCTGATCCTGACACCCCTCACCGCACTCGGCGCAGTGGTGACGCCCGCGCTTCAAGGCATCATGTCCCGGCAAACGGCAGATGACAGCCAGGGGGAGCTTCAAGGCGTTCTGGCCTCCGCCGGAGCCGTTGCGACGATCATATCGCCCCTCGTTATGACCTATGTCTTCGCACGCTTTACCGAGGACGGGGCCGCGTTTTACCTGCCCGGCGCGCCGTTCCTCGTCTCCATGGCGTTGATGCTTGTCTGCATGGTCGTCTTCCTTGTGCCGTTACAGCGTAGACCTGCATAAGCAATCAACGTCGCGCCGCGTCAGAACCTGCACGCGCAAGGGGATCGTGTTTGACGCCCGTTCTAACGCATGATTGGCTCGCGGGAAGTCTGGAATAAGGGAGGTGCCATGAAAATCGCTGACCTCGATGTCATCGTCACGGCGCCACCAGCGCCAGGCTGGGGCGGGCGCTATTGGATCCTCGTCAAACTGACAACAGATACCGGTATCACCGGCTGGGGTGAGTGCTATGCATCCTCCGTCGGGCCAAGGGCCATGGTGGCCGTCATAGAAGATGTGTTCGCCCGGCACATGGCTGGCGAAAACCCCGAGAACATCGAACTGATGTTTCGCCGCGCCTATTCCAGCGGGTTCACCCAGCGCCCAGACCTGACCGTGATGGGCGCCTTTTCAGGGCTCGAGATCGCGTGCTGGGATATTCTCGGCAAGGATCGCGACCGCCCGGTCTGGGCGTTGTTGGGCGGCAAAGTGAATGAGCGTGTGCGGTGCTATTCCTATCTGTACCCTCTGGCGGATCATCCTCTGCCCGAGTTTTGGGGAAACGCCGACATGGCCGCTGCCGCAGCGCTCGATCTGCTGGATCGCGGCTATACAGCGGTGAAATTTGATCCGGCGGGACCTTATACAATCCGCGGCGGGCACCAGCCCTCAGGCTTCGACATCGACACCTCTGCCGCGTTCTGCGCCACCTTACGCGAAGCCGTTGGCCCACGCGCCGACTTGCTCTTTGGGACCCATGGTCAGTTTACAGCGGCGGGTGCCATTCGACTGTCCGAGGCCATAGCACCTTACGCGCCCCTGTGGTTCGAGGAACCCGTGCCACCGGATGATCTGGCGGGTCTGGCCAAAGTGGCAAAGGCCACTCGCATCCCGGTTGCCACCGGCGAGCGGTTGACCACAACAAAAGAGTTTGCGGCTGTGCTGAACGCCGGTGCCGCCATACTCCAACCCGCGCTGGGGCGCGCCGGTGGTCTTTGGGAAGGGCGCAAAATCGCAGCCTTGGCGGAGACTGCTGGCGCCCAAATGGCGCCGCACCTTT
>JBCBBB010000024.1:0-28973 GCA_038532095.1 Pseudomonadota bacterium
TTGATGACGCAGAACACGACCGCTTCATGCCAGAGGAGGTTGCCCGTCAGCGCGGCGCTGGTCGTCTCGTAACCCACCCCGATGATATGCGGGTAGGCCAAGGCAATCAGGCCCAACAGCAACCCGGCAAAGGCCGGGCGCAGAAACTGGGGGCTCTTCAACCGCTCCTGCAACGCGGTCCCGACATCCTCAACGAAAAAGACGGACCGGATCAGAGCCACAGCCACAAGGCCGGACAAGACGCCGAGCAACAGGAACGCCGGCAGTTCGACATAGAAGGCCAGCGCGCCCTCTTCCATCAGGCTGAACTCGGCCAGATCACCGAAGACCAGCCGGTTGATCACCGTGCCCGCGACCGAGGCGATGGCAATCGGCGCGAACGCATGCAACGCAAAATGACGCAAAATGACTTCCAACGCGAAAATCGCCCCAGCAATCGGCGCATTGAACGACGCCGAAACCGCCGCCGCGACAGCGCAGCCGAGCAGGTCGCGCCCCGTGATCCCATCGGCTTTCATCTTGTTGGACACGATAGAAGACAAAACAGCCGCCAGGTGCACCACCGGCCCTTCCCGTCCGCTCGACCCGCCTGTGCCGAGCGTGATCATCGAGGCGAAAGCGGACGCAAAGCCTTCCTTGGTCTCGACCCGCCCATCCTTCAAAGCGGCGCCCTCGATCACTTCGGCCACGGATTTGGCACGCCCATCCTCGGTGAAGCGATCCAGGATCAACCCGACGACCAGCCCACCGAAGACCGGGATCAGGAGTATCGAATACCACGGCAGGGTCTCGGCAAAGGAATGCAGAAGTCGCACGTTTTCAGTGCCGTAGAGCGTTTCCTGAAGGAAGTTGATACCGAGCCGAAAGAGCACCGCGGCGCCCCCCGCCGCAATCCCGATCAAAAGCGCAATGAACCAGAACTGTATATTGCCCGGCCCCTGTTCCCGGATCGCCGTCCACCCCTCAACAACCGACGCCTTGATCGCGCCAGGAAGGGTTCGGGTCACACTTTGTCGGGGCGCATCCATCGAGGACACCGGTCAGGGCACAAGAACACAAGCGGAGGTCAGACCCTGCCCGGCTTGGCCCTCTCCGGTCGCGGCAGTCCCGGTCGCGACATATTGCATGTTATGCTAACGCCGCAGTGCGGAAAAGATGACCCCGGCAAAGCGACGCAGGAGTGTTGCGGCACGGTTCTTGCTTGCGCCCGCGGCACCGCCCCGGCAGATAAGCACCATGACCCTGACTGTTGATCTGAACTCCGATATGGGTGAGGCATTCGGGCCCTGGCCCATGGGCGACGATGCCGCGCTTTTGCAAACCGTCACCTCTGCAAACATTGCCTGCGGCTTTCATGCCGGCGACGCAGACACCATGGCCAAGACCATGGCACTGGCGGTTGAGAACGGGGTCGGCATCGGGGCGCATCCGGGCTTTCCCGATCTCCAGGGCTTCGGACGCCGCCGGATGCAGGTGCCGCTGCCGACGCTGGCCAATATGGTGCGCTACCAGGTCGGCGCGGCCCAGGCCATGGCGCAGGCCGCTGGCGGCACGGTTCGGCACCTGAAACTGCACGGCGCGCTCTCCAACATGGCTTGCACCGACTACGACATGGCCCGCGCCTGTTACGAGGCCGCGCTGGATGTCGCCCCGGACATCATCATCATGGGGCTCGCGGCCACGCAAATGGAGAAAGTTGCCCGTGATCTCGGTTGCCGCTGGGCCGGAGAGATCTTCGCCGACCGCGCCTATAATGCCGATGGCACATTGGTCGACCGCCGCTTGCCCGGCGCGATGATCCATGACGGCGACGAGGCCGCGCAAAACATGGTCGCCATGGTGCAGGCGGGGGCCATCCTCACCGGGACCGGGGAAACGCTCGACACCCGGATCGACACAATCTGCGTGCATGGCGACAGCGCGGAAGCCGTGGACTTGGCCCGTAAGGTCCACGCCGGACTGCAAGCGGCCGGAATTTCCGTCGCGCAATTCACCGGCACACCGCTCAGCTAACGCGCAACCGGCAACCACCAGCGCCAATCAGGAAACGCGTATGCGGCGCAAGCCGCATGCAATTTGGTCAGAGACGGTCAGTAAGGGGTTGGGAGCGCGACCGAGGTTTTGCGGTCCAGCATCTTTTTCCAGCCCTTGTCCAGTTCGGTCAGGTCCTCCAGCACTTCAAGCACGCGCAAGGTGGGCACGCCGGTGAAGTTGCAGAAGTCCAGGTCATCTTCGAGCGCCGCCAGTTCAGCATCGCTCAGCTTGGAGAGCCGGGCTTGCAGCCGCTCTTCATCAAACAGTTCAGACTTGAAATCCAACATGACACCAACTCACAGGGGACCGGTTACGGGAACTCGAATTGTGTACCAAATGTGGCGAGAACCGTCCAATTTTGGCACGCACTTTTTCTGAGATGCCAGTTAATGTACGTGGCGCACCACGGATTGTTTCCGTCATAGAGACAGTCAAACCCGCTTTCATCACCACGCCCAGATCGAATCGAGCATAAAGCCGCCTATTCGCCAAGCGCCACGATATAGGCCGCAATCGCCGCGCGGTCATCTGGGCTCAACCGCGCCGTATTCTCGATCACAGACGCCATTTCCCCGCCAGCGCTGTCGAAATCGGGCGTGAATCCGGTTTCCAGGTAATAGGCGATATCGGTCTCGCTCCAGGTCAGCTGACCCCGACGCAAGCCCGGAATACGCCCGTCGCCCGAGGGGTTGGCCGCGCCTGCCATCCATTGCGCAGTATCGAGCGCCCCAAGCGCGTTGCGCGGTGTGTGGCACTCACCGCAATGGGCCAGCGCCTCCACCAGGTAGCGGCCCCGCTCCATCTGCGCGGTCTCTGCCGGTTGCACCCAGTCGGTATTGGCAAACAGAAGCTTCCAGCCGCCGAGAGTGAGACGAATGTTAAACGGAAAACCCACCTCATGCGGCACGCTGGGCTGGTCGGATGGCGGCAGGGTCAACATGAACGCCCAAAGGTCAGCGATATCCTGAGACGTCATGCGGGCATAGCTGGTATATGGAAAGACCGGGTAATAGTGCTGCCCGCCCGGCGAGGTGCCATGGATCAGGGCGCTGGCAAACTCCCCCAGTGTCCACGCCCCAAGTCCAGCCTCGAGATCGGGAGAGATGTTCGGAGCGATGAAATCCCCAAACGCAGTGGCAAAACGCTGACCCCCGGCAAGCATCAGCTTGTCTTCGCTCTCCGGCGCAATATGGCAGGAGGCGCAGCCAGAGGCCCAATAGACAGCCTCCCCCCGTGCGGCATCGGCCTCAACGTCGGCCAAACCGATGGCGACCGGATCGACCGTCTGCGGCCGCGTGATCCAAAGACCCGCGACCACGGCCAGAACACCCAGCCCCAGCAGATAAAGAAACGCGCGTTTCATTCCGCGTCAGCGTCGCGCAAGCAGCTTACCGGGGCTTCCGGTAAGCTTTGTGGCAGTCACCACAGCCCTTGCCCACGGGACCAATCGCGGCCGCCATGGCATCCTTGCCATCACCGGCGACAGCCGCCAACGCCGCCGCGGCTTCGGCAAAGCTCGCACCGATCTCACCCGCCTTGGAGCCTTCTTCCCAAATGGCGGGCAAGGCGCGCGATTCGTCCGGCAGATCATCCGACGACGTTCCCGGCACCCAGTAGGCCCGCTGGTTCAACGCAGCAAGCGCCGCCAGGTTACTGGCCGCCGCCGATGCGGCCTCCGCGTCGTACTCTGTTTCGCCCTTCGCCATCGAGCCAAGCATGCCAAGGTTGAACGAATAAAGCTGCATATGCGCGTTTCGCGCTGTCACAGCGGGGTTGCCGGCGTGACCGCCCGCAATGGCGGTACTGGCAGCGGCAACGCCACCAGCAAGACAAAGAGCGACAAGGAAGCGGGACATATGGACTCTCCTGAAAATCATTGGGTGCGTCAGAAGGTAGCGGTTTCCAGACCAAAAGAAACTCTGCAATACTGCGGAGGTTATGACGAAACGCGCACAGGTTGGCTCCGAGGATATCGCAATCGTTCTGGCCGTGGTGGATCACGGCTCCGTGTCTGCCGCGGCCCGCAGCCTCGGCTTGAACCATGCGACGGTCCTGCGACGGATCGCCGATTTTGAAACCCGAACGGGCGTGCGCATGTTCGACAAGACCACGCGCGGCTACCAGGTCTGCCCGGACCGGGCGGACATGATCGAAGTGATGCGCGATGCCATGGAAGGCATGGGGGCGGTGGACAGGCTACTCGATCAGGCGCGCCCAAAGTTGCAGGCGGGACTTCGGCTCACAACCACCGACACGCTCGCGCATTATGTCCTGCCGCAGGTGCTCCCGGGTCTGATCCGCACGATGGATGCCCCGATCGAAGTCACGGTGGACAACGCCCATGTCGACTTCGCCCGCATGCAGGCACATTTGACCGTGCGTCCTGCCATGACCTTGCCGCCCGAGCTATCCGCCCTGCCCGCCGGACAGATCCGCTTCGCCGTCTTTGGTCCACTGGAGAGCGATGTGCCGTGGCTTGGGCTCACGGGACCACTGGCACGCACAAAAGCGGCCACCTGGGTCCGCGCGCAGCCGGGCCGGATCGTGGCCTATGGCGACAGCTTCATGGCCCTTGCCGCTATGGCGGGCCAAGGCATGGGACGCACCGTCTTGCCGACCTATGTCGGCGCGGCGACGCCAAACGTCACCTGTCTCGCGACACCAAAGGACCTGCCCAAAGTGCCGGTCTGGGTGGGATCACACGCAGATTTCGGACGCTCACGCCGTGTGCTTCAGGCGCGCAAGGCGCTGGCCGGTGCGTTGAAGGTCCTGCCGCAACTGGCATAAAAAAGGCCGCCTCAACGGGCGGCCTTCCGAAAACTCATATTTGCAGGCTTACGCGTCGTCGAGCGCCTCGACCGCCTTCTCAAGGTCAGCCTTGCTCGCCGGTTTCTCGGTCACACTTGCTTGCTCGAAGATGTGGTCCACGACCTTGTCTTCGAAGATCGGTGCCTGAATCTGCTGACGCATCTGCGGGTTCTGCTGCACGAACTCGAAGAACTGACGTTCCTGCCCGGGATACTGCCGCGCCTGGTTCATCACCGCCTGGGTCATCTCCGCGTCGGAGACCTCAACGCCCGCCTTCTGACCCAGCTCAGCCAGCAAAAGCCCAAGACGCACCCGGCGTTCCGCCAGCTTGGTGTGCTCTTCTGTCGGCTCAATCTCCGGATGGTCGTGGCCTTCCACCTCGGAGTTTTCCTCATGCCAGAGCTGATGCGCGATCTGGCTGGCCTCGGCCTCGACCAGCGTTGGCGGCAGATCGAAGCTCACTGCCTTGTCCAACTCGTCCAGCAGCGCGCGCTTCATCACGGCCCGGGCCGCACCGCCGTATTCGGCGCCGAGGCGCTCGGTGATCTGGCCCTTCAGTGTCTCAAGGTCGTCGGCCCCGAACTTCTTTGCCAGTTCGTCATCGATCTCGGCCGGTTTCGGCGCCTTCACCGCGATCACGGTCACGTCAAACACGGCCGGCTTTCCAGCCAGGTCCTTGTTCCCGTATTCTTCCGGGAAGGTCACCTCGACGGCCTTTTCCTCACCCGCTTTCACACCGATCAACTGATCTTCGAAACCGGGGATGAACTGGTTTGAACCCAGCACCAGCGGAAACTCTTCCGCCGCGCCACCTTCGAACTCTTCGCCATCGACCTTGCCAACGAAGCCGATCATCACCTGATCGCCCTCCTTGGCTTTCGAGCCCTTCTTGCGGTCTTCGAAGTTCTGCGCGTTGTCCGCAAGGTTCTGCAACGCCTCGTCGAGGGCTGCGTCATCCGCTTCGACGACCATCTTTTCCAGCTTGATTGTTGAGAAGTCGAGCTCGGGAATGTCCGGCAGCATCTCATAGGACATCTCGACCTCAACGTCCTGCCCCGGCTTCCAGTCCTCGTTTTTCATCTCAAGCTTCGGCTGCATCGCGGGGCGGTGTTTGCTTTCCTCCAGATGCGAGGCCATGGCACCATCAACGCTCTCCTGCATCGCCTCGCCCAGCAAACGCTCGCCGAACTGCTTTTTGAGCAAAGCCATCGGCACCTTGCCCTTGCGAAAGCCCTTCATTTCAATCTCGGGCGCCGCTTCGGCGAGCTTCTCATTGACCTTGGCGTCCAGCTCATCAGCGGTGACGATCAGCTTGTATCCGCGCTTCAAGCCTTCGTTCAGGGTCTCAGTAACCTGCATGGTTGTCCTCTCAGGGCCACGTGTCCGGAAAATCAGCGGTCCTTCTAGCAAAAGAAAGACCGGACGCAAGACAAAAGCCTCAGAGGGCCGTCCAAAATGGCGCGTGTGCTCTCCATTGACCCACAAATATCCTGGGGAGGTCTGGAGGGGTGAAACCCCTCCAGCGGAGCGACCGGGCGTAGCCCGGGCGCAATCCCTGTCTTACGCCAAACTCGGCAACCAGAGCACGATTGCCGGAAACGCCACCAGAAGCGCGATGGTCAACCCATCGGCGATGAAGAACGGCGTCACACCCCGGAACACGTCCTGCACGGAAAGGTCCTCACGCACACCCGCCACTACGAAGCAGTTCAGGCCAATGGGCGGCGTGATCAGACAGAATTCCGCCATCTTCACCACCAATATCCCGAACCAGATCGCACACATTGGACCCGACATGCCAAACGCGCTGTCGGCGGCAGCGACATTCTCGCCCCCGTTCAGCGCCATCACAGCCGGGTACACGACCGGCAGCGTCAGAAGCAGCATGCCGATCGCGTCCATGAACATACCCAGCACGGCATAGGCCAGAAGAATGCAGATCAGGATCAGCATGGGCGACATCTCAAGCGATGTAATCCAGTCGGCGAACGCGCCCGGCAGGTCGGCGAAGCCCAGAAAGCGCACATAGATCAACACGCCCCAGATGATCGAGAAGATCATCACCGTCAGCTTGGCCGTTTCCAGCAGTGCGCTCTTCAACTCCTTCAACCGCATGCCCTGATAGAGCGCCATCAGAAAGACGATGAACGCCCCCACCGCGCCGCCCTCAGTCGGTGTGCCCCAGGCATCGCCGAACGGGTTGTAGACAAAGAAGATGATGATCACGACCACAGCCACGATCGGCAGCGCAGGCGGCAGGCTCGCCAGACGTTCGCGCCCGGTGAAGCCCCCGACCGGTGGCCCAACGGTTTTGAAGATAACAGCAATCCCGATGATGAGCGTCGCGTAAACCAGCGCCGAAAACGCGCCGGGAATGAACCCGGCCAGAAGCAGCTTGCCGACATCCTGTTCCACGATAATCGCATAGATCACGAGGATGGCCGACGGCGGGATCAGTGACGCCAGCGTGCCGCCTGCCGCCACAACACCTGCGGCGAACTGCTTGTTATAGCCCACTTTCAGCATCTCGGGAATGGCGATCCGGGCAAAAACGGCTGCGGTCGCAACAGACGCACCCGAGACCGCCGCGAAGCCCGCCGTGGCGAAAACGGTCGAGACCGCGAGCCCCCCCGGAACCCAGGCGACCCAGCGTTTCGCGGCCTCGAACAGCGCAGTCGTGAGGCGCGCGTGATAGGCCAGATACCCGATCAGAATGAAGGTCGGGATCAGGCTGAGCGCCTGCGCTGAAACTTTGGAATGGGGCACCTGCCCCGCAATCTTGGCACTGACCTCAAACGCCTTCCAGAAACGATCCGGGTCATAGTCGAACCCGTTCCACCTGAGCCAGACAAGGCCCACAAAGCCCGCCAGTCCGGCGGCAAAGGCCACACGCATGCCCAGGACGACCATCACCAGCATGCCGCCCGTGGTCCAGAGGCCGATCTCGATATCGGTCATCGATCTGCCCCGTCCAGCAACTCGGCTTCGGCCTTGGCCTGCTCAGCCACCGACTGGATCAGCGGCACGGCAACCGGGCGTTCCAGACCCAGCCAAAAGGCGCGCCCAAAGGCGACGGCCTGCAAGATTAGCCGCAGGCACAGCACGGCGAACGCGATGGGCACAACCAGCTTCGAGGGCCAGGTCGGCATGCCGACATCGATGGAACTGTCGCGCGAGCAAAGCGGCAGCGAACAGTCGAAAGACCGGTCGAAATGCGCCCATGACCCCCAGAGAAGCGCGATCATCAGACCGAGGATCAGCAGCACAGAGAGCATCTCAAAGAACCAGAGGACACGGCCTTTCAGCGACCCGATCAGAATGTCCATCCGGATATGCGCGCCTTCGCGCTGAACATAGGACACGCCCATGATCGCGATGATTGGCATCAGCGCTTCGATGTAATCGACGTAACCCAGAAGCGGGCCGTCCATCACGCCGATGCTGTCGAGGAATGGCGCAAGAAACGTCTTGTCCAACTGACGACCGGCCACGGAATAGGCGGCGAGGAACATCAGCGAAAACGCCGCGATGCCGCTGATCAGCGCCGTGAACCGCTCGACCGGCAGAAGCGCCCTGTCCAATCGGCTGAGTAAGCTTGAGTCCTCTAGGACCGTCGATGCCCCTGCCATGTTACCCCGTCTCCAATCCCAACTCGGCCCGCGCCTTCTTGGTCAGTTTCGCAACGACCAGATCGAAGGACGCGTCGATATGCTGACGAATATCCGTGTCAGGCACCTTCTCAGGCTCATGGATCTGTATCCATTTCATACCGCGCGACGCGAGATAGGGCGCAGGACGACAGCCGGGCTGGTCTTGCAGAACCTCGTACATCATCTCGCTGACCTTGAAGGTGAACGCCGCCTCGCCCTCGTTCCAGCCGCAAAGCGCATAGACCTTGCCACCAATCTTCCACACATCCGAATTGCCCCATTGCACCACATGCGTGCTGCCGCGTTTGGCCCGGCAATAGTCGTTGAACTCGTCGCGTGTCATAAGAAAAGGGGCGCCGCGATGGGCGCCCCGCTTCGGATCAGTTTGTCATCCGTTTCTCTTTGAGCGTTTCCTGAACCAGGTCATAGAGTTCCTGGCCCGGGATGCCTTGCGCTTCCATATCCGAGATCCACTGCGCGCGGATTGGATCGGCTGCGGTCGACCGAAACGCTGCGAGTTCCTCTTCCGGGATCTCGACCTTGGTCACGTTCTTTTCAGCCAGCACGGTATCCCACTGCTCAAGCAAGTCAGCGTAATTGGCAAGGTAGTGGTCCAACGCCTCCGGCACCGAGCTGTCGAGCGCTTCGCGATGTTCGTCAGAGAGCGCCTCGTAAGCGTCGATGTTTACCACGACCGGGCAATTCACCGTGCCGGGGTTCAGGTTCGCGGTCCACCAGTCAGCCTGGTTGATCGTGCCGAACGAGAGATGCGCGTGCTGCGCAAACGCCACCGTGTCGACCACGCCCGATTCCATCGCCTGATAGGCTTCCGTGGCCGTCACCGAGGTCGGAACAGCGCCGACGCTTTCAAACGCCTTGCCAAGACCACCGGTTGCCCGGACCCGCATGCCTTCGAACTCAGACAGCGCGTCGCGCGGCTCGCCCGTGCCGACGATGTTGTATTGCGGCATGGGCGAGGTCATCAGAAGCTTGGCGTTCCACTGTGCCATTTCTTCTGTGGCCGCCGGGTGGCCGTAAACGGCCATGGAAACCGCCACTTCTTCTCCCAGGTTCGACACGCCGAGGAACGGCAGTTCGAGCACGGTGATCACGCGGTTCTTGTCGGGGTGGTAGCCCGCGCAGAACTGCGCCATCTCGAAGGCGCCAATCTCGATCCCGTCGAGGTTTTCGCGGTTCTTCGACAGCCCCCCGTAGCTGATGTTCAGAGTGAATTCGCCACCGGTCTTCTCGGCGACAAGCTCAGCCAGCTTTTCGACATGTTCGGTGAAGGCGCGGCGCTTGCCCCAGAGGGACACGTTCCACTCGGTCGCCATGGCTTCGCTGCCGAACGCGACAATGACAGCCGCAATTGCTGTACGGCTCAGGTATTTGTTCATGATGTATACCTCCCAGTTACATCTCGCAGATGATGGAGCCGTTATCGCCAATGTCGAGCCGGGATTCCATGATAGAAATTGCGCGAGCGATGCGGCCCCGCCTGCGGATTTCCGCAGGGCGCAACAAAAGACGCTGTGGCTGAGTTGAAGATGCGAGGAAAGGGATCGCGGATCAAAAGTTTCGCGTGCGAAACTTTTTATTTATTAACAATGTATTAACGTAAAAGACTCATGTTACCACCGTCCGCCCACCCCTAATTTGTGGGGCGGGCACTTAAGGTTTCATGAATATCCGAGCGTCGGCGATCCTTTTTAGAACCCACACTGCGTTTCAAGGCCCGGTGCCCTCTCAATCGCTCGCTTTTCCGTCTGACACAATGCCTCCCCGCCCAGCACAGATCGCATTTCAAAGCAACGCATCCTTGTCGAGCCCAAGCTTCACGATCTTTTCGTTCAACGTACGCCGCCCGATTCCAAGCGCTTCGGCTGCGGCATCCATCCGGCCCTGATGGGTTTGAATGGCCTTGCCGATCAACTCCCGTTCAAAGGCCGCCACCGCCTCCCGCAATGTGTCGGGCACATCGTCCAACGCCTGATCCGGTCGGATCGCCGCGCCCATGGAGCCGCCGCCGCGCCGTGCCGCCAAGACCCGACGCTCGCAGGCATTGCGCAACTCGCGCACATTTCCGGGCCAGTCATGCGACATCAGCGCGGCCAGGTCATCGGCCCCAAGCTCAGGCGAGGAGACTTCGTAAAGTTGGGCATAATGCGCCAAAAAATGCGTCGCCAGCAGCCCGATATCGTCACGCCTTTGTCGCAGCGGCGGCAAGCTGAGAACAACCGTGTTCAGCCGGAACAACAGATCCGCGCGCAGACGCCCCTCGGCCACGGCCGCATCGACATCTTCGTTGGTGGCCGACACGATACGTACGTCCACCGGGCTGGGTGCCGTCGCGCCCACGGGCAGGACATGCTTCTCCTCAATCACGCGCAAAAGCTTGGCCTGAACGGGCAAGGGACAGGTGCAAATCTCATCGAGAAAAAGCGTTCCACCCGAGGCTGCACGCAAACGCCCCGGGTCGCCCCCGTGGGTGCCGAACATCTCGGCCTCGAAACTGTCTTCCGTGAGCACCGCGCAATTGAGCGCAAGAAAGGGCGCATCGGGTGCCGCGCCAAGATCATGCAGGGCGCGGGCGACAAGCTCCTTACCGGTGCCCGTCTCGCCCTGGATGAGCACGGGCGCAGGCGTTGCCGCAAAATCGAGGATGTCCCGCCGCAAACCGGCCACGCCGTCTGAGGTTCCGAGCAGGATGCGGTCGAGCCCTGACAGCGCATAAAGCCGGTCGCGCAGGCGGGCATTTTCGCCGCGCATCCGCGCCTGATCCGCCGCGTGCGTCAGAATGGTGAGCAAACGACGCGGCTCGTACGGTTTCTCGACAAAACTATACGCCCCATCCTGCATCGCCTTCACGGCGGTCGGAATATCGCCATGGGCCGAGATCAGCACGAGCGGCGGCGCGGTCGTGAGGTTCAGGGTTTCGAGCAGGTCAAGGCCCGACATGCCGGGCATGCGCACATCTGACAGAATAACGTCTGGCGGATCGCTCTCTAAGCGCTCAGCGACCAGACCGGCGCGCGGAAGCGCCTCGACCTCCCAACCGGCAGCCGAGAGCAGGTCGAGGAGCGACGTTCGCATCGAGGCATCGTCATCGACAATCAGGATGCTGTTGGGGCGTGTCGTGCTCATTCGGCAGCCGCTGCGTCCAGTTGGGCCAGCGGCAAGCGCACCGTGAAGCAGGCCCCACCCTCGGGCAGGTTCTCCGCGCTCATCTCACCGCCATGGTCCTGCACGATGCCGGACGCAATGGCGAGGCCAAGCCCCATGCCGCGCCCGCTTTCCCGTGTGGTCACAAAAGGTTCCTGCAACTCGGCAAGGCTGGCCGCGCCGAGCCCGTGCCCATTGTCGCGCACGCTGAACCAACAGCTAGCCTCGCCCCCACCAACGCGCACCTCCAGCGTCGGTGGCGTGCTGTCCTCCGACGCATCGAGCGCGTTTCGAAGGAGGTTTGTCATCACCTGCTCAAGCCTGAGCCGGCTGCCGCGCAGATGCACAGGGCGTTCGGGAAAGGACGTTTTGATGATGGCGCCCGAGGCCTGCCGGTTGGGTTCCACCAGCGTCAGCGCGGTTTGCATGGCGGCGGTCAGATCAACATCTTCGAAGGTTTCCGCGTCGGACCGGGCAAAGAACTTCAACTGGCGCGTGGTATCTTCCATGCGTTGCACCAGCCCGCCGATCCGCCCGGTCAGGTCCGGCGCATTGGCCGCATTCAGCTCTGCCGCGGTCAGGTGGTTTTTCATCGCAGCGATGGGCTGCCCAAGTTCGTGGGTCACGGACGCGGCCAATTGCCCAAGCGCGGCAAGACGGCTGGCGCGCTGCAACTCGCCCTGGGTGCGCTTCAGGCGACGCTCGGCAGTGCGCCGGTCTTCGATTTCCTGCGCAAGACGCGTGTTGGCCTGTCTCAGCTCCGCCTCCTCCCGCTCGGAGCGCGCGAGCGCCGCCCCGACCTGGCGGTTGCGCTGAATTTGCCACCCGATCAGACCGAGCCCCGCCAGAACCACGACGAAGGCGGCGGCGAGCCAGCTGCGGGTCAGGATCGGGTCGGTCGGGGCAAAGTAGTGCAGCACCCAGTCATGCTGGCCGAGCGGTGTCGTCAGGTGGAGGCGGTCCACACCGCCGATCCGCGCCCGGTCGTCAGACAGCGGCGTCCAGTCGAGCCGGGACAGCGGCTGCCCGGTGAACTGTCGGTCGGCCTCGATCCGGTTGCGTTGGGCATCGGTCAACCGAGTGAGGCTCTGGTAAGTCCAGTCAGGGTTGGAGGCGAGCATGACAACCCCGTCCCCATTGGCAAGAAACACCTGCTCGCCGGAGCCGCGCCAACTGTCTTCGAGACCCGAGAGATCAATCTTGAGCGCGATCACACCGGCGATGGCGCCCTCCGGTGTGCGCACTGGGTCGGCGATGAAATACCCCGGCAGACCGGTTGTGGCCCCGATGGCGTAGTATCGACCCTGTTGCGCGTTCAGGGCATCCCGGAAATACGGGCGAAATCCGTAATTCTGACCAAGAAAGCTGCCAGGGCGCGCGTGGTTCGACGCAGCAATGGTCAGCCCGTCAGGTGTCATCAGGTAAATCGCGTCGATCCCCGCCTGGGCGGCAAAATCCTCAAACCGCGCATTCAGCTGCGCCGGCGATTGCCCTTCGGCTGCGGCGATCACGAACGGGTCGAGCGACAGGACATAGGTCAGATGCTGGAAGCGCCCTAATTCCGCGGTCACGGTCGATTGATAAAGCGACAAGCGCCCGGCGGCCGCGGCGCGTTCTTCGCTGTCGAAATAGCGATAGGCCACCTGAAAGGCCGCAAAGGCCAGCGCGGCGGTGGCGAGAACACTCAACAAGATCGGACGCATACGCATGGGCGAGAGGTTTAGCGGGCACAGGCGCAGGCTGTCGAGCCTCTTGCGCAACCTGGCCCGCCCTCCCGCGTTGCTTATGTTTCGCCAACGGGGGCACGGAAGGGCTTATGAAGCATTGCGCGCCTTCGGCGCACACGATGTTTTGCGTCTGCCTGCGGCAGCCGCGCTTATGCGTATTTCAGAAGAGATGAAGAGGCCTTCACTGGTTCAAAAATATGCCGGGGAGGCTCTCGAAGAGAGGCGGGGCAGCGCCCCTAAGACAAAACATGGCGTGCGCCGAAGGCGCGCAATTTGGCGGCGTCAACTTTGTTCGGAAAGGGCGATGCAACGGTGCGGTGGGGGCGGAGCACACGAGAGACATTGAAGCGCTCATTGTTTCTGTCGAAACGATTTTGGTGCACTCAGGAGGAGAAAGCTCGAACGCCACACGCTCTCATTGCATCTGCGATGCAACTGCCGCCCAGCACTCAATTCAGAAGAATGTTGGTCTTTCTAACGAAAGACACGTGGTGCGGGTGGAGGGACTTGAACCCCCACGCCTTGCGGCGCCAGAACCTAAATCTGGTGCGTCTACCAATTCCGCCACACCCGCGACGCGCGGCTCTTAGCAAAGCCGCGCGCCGGTGGCGAGAGGAAACTCACGCCGCATTGTCGATCTTTTTGGTCATGTTGATCGAGCTGTCCGGCCAGCGGATCAGGGCTTGGCGCCTATCGAACCTGCGAAAACAGAAAAAGATGAACGGGACGCAGGCCGGTATCAGACGGCGACAGGTTTCGGTTTGCTCCTCACGCTCCCTGATCCGGAATGTCGACCGCATCTGCGCAGCGTCGGTCTGATGTTCGATGACGCGGGTGTTCACCTGGAGAGAGGCAGCAGATTCGCGAGGAATGCCTCTCGCCCTCCCCTCGAAACGCGCCTATAAGGCACGCGGTTTACTCTGGAGCCTGCCAATGCCTGAGCCTCTCTCGCCTGCGGATGCCGCCAAGTCTGCGGCCGCCGCACATGCGGCGACTTATGTCAAACCCGGGATGAAGCTTGGTCTCGGCACCGGCTCCACGGCGGCCTGGCTGGTCAGGCATCTGGGCAAGAGGGTGCGGGAGGACGGGCTGGACATCCTTTGCGTTCCGACCTCGACCAGAACGGCGGACCTGGCGCAGGACGAAGGCCTTCGCATCACCACGCTGGACGAAGCCAATTGGCTCGACCTGACCATTGACGGAGCGGATGAGTTCGACGCGGAACTGGCACTGATCAAGGGCGGCGGTGGCGCGCTTTTGCAGGAAAAGATCGTGGCCACGGCCTCGGATCGGATGATCGTGATCGCAGAT
The DNA here is from genome assembly GCA_038532095.1 of Pseudomonadota bacterium. Lineage (GTDB taxonomy): Bacteria > Pseudomonadota > Alphaproteobacteria > Rhodobacterales > Rhodobacteraceae > JAJDOD01. The sequence goes on from JBCBBB010000024.1 coordinate 14,693, forward strand.
GAGACGAAGTTCGTCGACAGGCTGGGGGCCTTCCCCCTGCCCGTTGAGGTGCTTGGGTTCGGCATGTCGACCACACAATTGCTGCTGGAGGAAATGCTGGAAGGTCTCGACGTGGCAGGCACGCATGTGGTTCCGCGCGCTCAGGGCGGAGACCTTTATGTGACGGATGAAGGCAACCACATTCTGGATTTGCATCTGGGTCGGATCGGCAACGCGCGGCAGTTGTCACTGGTGCTTAACCAGGTGCCGGGCGTCGTTGAGAACGGGCTTTTCGTGGATATCTGCGATCTTTGCATCACCGGGCATGCCGATGGACGGATCGAGGTACGCGATGTCGCGAGTGACACAGCCGAGACCACCGGCGTGAAGAACGCCTTTGCGGATTTGGTGGACTGATGGCCCATGACGTCGACCTTTTCGTGATCGGTGGCGGCTCGGGCGGCGTGCGTGCGGCGCGGACGGCAGCGGCGACCAGCGCCAAGGTAGCGCTGGCCGAGGAAAGCCGGATGGGTGGCACCTGCGTGATCCGGGGCTGCGTGCCGAAGAAGCTGATGGTGTTTGCCTCCGAGTTTCGCGAGTTGTCGGGGCTGGCGCGGGATTATGGCTGGTCGGCAGATGCCGGCGATTTCGACTGGACGGCCTTCCGGACCAAGCTGAACAACGAATTGGATCGGCTGGAGGGCGTCTATCAGGGCCTGTTGGAGCGCTCTGGCGTCACGCGCCACGACACCCGTGCACGGGTGAGCGGGGCGAATGAGGTGACGCTCGACACGGGCGAGGTGATCTCTGCCGGGCACATCCTGATTGCCACCGGCGGTCATCCCGTGCGCCCCGACATGCCGAACGCGGCGCTTGGCATGGTGTCAGATGACATCTTCAATCTGGAGACCCTTCCCGAGAGCATCCTGATCGTTGGCGGTGGCTACATCGCCTGTGAATTTGCGTGCATTCTCAATGGCCTCGGCGTGAAAGTGACCCAGTTCTATCGCGGCGCGCAGATCCTGCGCGGGTTTGACGAGGAAGCCCGTGGCCTGATCGCCGAAATGATGCGCGAGCAAGGGATCGATCTGCGGCTTGGAACCAATATCGTCGATATGTGGCCCGCAGACGCGCCGGGTGCGACAACCACCATGGGCGCGCCAGCTGCCGAGCGGCATGAGGACACCGCCACGAAACCCGGGCCGGTGATGGTGAAAGCCACGAATGGGATGGAAGAACGGTTCGACCGGCTGTTCTTCGCAACCGGCCGGTCGCCGAACAGCCGCAATCTCGGACTGGAAGAGCTTGGCATCGGCATCAATCGACGCGGGGCCATCGAGGTGGATGAATTCAGCCAGACGGCTGTCCCTTCGATCTATGCCATCGGCGATGTGACTGATCGCATCCAACTGACCCCGGTCGCCATCCGCGAAGGGATGGCCTTCACCGAAACCGTCTTCAAAAACAACCCGACGGCAGTGGATCACGAGAATGTGCCCTCGGCCGTTTTCACGCAGCCCGAATTGGGGACCGTCGGCCTCAGCGAAGAACAGGCCCGCGAGCTCGAAGAGATCGAGGTCTATTGCACCTCATTCCGCCCGATGCGCACCGCCTTTGCCGGAAGCCCGCACCGTGTGCTCTTTAAATTGATTGTATCGAAGGCAACGCGCAAAGTGCTGGGTTGCCATATCGTCGCAGACGCGGCAGGAGAATTGATCCAAATGGTCGGCATCGCCGTTAAGGCAGGACTGACAAAAGAAGACTTTGACCGCACCGTTGCCGTGCACCCGACCATGTCGGAAGAACTGGTGACGATGCGGGAACCGGTGAGAACCGCTTGAAAATAGGCGCCGGAAGCTACAGTTAGCACGGCAAGACATGAACAAGATGGACAAGGACGCAAACAGCCATGGCCAATAACGGTGGCGGCCCCTGGGGCGGCGGCGGTGGAAATCGCGGCGGCGGAGACGACAGGCGCCCGGGCAGACCGGGACAAGACGGACCGCAGATCCCCGAGATCGACGAAATCATGAAAAAAGGCCAGGAGCAGTTGAAAGTGCTCATGGGCGGGCGCGGCGGCCGCACGCCAAACGGTGGTGACGGCGGCGGCGAAGGCCCCAAGCTTACCAAAGGCACGCTAGGCATTGGTGCTTTGATCGCGCTGGCGCTCTGGGCGTTCAATTCCTTCTACACGGTCCGCCCGGAAGAGCAGTCCGTCGAGTTGTTTCTTGGCGAGTTCTCGTCGATTGGCGGGCCGGGCCTGAACTTCGCGCCCTGGCCGGTTGTGACCTATGAAGTCATCCCGGTGACCCGCGAACAATCTGAAGATATCGGCCTTGGCCGGTCGGGTTCTTCCGGCGGTGATGGCCTGATGCTGACCACGGACGAAAACATCGTCGATATCGACTTCCAGGTGGTCTGGAACATCTCCAACGCGGCGGACTTCCTGTTCAACCTGCGCGATGGCCCGGAAACGGTGCGCGCTGTGTCGGAATCGGCCATGCGCGAGATTGTGGCCGGCTCTGAACTGGCCCCGCTTCTGAACCGTGACCGCGCCGCTACGGCCCAGCGGGCGGAAGAACTGATCCAGGCCACGCTCGACAGCTACCAGTCCGGTATCAACGTTGTGCGTGTGAACCTCAACAAGGCCGACCCGCCGCGTGAAGTGATTGACGCCTTCCGTGACGTGCAGGCTGCCGAACAGGAACGCGACCGTTTGGAACGTCAGGCGGATGCCTATGCAAACCGCGTACTTGCGGGTGCCCGTGGTGAAGCTGCACAGGTTCTGGAACAGGCGGAATCGTATCGCGCTCAGGTGGTGAACGAAGCCGAGGGTGAGGCCAGCCGCTTCACGTCCGTTCTTGCAGAATACGAGCAGGCTCCTGAAGTGACGCGTCGCCGACTTTACATTGAAACGCTTGAGAAAGTGCTGGGCGACGTCGACAAGATCATTCTCGACGAAGGCGCAAGCGGGGCCGGTGGCCAAGGGGTCGTGCCCTACCTGCCGTTGAACGAACTGCGCCGCACGCCAGCACAAGGAGGCAACTGATATGGGACGTGGAACCATCGGATTGGTCGTTCTGGTCGTCGCCGTCTTCGGCGCTCTCTCATCGATCTTCATCGTGGACGAACGCGAAAAGGCGCTGGTCCTGCAATTCGGTCAGATCAAGCAGGTCAAGACCGAGCCGGGTCTGGGCTTCAAGATCCCGTTCATTCAGGAAGTGGTGCGCTATGACGGCCGCATCCTGTCACTGGACACGCCCGCAATCGAAATCACACCGTCGGACGACCGTCGTCTCGTGGTTGACGCCTTCGCACGGTACCGCATCGGCGATACGGAAGAAGAAATCATCCAGTTCCGCCAAGCCGTTGGTCCGGGCGGCGTGCGCTTCGCCGAAGATCGTCTCGCCTCCATTCTCATTGACGAAATCCGGGGCGTTCTCGGCTCGGAAGGCGTGACCTCGAACACCATTCTGTCCGCGGAACGGGGCGTTCTGATGAACCGTATCCGGGCGCAAGCCGATTCTGAGGCCGCCTCGCTTGGTCTCGACGTGGTCGACGTACGCCTGAAGCAGACCAACCTGCCGGAGCAGAACCTTGCCGCAACCTTCGACCGGATGCGCGCCGAACGGGAACGGGAAGCCACCGACGAACGCGCACGAGGCGAAGAAGCCGCGCAGCGCGTGCGGGCGCAGGCCGACCGAACCGTGGTGGAACTCGTTTCCGACGCTAATCGCGAAGCCGAGATCGTTAGAGGTGAGGCCGATGCCGAACGCAACCGCATCTTCGCGGACGCCTATGGCGCAGACGAGGATTTCTTCCGCTTCTACCGGTCCCTTGCCGCCTATGAGCGCTCGCTCCGCGGCAACAACTCAACCCTGGTGATCACACCGGACAGCGAATTCTTCGAATTCCTTGATGGTGCAGGGATTTCGGGCCTGTCTGCCAACTAAGCCATGGAGCTCATCCTTCTCGGTCTTGGCCTGGTCCTCGTCTTCGAGGGCCTGGTCCTGGCGCTTCTGCCGAACCGGCTGGAAGACCTGATCAAGATGCTGGACGACATCCCGCTCGAAAGCCGCCGCATGATGGGCCTGGCGGCCGTGGCTATTGGCGTGTTTCTGGTCTGGCTGACCCGTGGTTTCTGACACCAATCAAATTGCGCGCGCCTTGCGCGCACACGATGTTTTGCGGGGGCTCTGCCCCCCGTCACCTCCGGTGACGTCCCCCGGGATATTTCCAGGTCAATGGAGACCCTTAGGCTTTTCTTAAAATTGCGCACTTAAGGTGGCTGCACGGTACAGGCGGGGACGCCGATGACCGTGGTCAGTGGAGACGGTGAACACCGCCTTCCTCAGGGGGCATGATCCGTCGTGCCCCCTGTTTCCATTGACCTATAAATATCCCGGGGGTGAGGCCGAAGGCCGAGGGGGCAGCGCCCCCTTGCCCGGGCGACGGGCGCAGCACGGCGCAACCTCATTGGCTCAATGGCCGCCATCATCCTGTGGCTGGGAAGAGATTTGCGCGACCGGTATGTCTTCGCCGCGGTCATACTTGTCCAAAAGCAACAGCCCGCGCCGCTCGGCTTTCAACATGCGCATCGCTGTCAGGAAGTTTTCCTGCAACGTTGGTGATGACGCACCGATTTCATCCGCGAGGCGTTTCTCGATGGTTTCATCGCCCGTCTTGACGATCAGTTCCATGGCGCGGCGTGCAAGACTTGCTGACACATCTTCCAAAAGAGACATGGTCGACCTTTGTCTGTTGTTTCGCTTCGGGTGTAGCCCGATGAGCCGCGCAAGGCGAGATGCATTCTGCCGATTTCGGACCTTACTGTGCCGCGGGGGGCGATTGCACTGCGGCGGGAAACGGGTACACCCCAAATCATGTTTCTGAGCGTCTTTGACATGTTCAAGATCGGGGTCGGCCCGTCCTCGTCCCATACCATGGGGCCGATGGTGGCGGCTGGACGGTTTCTCGACCGGCTGCGGCGCTCGGCGTTTCAACCGCATGGGCTGCGCGCACGGCTGCATGGGTCACTGGCCTTCACCGGTGTCGGGCACGCGACGGACCGTGCCGTGATCCTTGGACTGGCCGGGTTCTTGCCGGAGACCTTCGAAGCGGGGGCCGCCGAGGCTGCGCTGGTCGCCATCAAAGCCGACAAGCGCGTCGCGCCCGAAGGGCTTGGCCCGCTGGCCTTCGATCCGGACACGGACATCGTCTTCGACTATGGCCCGCCGCTGCCCGGCCATGCCAATGGGTTGGTCCTGCTCGCCACGGATGCGCAAGGCGATGTGCTGGTGCAGGAGACGTATTACTCGGTTGGCGGCGGTTTCGTTTTGACGGAGGCCGAGCTGACCGCCGGGGCCGCCGAGGACGACGGGGCCCCGGTCCCCTACCCGTTCAAGACCGCCACCGAAATGCTTCAGATGTGCGCGGAGGCCGGGCGCTCCATTGCCGACCTGAAACGGGCCAACGAGGAAACCCGGATGAACCGCGCCGCGCTCGACACCGGGCTGTTGCGCATTTGGACTACGATGAAAGCCTGTATTGATCGGGGGCTGGAAAACACTGGCACATTGCCCGGAGGCTTGGGTGTGAAACGCCGCGCGGCGGATATCCACGCCGCGCTCATCGCCGAGCGTGGCCGGAACCTGACGGCGCCGCATGTCATCAATGACTGGATCAGCGTCTATGCCATGGCGGTGAACGAAGAGAATGCGGCGGGCGGTCAGGTTGTCACTGCGCCAACCAACGGGGCAGCGGGCGTTGTTCCAGCGACGATCCGATACTGGCTCGACCATGTGCCCGGCGCGACCGAAGCCCGGGTGGGTGACTTTCTGTTGACAGCCGCCGCGATTGCCGGGCTGGTCAAGTACAACGCCTCGATCAGTGGGGCCGAGTGCGGGTGTCAGGCCGAAGTGGGGTCTGCCAGCGCCATGGCGGCCGCCGGGCTAGCCGCGGTTCTGGGCGGCACGCCGATGCAGATCGAGAACGCGGCCGAAATTGCGTTGGAGCATCACCTTGGCATGACCTGCGATCCTGTGAAGGGTCTGGTTCAGGTGCCGTGCATTGAGCGGAACGGGCTCGGTGCGATCAAGGCTGTGTCTGCCGCGTCCCTTGCGTTGCGGGGCGATGGAACCCATTTCGTCCCACTGGATGCCGCCATTGAGACGATGCGCCAGACCGGGGCCGACATGAGTGAGAAATACAAGGAAACCGCGCTTGGCGGGCTGGCCGTCAACGTGCCGAATTGTTGAGGTATACTTGAGACTTAACGCCCGAAGAGATTGCCCAGCCCCTCTCTCAGCTTGTCCTCGATCTTGTCTTCAAGGTCCTCTTCCAACCGCTTCTCAACCTCTTTCTCGATGGCCTCGCGCACTTCCTCTTCCACACGGTCGGAGATCGCCCCTTCCAGGTCCAGCCGCACCTTAGGGTTCTGCCACGACCCCGTCACCAGAAGCGGCACTTTGATCCCGGCATTGTCGCCGCCGAGCAGTTCGGGAATGAACCGAAAGTCAATCGATTGCTTGCCCACGCCAATGCGACCCGCACCCGTCGCCCGGAAAAGCGGTGCCGTCAGCCGCATGTCTTCGTTGATGACGACACCGTCCACAATCCGAAACGTGCCGGTGATTTCGTCGAACAGCGTCACCTGGCCAGCGCCCAGATAGGACGGGTCGAGATTGCGCAGCATGCCCACGATATCAAGGCCCAGAAGCTCACCAGCGCCGACGCGGAACGATCCTTCCCCGTCGAGAGAATTCATCAGCGCATCAATCGTGTTGCCGACGCCGAGCACGCTCAGTTGCAGATCACCGGCGGCGATGATGCGGTCATAGCCCACAAGTTCCGACAGCAGGCGCGAGATCGCAAATGCGGACCCTTCGGCAGTAAACCGGGTTGAAAACCCGTTGCGCGCGTTCAGCACAACCGAGCCGGTCGCCTCCCCGTCATAGGCGCGGAGCCGCTGGATATTGGTCACAGATCGCGCATTGTCGATGCGGGTTTCCGTCACCAGCGCTTCGATGGCGGAGGTGCCAAGCCTCAGGCTGGAGGCCTGCACGCCGATGCGACCGTCGAGTGTGTTCAAAGCGCTCATATCGATGGGGTCGGTTGACCACCCCACGGTCTCGCCGGACGCATCTTCATCGGCACCACCCCCGGTTTCCACAGCGGCCAGGTTGAAATCGCCGAGATTGAAATCGGCATCGACAACCGGGCGCGGGCCGCCCAATGTTACGGTCGCCTCCCCGACAATCCGGTTCTGGTCAAGGCCGATATCCAAGGCGCGCAAGGCCAGGGTTTGGTCTTCGAAGGAAACGGATGTCGCAAGAGAAAGTGCATCTTTGCCAAGACCGACCGGCACATCGGCACCGGACACACCAAAGCTGCCGAGAAGCGCGTTGATGTCCTTGGCCTCCGCCACCAGCGCGCCGTCCAGCTTGACCGGGCTTGAGCTTGCATTGCCGAGAAATTCCATGGCCGCACTGCCGCTTTTGCCCGTGAGCTGAACCGGAACGAGCGCGCCGTCCAGCAGATCGGACAAGCGCGCGATCTGTCCGTCCATCTCAAAGGCCGCGTCGCCAAAGCGGCCGGCCAAAGCCAGGTCCGTTGGCCCCGAGGCATCCGGGAATGTGAGGGTGGCCTTCAGGTCATCCAGCCGGGTTTCAGCGCCATCCGGGCCTTGATAGATGACCGTCCCGCCAGAGATGCGCGCGACATCCAACGTCGGCAATTCACTGGGTTCGCTGCGTGCTGTCGGGCCGCCCGTTGGTGCGTTGCCGAAATCCAGATTGGTTTCGCCACTTTCACCTGTTGCAATCCGCAGCACCGGGTTCTCCAGCGTGACATTGGTCACCTGCACGTTGCCAAAGATAGAAAGCGGCGCGATGCCAATGGAAACGCCTGTCGCTTCGAACATTGGCTCCGGTCCGGCCCAGTCGCTGTTTTCAAGCCGCACCGCGCCGGTCGAGACCCCCAACACAGGCCAGACGGAGGGTTTGATATCGCCCTCAAGCACAAGCTGTCGCCCGGTGGCGGCCTCAAACCGATCCGTTGCCAGCTTGGCGATCCGGTCGGACGGAATAAGAAACAGGGCCCCGACCGCGACCACGATCAACACCACGATGACTGCCAGAAGACGCCAAACCCATTTCATGCGGAAATCCACCCTGCTCTTTTGATGCCAACCTACGCAGCACACCGCTTTGCTTCAACCAAAAGCGGCGTGGCCTGCCGTGCCAGTTGGCCCTCAGACCTTGGATGGGCCAGACTGGTGGGGTCTGGTCGCGCAATATATGGTTGCCCGCGCTGTCGTCGGAAACGCGGCTCACACCGGCGCCGCTGCCGTGCCCCTTTGTCCGGCCCACCCCGTGAACATCACATCATTCTTTTGACCGGGCAGTTCCAACGCCAGTTGTTTGTCACCAACCGAACCTAACAGGCTGACGTCGGTGGCGCTCGGACGGTGCTGGTCTACGGCAGGATCTGCCGCACGCGCTCGATCGCTGCCAGTCGTGTTGCCGCAACCTCATCAAGGGCCGCCTGCACGGCGTCGCGACGGAACTTTGTTTTGTCGACCACAAGCTTGAAGGACGCCGTGGCCCGGATCAAACGCTGATCCTCCGGGTCACCGCGGCGCTTGCGTTTGGGCTCCAGTTCGATGCTCCGGATCACGCAATTGCCGAAGGTGACCCGCAAGCCGCCACAAAGCGCCATGGCCTCCGCGTAGATTTCCTGGCGCGCCTCCGGCGTGTCTTCCACCGATGCCTCGCCCATCAGCCGAAGACGTGCGCTTTCCGTGTACCCGTTCTGTACAATGGACGGATTGCCCATCGGATAGGCCGGGATGTACCGGATGGAGGCCTTGAGGATGGCAAGACCGGTTTCGGGATAGTCGCTTGGATAGAGCCGCGACGCGCGGTCACCCGCGTGGCGCACATCCGCCTGGAACGATCCGATGTCACAGGCCACGGCCAGCGTGCCCAGCATCTCATCACAGAGCGGCATGAAATAACCCGCTGCGCGCAGCGTGGCGTAAAGCTCCCTGAAGGCGCGGTCGGGCATCGCTTCGCCCTCTTCCAGCATATCCGCAAAGGGGATGGCGATCTGGGCCGACACGGTGCGGCCATCCGTCAATTCGTCCGGCGCGAATGTGGTGCGCAAGTCACCACGATTGGCCAGCCATTCCAAGGGTGGGAAAACCGGCATGTCCACATCTTCCCCGCGCTCGATGGCGGCAATGTCGCGGCTGACAGTGAAGCCCCAATACATCGCCACATAGAACCACGCGAGCGGCAGAGCCATCAGGATGACGACAATGACACTGAAGATGCCTCTCATGGCTGAACCCTCCGTGCGGCAGGCAGGATTGCCCTGGCATCCCCACCGGCAGCGGCGAGCAGGGCTGCGCGGTGGGTGTCGGCCACGACCTCATCCCCGATGATCAGGTTGTCGGCCGCGACCACGTGAACCGTGCGTCCCGCCAAACTGCGATACCCGAGCAAGCTTGACGGCACTGGTCCGACCAGTGCATGCGCGGCGCCCTCCGCCTCAGTCAACCCGGTCTCGGGATCGGCCCCGAGCGTCTCCTGATACCACGCCGAAAAAGCCCGGTGGCCCGAGTTAAAGGAGAACATCTGGTTCTCGAAAAGCGTGTTGCCTTTCAATGCCTTCTGAGACGCCACCCAATCCGGTTTCGGCAAGCGATAGGGGGCAATCATGCAGGGTCGCACAGTATCGTTGGCGCCAAACTCGAAACTGGTGACGAAATCCGTGATGCGCAGCGCCTCAAAAGGAACGCCTTCGGGTGCGATGATCCCGGAGGTGTTGCCGATGATGGCAATATGGGCAATTTGAACACCCGGCCCCCGATGCACATTCCAGAGCGTGTTGCCCCACATGGCCTGCAACACCAGATAGATTGGGCCGGATGTGTCCGTCACAAAGACATCGGCCCGGTTCAGGCGCCCTTTGGCGGTGGTTCCAACCTCATAAGACTTCGGCTTGAACAGCGCCGCCTGCGTGTGGTCGAGAACCGCCTTTGCCAGCGCCTCATCCGAGAAGGCATGAACGGGTGTCTCTCCGTTCGCCCCACTCAAACGGACATTGCGCAGGACCTCCCCGGCCTGCGGAGGGCGCAGCGTGCAGGTCTCATTCGGCTGGAAGCGCACCAGTTCAGCAGGCGCGGCATTGGTTCCGGCCAGATCGAACCCGGTTGCAATGTCGGCCACCTGCACCAGAGCGCCATCCGGTGTGGCAACGCTTCCAGAGCTGTGGTCATATCCGCGATCCGAAATCGTCCGGCGCCCGGCCTGTTCGGGCTCAGATCGGTCCACGTCGAAGGCCAGCAACGCAGATTGCGGTTCTGAGGCTATGTCTGGTTGAGGGCGTTCTGCCGGTGTCAGAGGCGCGTCCGCGACTGTGGCCGGGTCTTGCGCCATATCGGCGAGATAACGAGCGCCAAGGCTGCCCATAGCCAGAATAACACAGAAAATCAGGGCGATGCGGATCGGACCGAAACCCGAGCCACCGCCACTCGGCGGGTTGACGGGGGGCAAAGGCGGCAGTTGATCGCCCATTTGCACCATCTCCGGCTGCTCCGGCTGCGGACCAGGATCGTCCTGCCGCGCCTGAATGCGCTGAAGCCGCGCGGCGAAGTCGTGTTTCTGCTGCTCGTCCATGGGTCTTCACTCGTTAAATGCCCGTTGAGGAGTAAAGTCCGTCCGAATTGTGGCCAAAGACGTTCATACAGAGGAAAATACGGTGGCTTCGCAAAGGGGTACCAACCGTTTCATAATTGCGCGCCTTCCGGCGCACACGATGTTTTGCGTCTGCCTCCGGCAGCCGCGTTTATGCGTATTTGAGAAGAGATGAAGAGGCCTTCACTGGTTCAAAAATATGCCGGGGAGTCTCTCGAAGAGAGACGGGGCGGAGCCCCCAAAGCACCCGGCCTAAAACCTGAATCGCTTTTCGCTGCCTCTCCCTCCGGTCGAACGCAAAAAGCGATACTCGATACTTCAGGTTAAAGGCCGGGCGCTCTAAACAAAACATGGTGTGCGCCGTCAGGCGCGCAATTTAATTGTGTTTGGTTTGTTTTAGAAAACCGCTTCCGCGCCGGTGCCCGTTCGAGAGGCTCATTTCAAAGCGTTTAGAACGCCTCCGGTTTCGCCTCACGCGCCATATGGTCAAGCACGGCGTTTACAAATTTCGGCTCGCGCCCTTCCGGGAAGAACGCTTTGGCAATATCCACGAACTCGGTAATAACGACTTTTGGCGGTGCCGCGCCTTCGATCAGTTCGGCGCCAGCGGCCCGGAATAACGCTCGGAGCGTGGGGTCGATCCGGTTGATCGGCCAGTTTTCGGCCAGCGCCCGGTCCGTCATCTGGTCAATCTTGGCCTGCCAGTTCACCGCGTCGTCGATCAGCTTGCGAAAGAGATCGACATTTCCCTCGGCCAGCGTGTCACCGTCAAACACAGCCCCAAACCGGTGATCTTCGAATTCCTGCTGCACGCGGTCGGCGCCTTGTCCGATCGCTTCCATCTGGAACAGGGCCTGCACCGCATAAAGCCGGGCCGCGCTTTTCTCCTGCCGGGCCTTGCTCATGAGAAACGACGCTTCAACGCGATCAGGTGGAGCGCGGCTGCCGCCGCACCGCCGCCCTTGTTCTGGTCCGCCGGGTTGGCGCGAACGGCGGCTTGCGCATGGTTTTCGACCGTCAGAATGCCGTTGCCGATGCAGGCGCCCTCAAGGCCCAGCAATTGCAGCGCACGCGACGAGTCGTTGCAGACCGTCTCGTAATGGGTGGTCTCGCCGCGGATCACGCAGCCGAGCGCGACAAACCCGTCATACTGGCCTGCGCGATGGGCAAACCCGATCGCGGTCGGCACTTCCAATGCGCCGGGGACTTCAACGACCTCGACCGTTGCACCGGCCTTGTCGGCTTCAGCGCGGGCGCCAGCGATCAGATCATCGGCGATGTCCTTGTAGTACGGGGCCACCACGATCAGCAACTTTGCACCCGGCAATGACGGCGTTTCCAAGGTGTGATGCGACGCGCCCGCCATCAGCCCAACTCCGAGATGCGGCGCGTGCCGACAATGTTCAGCCCGTAAGCGTCCAGCCCGACCACTTTCGGCTTCGGCGAGTTCGTCAGCAGGATCATCTCGCTGATGCCGAGGGAGGACAGGATCTGTGCGCCCAGCCCGTACTGACGCAGTGTTTGTGGTGACACGCTGTCGCCACTGGCCAGCTTCATTGTGGTGTCTCGCAGAAGCACAAGCGCGCCCCGCCCCTCATCCGCGATGGCCTTCATCGCATCACCAAACTCATTGCGTCGCCCGGCCGGGCCAAGCCCCACCACATCCAGCATCGGGTCAAGCGCGTGCATCCGGACCAGCACCGGATCAGACGTCGTGATGTCGCCCTTGATCAGCGCGATATGCTCGTCCCCATGGGCGGTGTCGGAGTAAACACGCATCTGCCATGCGCCGCCGAACTCGGACTGCACTGTGTCTTCACGCGTGACGGCCACCAGATTGTCATGCCGACGGCGATAGGCGATCAGGTCGCTGATCGTGCCGATCTTCAGGCCGTGACGTTGGGCGAAGGCCACCAGATCGGGCAGACGGCTCATGCTGCCATCTTCATTCATGATCTCACAGATGACACCTGCCGCGTTGAGCCCCGCAAGACGCGAGACATCCACCGCAGCCTCGGTGTGACCGGCGCGAACCAGAACGCCGCCGTCGCGGGCCCGCAGCGGGAACACGTGGCCCGGGGTCGCGATATCGGCGGCCGTCTTGCTGTTGTCGATGGCCACCGCAATGGTGCGCGCCCGGTCGTGGGCGGAAATACCCGTCGAGACGCCTTCACGCGCCTCAATCGAAATCGTGAAGGCCGTTTCATGCCGTGAGGAATTCTGCGATGCCATCAGAGGCAGCCCCAGCGCGTCGATCCGTTCACCGGGCATGCTGAGGCAGATCAACCCCCGCCCATAGGTCGCCATGAAATTGATCGCCTCAGGCGTCGCCATCTGTGCGGGGATGACCAGATCGCCCTCATTCTCGCGATCCTCGTGATCGACCAGAATGAACATGCGCCCGTTGCGCGCGTCCTCGATGATTTCCTCAATCGAGGAAATTGCTTCGCGCCAGTTTTCCTCAACCGGTCCGGGGTTTTCAAATGACATAAGGGGCTCAGATCCGCAGCAGGTTTGGGTGCAGAGGCGGACTTAACGGAAGCGTCCCCCCTTGGCCAGAGGGAACCCTGCGTCGGGGCGCCGCGCTTTCGGAGATCAGACCGGCAATTCCGGGAGGGTTGTACGCCCCGGACCAAGCCCGGGGAATACCTTTTGGGTCAGGCTTTCTGACGACGCTTCATCCAGCCGAACGCGCCCAGACCAGCCAGCAGAAGTGGGAGACCCGCGGGAAGCGGCACTTCGCTGATTTCGATCGACACCAGATTGTTCAGGTCAATCGCGGTTGAGGTGTTCGGACCGCCACCGGCAAAAGGCGGAAGCTGTTGGCCAAAGAGCGTGGCCAGATCACCGGCGGTGGTTTCATGGACAACACCGTTTTCGTCTTCTCCCAAAAACCCTGGCCCATTCATATCGGACGGGTTGAAGGCTTGACCAAAGGATTGGTTGACCTCGGTCCCAGCATCGTAAAGCGCACCAGCTCCGAGAATCTGGTTGGTTGCTATGAACCGGCCATCATCATCGAAAAGCTGGATACGTGTCGCGATAAAAGTGTCGTTCGATGGAATGGCCATCGACAGAATGGTCACGAACTGGTTTTCAAACGGATCGAGGGCGATTTGAAAGCTCTCGCTGTTACCGGGATCGAAAACCGGGGGGCCACCGACCTCTGGAGCACCGACATTCTCGGGATCAGCCAGGGTGAAAACTTGCGTGCCCGTACCCTGTGTCGCCGCAAAGGCAGCTTCTGTTGACGTGTCGCCCACCTCAGCCAGGATTTCCAGCCCCTCGCTGGCCGCGACACCCTTTTGAAACGGGGTATAACTGCCATCGTGGAAGACATTGAGGAACGGTGTGAAGTACAGACCGTTATCGCCGCTGTTGTTGGTGATTGTCACTTGCACCGACGCAGCGGAGGCCGCGCCCACCAACCCGGCGGTCAAAAATAGAGCGGCCGCCGTGAGGCGGGTGACAGATTTAATTTTCATGGATTTCTCCCTCTGGACTCATACGAAGGGAACTGAGTGCCCCCGCGCCAGACGCTACTGCACTCCCGCCCGTCGGAGAGAATCAAGTGTCCTCACGTTCCCGGGAGAAGGGGTTAT
>JBCBBB010000025.1:0-28949 GCA_038532095.1 Pseudomonadota bacterium
GGCGTGAGTGCCGTGACGGGTGCCTCTGCCTCCGCGCTGGTGGCTTCTTCGGGCGCTTCAGCCTCGCTGATCTCGGCCTCAACGGCTTCGTTCATCTCGCTGTCGCCCGTGTCATCCACCGGTTGCCCGGCGGCGCGGAGCTTGCCGCGCAACGTCAGGATCTCATCCACGACCTCCTTCTCGGCGGCCCAACGGGCGTTGGCGTCGTCCAGGGTCGTCTTGGCTTCGGCGATTGAGGTTTCGGCCGTTGCGATGCGCTCTGCGGCGTCGATCCCGATCTCGGCCTCGCGTTCGGCAATGGCCCGTTCAATCTCAAGCGCGGCAAGGCGGCGTTCGGCGTCTTCGACCTGGGCCGGTGTCGCGTGCTGGCTGACGGAGACACGGGCGCAGGCCGTGTCGAGCAGGCTGATCGCTTTATCGGGCAGTTGTCGCGACGGGATGTAGCGATAGGAGAGCATGACAGAGGCCTCAATCGCTTCGTCCAGGATTTCGACCTTGTGGTGCTTTTCCAAAACGGCGGCGACGCCCCGACACATCAGAATCGCTTTGGCTTCGTCCGGTTCTTCGACGCGGACGACCTGAAAACGCCGTGTCAGCGCCGGATCTGGTTCGATATGCTGTTTGTACTCCGCCCATGTGGTGGCTGCGATGGTGCGCAACTCGCCGCGCGCCAAAGCAGGCTTCAGAAGGTTGGCGGCATCGCCCGTACCGGCTGCGCCCCCGGCACCGATAAGCGTGTGGGCTTCGTCAATGAACAGGATGATCGGGGTGGGCGAAGATTGCACCTCATCAATCACCTGTTTCAGGCGTTTTTCGAACTCGCCCTTCACTGAGGCACCCGCCTGCATCAGGCCGATATCGAGCATGTGGAGATCGACGTTTTTCAACTGCGGCGGCACATCACCCTTGGCGAGCCGTTGGGCGAAGCCTTCGACGACAGCGGTTTTGCCGACCCCGGCCTCACCGGTCATGATCGGGTTGTTCTGGCGACGGCGCATCAGGATGTCGACGATCTGGCGAATTTCGCTGTCGCGCCCGACGACCGGGTCCATCTCACCTGACTTCGCGCGCTCGGTCAGGTTGGTGGCATAAAGGGCGAGGGCTTCCTGTTTTCCGCTGTTTAGTGCCTTTTTCGGGGTGTCGGCGGCGTCCTCCGTGCCCGGCAAACGCCCCTCCAGCGACCCGGCAATCAGCGTGTCGAGTTGATCCTGCATGGTGTCGGCATCAAGCTTGTCGAACTCAAGGCTGATCTTGTAAAGCAGCGCCTCCAGCGTGCCCGATTGCAGCGACCCGAGCAGGATGTAAGCAGATCGGATCGTGTCATCGCCAAAATGCAGCTGGCCGTAATTCAGCCCTTCCTGAATGGCGCGGAAGATATGGTCTGAGAACTCCTCAACCGAGCCTGCGCCGGCGGGCAGGGCATCGAGCGCGCGGAGCGTATCGCCGACAAACCGGTGGTCATCCACGCCTGCCGATTGCAGGAGCATCTGGACATCGGATCGCTCCGCATCGGCGAGCGCGGTGATGAAATGGACGAGTTCCACATAAGGGTTGCCGCGATCCTTTGCCGACTTCTGGGCATCGCGGAAGGCTTGCAGGCAAACAGGGTTCAGGCGTGACGCCAGTTCTTTGCGCTTGATTGTCTCACTGGATCCACGCGCCACCATTTTGACCCCCCCTGGCCAAGGAATGCTTGAAATATGCTCACAGGTTTCGCACCGTGATGATAACTGCCCTTAGGGAAACCGGTTTAACCTTAATGCTCAAGATTTTTTCTGCATTCCGGAGCGATTGCCGTGATTGATCCGTTGCCATCCGATATTTTTCGGACCGGGGAGGTTCTGAACAACACCTATGAAATCGAGGGTGTTCTGGGGCGGGGCGGCACCGGTGAAGTGTACCGCGTGGTGAACAAGGTGACGGGCCGCGTCTTCGCGATCAAGGCGCTGAACGCACAGTTTTCCGGGAATGCGGACTATGTGGAGTTGATGAAGCGCGAAGAGGAAATGCGCAGCATTCTTCATGACGCGGTTGTTCGATACAACGAGTGTTCGCGGACCGACAGCGGGCATGTCATCCTTGTGATGGATTACATTGCCGGTCCATCGCTGGCCGAAGCGATGACGATGCGGCAGGTGTCCGAGAAGGAGTTGCTGATCATCGCGCATCGTATAGCGCAGGGTCTGCATGTGGCGCATGGGCATGGCATCGTACATCGTGATTTGTCGCCGGATAACATCATTCTGCGCGATGGCGCGGCAGATCGGGCGACGCTGATCGACTTCGGCATTGCCAAAGACACCAGTGAAGGCGCGCGCACGATCGTCGGGAATGATTTCGCCGGCAAGTACGAGTACGCGGCGCCGGAGCAGGTGGATGGCAAAGCGGAGGCCAAGAGCGATCTTTATGCGCTCGGCGCGACGTTGCTGGCGGTTTACCGGGGCGAAACGCCCTTTTTAGGGACGACTCCCGGGGAAATCGTGCGCCGCAAGCAGTCACGGCTGGAAACGGAGGGTGTTCCCGAGAAACTGCGCGGTCTGATTGACCGCTTGACGGATCCTGATCCGGCGGGGCGCCCGGAAAGCGCTGCGGCGGTTGCTCAGATCATTGAGGGGTTGCTTGAGGATCGGCCAGCGCGTGCCGGGAAACCGCGAACGCGTGTTCGCGGGTCCGAACCGGCGCGGCGGCGCAAGACTTTACCCGTTGTTCTGGCGGGTGTCCTGGTGGTGGGGGTCGGTCTTGTGGGGTATCTGCTGCGCGACAGTTTGTTCGCGCCCGCTTTGCCTACGGTGTCGCCCTATACGCTGTCGGCCAGCAAGGGCGTGTCGGCCCGGACGGGGATGACCGGCCATGCCCCGGATGAGGAGACCCGCGACGCGTTGATCACGGCCTTCGCAACCGCCGCCGGAGCGCCGCGCGAGGCGGCCAGTGTCACATTGGCCGAGGGCATGCCAGCGCCGGGCTGGGCGGAAGACCTGACGGCACTGTTTGACGTGATCTCGCCTCTGTCGCGCTGGCAGTTGGAGATCTCGAATGAAACGGCGAGCCTGTCGGGCCTCGCGCGTGATCGTGACGGGCAACAGGCCATGGCGGCAGCCTTGCAAAGTTGGCAAGCCAATGCGGGCCTTTCGCTTGCACCTGACATACAGGCAGGGCCGGAGACGTTGTCCGCCGAGACAGTGGCACAGGGTTTGGCGTCAGCGCAGACCTGCGGGCCGCTTGCCGTAAGCGGAGAGCAGTTTGCCCTTGGTGCCAGCGTGCCGATCACGGGCACTGTGGCAAGCCCGGCGGATATCGGGACCATTGAAGCGCGCGTGCAGTCCATGATCGGGAGCCGCACCGTCGATCTGGATGTGTCGGTGCTGAACGAGGACATCTGCGCGATCCGCAATGTCCTGCCGCCCATGCCGCCCGGTGCAATGTCGGTCTGGCTGGGCAACGGCACGGACGGCGCGGCCAATCTGACGGGTGTGTACCGCACCGGCGACAACCCTGTGGTCGACATTTTGCTGCCCGCAGACCAGTCCGGTGTCCATCTTTGGGTCATGGTTGTCGACAACACGGGCAAGGTCTTTCACGTTTTGCCGAATGTCGATGATGCCGAGCAACGGGCCGAGTTTCTGGGGCGTGTGGAGGGCGGGGTGCGCCGGATTCCGGTGCTTTATCCCCGTTCGGTCCTTGACGAAAACCCAGCAAAACTTGTGGTTGAGGTGATGCAAGGCTCATATGGCAAGAGCGAGGTGGTCGCGCTTTTGACGCGTTCGCCGATCTTCGATGTGCGCCGCCCGCGGGAGGAATCCACAACTTCCGTGAAAGAGGCATTGACCGACGCACTTGCCGGGCGCGAGAGTGAGATCATCGGTATCGCGACCCGAATTATTGAAGCGCGCGAGTGAGGGAGAGTGTATCAGTGACACGGAAAGTCGGTGTCGAATATCAAGGACGATGGCGGGCCAAGCGGAGCCCGGGCGCGTGAACGCGGAACCATTCCTTCGCCCTGTTGATGGCGCAAACCCTTCGGGCGTTGAGTTGAAGCATTCTCCCGGGTTTCTGGCGATTGATGCGATGCTACAGCCTGCGATGCGGCAGAACCGGATCGATTCCAATGGTGAGCTCAACGCCGCGGCGGCGATTGACTGGGCCAAGGTTGTGTCCGAGGCGGAGAAGCTGGCGGCAACCGGGTGGGATCTGCGGCTTCTGGTGCTGGTCGCGCGGGCCTGGACCAATCAAAGCGGATTTGCCGGGCTTGCGGCAGGATGCGAGTTGATCTCGGACGCGTTGCTGGCGCAGTGGGAGGGCATTCATCCGGAGTTGCGGGACCGCCCCGACAAGGCGATGGCTGCGAAAGGGCGCGAAGGGGCGATCAGAGACATAGAGAACCGCGATGACGGGGTTCTGGGCGATCTGGACATGAACGTCGTGTTGGAGCCGCGCGGCTTTGGCGCAATTCGTGGCGGGGAACTCGCACAGGCCGCGCTCAGCGATTACGAATACATGCAGATCGGCACGGGTGGCATGAGTGCCGATGAAATGGCGGCCCACAGCGCGGCACATGCACAGCTTCAGGCGCGCGTTCAGACCGCCCTTCTCGCCACGCGCGATGAAACGGCGGATGCACTTGAAACCCTGGCAGGTCAGATTGACGCCGCCAATCAGGCGCGGGCCGCCTTGGAAGGGGCCTATGCCAAGGCAGGCGGATTCGAGAACGGAGGCGGTGTCCGCCTTGGCCAGCTTGAGACCTTTCTGAACCGCTGCCGGAAAGCGTTGGACATGGTGGGCGATGCGCCGACCGAAGCTCCGGCGCCGCAAGGGGAGGAGACCAACATGACACATACGACAGCACCCCCGCCGGGCGCTGCCCCGGTTGCAGCCAGCGGCGGCGCGATGCCCGGCAAGTTGGCGTCACGCCGGGATGTGGAGAAGTGCCTTGATCTGATCATCGAGTTTTATGAGCGGACCGAACCCTCAAGCCCGATCCCGCATCTGGCGCAAAGGATGCGCCGGATGGTGCCGATGGATTTCATGCAACTGATCGAGGAAGTCGCCCCCGGCGGATTGAAGGATTTCAAGAACGTCGCCGGTGTGGACGACAAGAAAAGAAATGACTGACGAAGGAACAGATCATGTCTGACAGCAAACAGAAGGTTATTGGGCGAAATCGAACGCCCCGCGTGCAGATCGAATATGATGTCGAACGCTACGGCAGTTCGACGACCATTGAATTGCCCTTTGTGATGGGCGTGATGGGGGATTTCTCCGGCGCGTCCGAGACGCCTGAGGCGAAGAAGCCGGTGGGTGACCGTGACTTCAAGGAAACCGATGCGGGGCGTTTCAACCAGTTCATGGAGCAGCTGTCGCCACGGGTGAAAGCACGGGTCAAGAACACGTTGCCCGCGAAGGACGGTGAAGAGGCAGATGAAGAACTGTTTGTCGACCTGACCTTCAAGAACATGAAGGACTTCGCACCGGATGCGATGGCCGAGCAAATTCCGCCTATGGCTGAGTTGCTGAAGATGCGGAACCAGCTGACCGAGCTTCTGAGCTTTATGGACGGCAAGGTGGATGCCGAGAAGCGCATTGCTCAGCTTTTGAACAATGAGCCTTTGTTGGCGGAAGCTGCGAAGGCGGCGATGGATGCTGAGAAAGGGGAGGATGCCTGATGGCTGAAGACGCAAAGCAGGAAGCCGCGGCAGGCGCCGCCGAAGCCGAAGCGCTCGATCTGGGCGAGTTCAGCGATCTTCTGGAAAAAGACTTCCGGGTCGCCGAAGCTGAAAGTGACAAGCTGAAGGGTCTGGTGGCGAACCTGGCGCTGGCCGCGCAGGAACGGTCCGGCGCGACGACGATTTCATCCAATGCGGTGAAGTCGATCAAATCGCTGATCGCGGGCATCGACCAGCTTCTGACGGAGCAGATGAACGAGGTGCTGCATGCGCCGGAGGTTCGTGAGATCGAAGGCACCTGGCGGGGCCTGCACTATCTGGTGAACAACACCGAGACTGATCAGAAGCTGAAGATCAAGGTGATGAACATCAAGAAGGGCGAGTTGATGGACACGCTCGAAGACTTCGAAGGTCAGATGTGGGATCAGTCGCCGATCTACAAGAAGGTCTATGAAAACGAGTATTCGATGTTCGGTGGTGAGCCCTATGGCGCGATCATCGGGGCTTATGAGTTCAGCCACAATCCGCGCGACGTGTCGATGCTACGGAACATTGCGGGCATCGCCGCTTCGGCCCATGCGCCGTTCATTGCGGCGACGGCGCCGCAGCTTTTCCGAATGGAAAGCTGGACGGAACTGCCGAACCCGCAGGATTTGGAGCAGATCGTCTCGTCGCCCGATTATGCCGGATGGCAAAGCCTGCGCGAGGAAGAAGATACGCGCTATATCGGGCTGACGATGCCACGCGTGCTGGCGCGGATCCCGTATGATCCCGAGAAAGCGCCGGTCAAAGGGTTCGACTTCACCGAAGAGGTTGAAGGTGACCACGACAAGTTCACCTGGATGAACGCGGCCTTTGCGATGGGTGTGAACATCAACCGGAGCCACAAGCTGACGGGGTGGGGCACGCAAATTCGCGGTGTCGAATCTGGCGGTTCGGTGATGAACCTTCCGGTGCATACCTTCAAGACCGATGACGGCTCGACCGAGATGACCTGTCCGACCGAGATCGCCATTGATGACCGGCGTGAGGCGGAACTGGCCAAGCTTGGCATGATGCCGATCCTGCACCAGAAGAACACCGATAACGCGGCCTTTATTGGCGCGCATTCCTTGCAGGATGACGAAACGCGTGCCGGGCGTTTGACGGACCCGGATGCGCAGGCCAACGAGCGGCTGAGTGCGAACCTGCCCTATCTTTTCCCGGTGTCGCGGTTTGCGCATTACCTGAAGGCGATTGCCCGGGCCAAGGTGGGCACGTTCAAAGAACGGTCTGATATGCAGGTCTGGCTCAGCGAATGGATCAACCGCTATGTGCTGGCGAACCCGGCCATGGCGGATGACACGGCCAAGGCGAAGCGCCCGCTTGCTGCCGCGGAGGTTCAGGTGGACAGCGTTGAGGGGCGGCCGGGTTACTATAACGCCCGGTTCTTCCTCAGGCCGCATTACCAACTTGAGGGCATCAATGCGAGTTTGCGTCTCGTTTCAGAATTACCGTCAATCAAGAACTGATTTTAAGGAAGGAGTACTGATCCCATGCCTATGACAGGATACATGAAGATACCTGACGTCCCTGGCGAGTCACGGCGTGCTGACCACGAGGACGAAATCGATATCATGTCGATTGACTGGAATATGTCGCAGGCCTCGAGCATGCAGATCGGGTCCGGTCGCACCAGGTCGCGCGCGACGGTCAACCCGATTGGTATCACCAAGGCTTACGATGCATCGTCGCCCTATCTTTCCTTGGCCTGTATGCAAGGCAAGGCGTTTGACGAGGTGGTGATCAGTTTCCGCAAGGACTCAGGTGAAGCGCATCTGGATTATCTTGTGATTACACTGACCAACGTGGTCATCTCGTCCTATAGCCTGAACGGCACGGCGATGGGCGAAGAAATCACGGATGCGATCAGCCTATCCTTCGAGAAAGTCAAAGTGCTTTACACGGTTCAGGCCGACGATCACTCCAGCGGTGATGAGCACGAGATCGAGTACGACGTCTCTGCCGGTGCGTAATCTTCGCGCCCTGGTGCAGTAATGGATGTTGCGAGAAGCGAGGCGGTTCAACCGTCCCTTTGGGATCGTCTTCAGGATGATCTCCCGGGGTTGGTGAGCGAGCTTGCCTCGCTTCGCGAGACTTTGCAGGAGGAGGTAGGAGAGGATTTCGATATCGACGGACTTCTGGAGGGTGGGCTGACTGCTCTCAGACGGAACACGACATTGAGTGAGACCGCCTATCATCTGGCGCACCAGCTGATTGCCAAGTCGCAGGATCGTCGGCGTCTGGAAAGCCGCGGTGTTGTGGTCACACCCGATGTGCTGCGCGAGGCGGTCCGGCGCGACATCGAGATGTTGTTCAATGTCGAGCGGCTGGAAATGCGGTACTTCCTGACAGACCGGGAGTTACAGAACCACGAAGACCCGGCGGATGTTCTGGCGGACTTTCCGCAGGTCCGGACCAGTGTGTTGAACTACGGCGTGCCAACGTTTTCGGGGCGGAAAGGATCGGATTTCGATCGGGACGCGCTGGCACGGTCATTGCGGGAGGTGCTGCAAACCTATGAGACCCGCCTGAAGCCTGAGTCCATCAAAGTGAAGGTTCATTTCGCGGAGAAGATCGGCATTCGAGTTGATATTGATGCCATCTTGATGATGTCGCCGGTCGCCGAGCGCCTTAAGCTTTCGACGGTGATCGATCTGGAAAGCGGACGGGCGTTGACCAGTCAGGAGGAGGTCTGATGGACCGCGCTTTCCTGAGCTATTATGAGAATGAGCTGCTGCATCTGCGCGAACTGGCTGATGAGTTCGGCAAGATGCACGATACGGTCGCGCGCAACCTGTCGCTCGACACGGTGCCGTGCCCTGATCCTTACGTTGAGCGATTGCTCGAAGGTGTTGCCTATCTTGGGGCGCGTACCCATCAGAAGCTGGATCAGGAAAGCACGCGCCATGTGCGCCGCCTGCTTGATGCGCTCTACCCGGATTTGTCTGCACCCTCGCCCGCCATGGCGATGGCGACGCTTGGTCCCGGTCCGCAAGTTGCCTCAATGCTGGATGGCCACCGCGTGGTTCGGGGCACGCGCATGGTCGCGGGCCTGCGCGAGGGGTTGAACACCCGTGCTGTCTATACAACGGCGCAACCGGTGGACCTTTGGCCCATCAAGATTGCCGATGCGGGTTATCTGCCGGATCGCGGTGCCCTGAAGGCGGCCGGGGCATCTGATGAGGTGTTGGGATCATCCGAGAGCGGGGTGCGCCTGGTCATCGAGCGGCAGATGCCCGGCGCACTGAGTGAGCTGAGCCTTGATCAGCTTGATGTGTATCTGGGTCAGGATGCCAACGGACCGGCACTGTTCGATGCTGTTTTCGGCTGGGGGGCCGGCGCGGTTGCCCGTCCGGCGGACAAGGGGAGCCGGTTCCGACGCGTCGATGATCCGTCCATGGTCGGGCTTTCGGATGGGGAGGGGCTTTTGCCGCGCGCCCGGCCTTCGTTCGAAGGCTATCGCCTGTTGCGCGAGTACTTCCTGATGCCCGAGCGGTTCCACTATGCGCGGTTCACCGGCTTGCAATCCGTGGTGGAGCAAACGACATCCAAGGGCTTGGAAATCCTGGTCCTGTTCCAGGAGGCGCGCCCTGAGCTTGCCCGGGTGGGCGTGCAGGATTTTGGTCTGTTCGTCACGCCGATCGTCAATCTCTTTGAACGGGAGTGCAACATCGTGGAGCTGGACCCGCGGCGGTCCAGCCATGTGGTGCACGCGGACCGGACACGGCCGCGCGATTTCGAGATTTACCACCTGTTGCGCGTGGAGGATGCCGAGCAGGACGGACCGGCGGCGCGCCTGCACAACCTTTATGCCTCTGAACCGAGGGCGGGGACCAATCTGGTTTACGCAACGGACAGGCGGTCAAGACGCCCGGCCAATGACGAGCTGGAAGCGCAGCGGATGCGGTCTTCGGCCTATCCGGGTGACGATTTCCTGATCTCGGTCGCCCGCCCGCCGAATGCTGCTTCCATACGACAAGTGAAGCGTCTCGACATTCGGGCGCTTTGCACCAATCGGGACATTCCGATCCTGGACGATACGCCGGTGCTGACCATGGAGTCGGGTGACCCGGTGACGGACATTCGTCTGTTGCAGGCGGTTCGGCGCCCGCGACCAAGCCTTTCGGCGCATTTGTCCCGGCCCGGGGCGAGCGATGGTGGCGATATGGACGATGTGGCCTGGCGCTGGATCGCGCAGCTGAGCCTGGCGCAATTGTCGGTCGGTGAGCAAGGGGTTGAGGCGGTGCGTGCCCTGATCGGGCTTTATGCGGATCGCGGGGACCCGGCGCAATCCCGGCACGGCCGATCAATTGTCGATGTGCGCGCTGAGCCTGCGGTGGATCGCATCGCGCTGCCCGGGCCGATTTCTTTCGCGCACGGCACCGACATCACGCTGAACATCGACACAGCGCAGCTGTCCGGCAGCAGCCGATTGTTGCTGAGCGCTGTGCTGTCCCGGTTGTTCTCGCGGGAGGCTGCGATCAATTCCTTCGTCCGGACCAAGACTTGGTTGGTCTCAGAGCAAAAGGAGGTGGTATGGCCGTCGACCGTCGGCACCCGCAGCCTGATCTGAGTGCGCTTCAGGCAAGGGCGCGCTCGACCGACTTCTACGAGTTGCTGCGTCGCCTTGAAGAACCGGGCCGGCGGTTTGGCCGTTCCGGTGGTGCGGCGCGCGATCCTGCCCGTCTGGGGCAACCCATTCGCATGGCTTTTGCGACCAGTGATGTGGAGTCCCTGGAGACGCCGTCTGACGGATCGGTGCCACATGTGGCGGTGAATGCCATTGGGCTTTTTGGGCCGGAAGGGCCGATGCCGCTGCACCTGACGAAATGGATCATGGACCGGGCGTCTAACCGCTGGTTCGCGGGCGGCGACACCGGCGCCTCTGCCGACCGGGCGTTTCTGAACTTTGCGAATGTGTTGCAGCATCGGGCAATCGCCTTCTATTGGCGGGCCTGGGCGGACATGCACCCCGAGGTTCAATACCCCCATGACAACGGTGGGTCTGTTGGCGCGATGATCCGGGCGTTGGCCGGGATCGGACTTGCGGATGAAGACACGTCCGATGGGGGAGACAACCGTGCGAAGCTGCGGCATGCGACGTCTCTCTTTCAACGTGTCGAATCTCCGCGCCGCCTTTTGGAGCTTTTGCGGTCTGAAACGGGTCACCCGGTTGAGCTTGTAGAATTTGTTGGTGTCTGGAACGATATTCCGGGTCATCTGCAATCCCGGTTGGGGCAAAGCGCAGCGCGTTTGGGCGCATCTGCTGTTGTTGGAAAGCGGTTCTTTGATCGTGGTAATCGCGTTGAAATCAGGCTTGGGCCGTTGAGCCTGGACGACTATCTCGGGTTTCTCGACGATGAAGGGACACAACGCACATTGCGCGAAGCGCTGCGGTTTGCCTCTGGCGGGGCGATGCAGTTCGATGTGCGCCTGATGCTGGACGGTCGGGACGTGCCGGCGCCGGACCTTGCGTCTGCGCGTCTGGGGCAAACGACTTGGATCGGGCATGATGGCGCAACATCGCGCGGTGATCTGGTCTTGCGTGACTTCGCAAACGCGGCAGGCAGGATGGCGGCATGACGGAAATGCGATTGATCCTGGAGCATGCGCCGACCTCACAGGCGACCACCGAGATGGCCTTTCATGGCGGGCAGATGACGGTGGGTCGCGGTGAAGACGCGGACTGGCGCATTCACGACCCGGATAACTTTGTCTCGCGCAAGCACTTTGTGGTGTCGAGCCAGGGCGACAGCGTGGTCATCACGGATGCGAGCACGGGCGGGTTGTTCGTGGATGGCGCCACCGACGCGCTTGGCCCGGGGAACTCGGTGCCGGTTGAGGATGGGATGCGCCTGAGGTTCGGCGATTTCGTGGCGCGCGTCGAAACGAGAGCCGCGCGCCCGGAGACAGCGTCCACGCCCGAGGCCACGGCAGCGTCCCCGTTTGATTTTGTCTTTGAAACGCAGGAAGATACAGCACCGGCACCTGAGCGACCGGACACGTTGCCCGAGCCGTTTGGCCGGGTGAAATCGCCGTTCTTTGAGGATGACCCCGCGGATCCGCCACCGCCTCCGGAACCGATTGATCGGGACAATCCGTTTGCGCTTGGGCTGAAGCCGCAAGCCGCTGATCCTGAACCCGAGACTGCTCCGGCGGCGTTCGGCGATGGCAGCAAGTTTTTTCCGGAAGCGGAGCCCGTGCCCGAGCCGGAACCTGAAGCGCCTGTGGCCGCTCCGGAAGAATTGAGACCGCCTGAACCGACCGTTGCAAAGGCAGACCCGTCACCGGCGGCCGCCGCCAGTGAAGCAGCGTTGCGCGCGGCGTTCTTTCGCGGGATGGGCCTTGATCCGGCTGAGGTCGGCACAGACGATCCGGAAGCCGAGATGGAGGCTTTGGGCAAACGGTTCCGGGCTTTGGCCGACGGGCTGACGCATTTGCTGCGCACGCGCGCGGCCGAGAAACAGAAAGTGCGGGTGGCGCAGACGATCATCGGATCGAACAACGTAAACCCGTTGAAGTTTGCGGTTAGCCCGGAAGAGGCCGTGGCCGCCTTGGTTGCCGCGCGCGGACAAGGCTATCTTGATCCCGACGCCAGCATTGACGAGGCGTTTCGCGATCTTGTCGACCATCAGATGCGCACATGGGCGGCGCTTCAGTCTGCGCTGCGCCGGATGATCGACAAGTTCGATCCGGACGCCATCGAACGCGAGATGGAAGACACGGGACTGCTTGAAAAGCTGATTGCGGGCGGAGAGAGCGCCAAGCTTTGGCAGCTGTATCAGGAGCGCTACGAAGAAATTGCGCGCGCCGCAGAAGAGCGGTTCCTGGGCGAGATCGGTGCCGATTTTAGAGACGCATATGAACGATAGGGAGGGTATCTGATGAAGTATTCACGGAGAACCGTTTTGATGAGTGGGGGCGCCGCGGCGCTTTTGGTTGCATGCGGCCCGGAAGAGCCCGCGTCGTTGACGGTCAGCGCGCAGGGTGTTGCGGGAATGAACCCGGGGCCGGATGGCAACGATCGACCGCTGATCTTGCAGGTTGTGCAAATGAGCGGGGCAGGGGCCTTTGACGGGGCGGATTTCTTTTCGCTCCAGAACCCGCAATCGGCACTTGGCGGCGATTTCATCAGCGTCCAGCAGATTGTTTTGCAGCCGGGCGCGCCGCAAAGCGTGACTATTCCGGTGTCGGCGGGGGCATCGGTGATTGGTATCGTCGCCGGGTTCCGCAACCCGGAAGGCAAGGTTTTCCGCGTTAAAACACCGGCGCCGTCAGGCCAGGCAGGTGTGATCGTGGCGGTACAGGCGGGCGGCCTGAGCCTGCAATCTGTGTGAAGGAGCGGTAGATGGTGTCACGTGGCAAGGTGGTCTGGTCCGAAGGGATGTTCCTTCGGACCCAGCATTTCCAGCAACAGGATGCGCGGTTTGAAAGCCTGATCGCCGACGCGTTACAGGCCTTGCCCTATCCCGGGTTCGGGTTCCGCCGCCTTGAGCTGGATGACAACGCCTTGGCTGCGGGTCTGTTCGGTCTTCGCGATGCTGCCGGGCATTTTCCAGATGGCACCGCGTTTTCGGTGACCGGAGAGGGTGATGGCCTGGCGCCGATTGCTGTCCCATCGGGCAAGGACAGCGGTCTTGTGCTTTTGGGCATCCCCGCCGAGGTGGAGGGGACGGCCTCCATTGATCCTGTGCATGGAACCGGGTCGGGCGCGCGGTTCAAGGGCGCGCTTGTCACGGTGCGCGACAGGGTCCGGGGTGGGGCAGATGCCGAAGACCTGGAACTTGCCGCGCTGCAACCGAAGCTTTTCCTGCCCGAGGATGACACAGGCGGTTACCTGACTTTGGCGGTTGCCGAACTGACGGGGCTTGATGCGTCTGGAGCGGTGACACTGAATGACAGCTTCTTGGCCCCCGCCCAGATGACAGCCGCCTTGCCCTGGTACGCCCGGTTTGCCCAGGAGGTCGTCACCGGGCTCGACCGGATTGCCGAGGCGCATTCCGCTGTTGTGCTGGCGGGCACGGGGGCTTCCGTGGAAAACCTGATGATCCTGGAGCTTGCCAATACGGCGCGGCCACGGGTGGCGCATTTTCTCTCGCAGGATCGGTTTCATCCGTCCGAGTTGTTTCTGGAACTGGCGGGGTTGGCGGGCCGGATGGCAACCTTCGGCTCATCGGCGCGCCGCATGGCCGAGTTGCCAGCTTATGAGCACACCAACCCGCAACCGGCCTTTGCGGCCTTGGCGGACACCTTGCGGTCGCTGATCCTGTCGCTGCGCCATGTCGAAGAGACCGCGAAGGTTCTGAAAGTATCGCGCCATTCCGAAAACGTCTGGACCGTGCGGATCGACAATCCGGAGTTTTTGCGCAACAGCCGTATTCTGATCCGCGTCGGTGGCGATCTGTCGGACGCGTTGTTGCGCAAGCTCTTTGTCGATCAGGCAACGGTGGGCGCGGCAGACGAGTTCGACAAGCTTTGGACGGCACGTCTGTCTGGCATCCCTTTGAAACCGCTGAACTCGCAGCCGCGCGAGATCCCCTATGATGGCGATCGGCTGTGTCTTGAGCTGGACCGAAGCTCGGAGCATTGGGCGGCGTTGGCCGACGCCCCGGGATTTGTGCTTGGTGTATCGGGCAAGCTGGAGCGGGAGCCGATCATAGACTGCTATGCAATAAGCCGGTGATGTTATGACCAAGGACGATCCTTTCGGGCTGGAGAACGACGCGGGGCGGACGCGGATCCGGCCTGTGAACCGTCCGCGCCAGGTGTTGACCGGTCACGCTGGCAGTCAGGATGCGGCGCGCGTCGACCAGGCCCCGGCGCGCATTCATCAGGCCCGGGCCGGGGACAATCCGTTGGTGTCCGCGTTCTCCGTCTTGTTGGGTCTGGCACCAGAGTTGGAGCGGGCCAGCCCGCCCGAAAGCGCCGATACTCTGAATACACGCTTCCATGACAACCTGATCTTTTCGCGCGACACGGCGGTCAGCGCTGGCGTCACGGGTGCGCGCGCGGATCAGGCGGCCTGGTTCGTGGCCGCGACGCTGGACGATATCGTGCTCAACACGCCCTGGGGCGCCCGGTCAAGCTGGCCGCGCCAGCCCCTGGTGACGCAGCTCAGCGGCGATGTGGATGCGGGGGAGCAGTTCTTCAGCCGTCTCGATGATCTTTTACGGTTTCCGGACCGTGATCCGGAGATGCTGGAACTGGCCTATTTCTGTCTGTCGCTTGGGTTTCGCGGGCGTTACCGGGTGCAGGGCGCCTCCGGGGAGGCCGCTTTGACCCAACTGCGCGACCGGATCGCGCGCCAGTTCACGCAGACCGACCCGCCCGATCTTTCGCCCCGCTGGCAAGGGGTCGACGCGCCGGATCAGGCGCCGCGCTTCACCGTGCCGATGTGGACGTTTCCGCTGATCGCCGCCGCCTTGCTGTCGCTGGTCTACATCGGCCTTGGGTCGCGTCTGTCCGCCAAAGGCGAAAATCTCTATGCGCTGGCCGCCTTATTGCCGCCGCCGGAACGGGCCGAGATCTTTCGCCCGCCGCTCGACACCACGCAGACCGAAGAAATTGTGATTGAAGAACCGGTTCTGGTGGAGCTCCTGCCGCTTTTTGCGGCGGCAGCGCCGGCCGATACCGTGACCGCCCTGACCGGACGGGAGGACCCATCGCTCGCCATCATCGTGGTGCAGGCCAACGCACCGGAAGTTTTCCGGTCGGCCAAGGCTGATCTCAACCCGGCCTATGACGCGCTGATGGCGTCGATTGCGTCGGTTCTGGTTGAAAATGCCGAGTTCGTGGGCGGCGTCACCGTGGTTGGGCATACCGACAGCATTCCCGTTCAGCGCAGTAATCCGTTTCAGTCAAATCAGGGTCTGAGCGAAGCGCGGGCGCGCACGGTCGCGACGCGGTTGTCGGTCGAGGGCGTGTCAGAGGACCTGATCCGGTTCGAGGGGCGCGCGGCGGCGCAACCGATTGCCGACAATGGCACGCGGGAAGGGCGGGCGCGCAACCGACGTATTGAAATCATCATTGATAAGAAGATCTGAGCGATGCGGGCAATCTTTCGGTTTCTTTTTTCAAGAACGCTTTGGACGATCATCGGCCTTGCGCTGCTTTGCACGCTGATTTGGCTGTTCGGCGGACTGGTGAAATTTGGCGAGACGGCGCCGCTGGAAAGCGAACTGGCCCGTGTGATCGCGATTGGTGGCATCGTCATCCTCTGGCTCTTGCGGATACTGGTGCGTCAGATCCGGGCCGCGCGTGCCAACCAGAGCTTTGTCTCGGAACTGGCGCGACCCGAAGACATCAAGGTTGTGCCGGGGTCTGACAATGTCTCGGAAGTGAACGAGAAGTTTCAGGACATCCTGGATCAGATGAAGCGGTCGAAACTGGGGGGCCGCAAGTTCCTGCGGGAGATGCCGTGGTATGTGATCATCGGCCCGCCCGGCACCGGGAAGACGACGGCGCTCAAGCAATCCGGCCTGCATTTCCCGATTGATCTGCAAGACGACCTCAAAGGGATCGGGGGCACCCGGAATTGCGATTGGTTCTTCACGGAAGACGCGATCCTGATCGACACGGCCGGGCGATATGTTCAGCAGAAAAGCGATCCAGAGACGGACGCCGCCGAATGGGGCGGCTTTCTGGATTTGCTCAAGAAGCATCGCGGTCGGCGCGCTCTGAACGGTGTGATTGTGACGCTGTCCGTGGAAGAGCTTTTGGGCGACGAGGCGGCGCTCCGCGAACATGGCCGCGACATCCGGCGCCGTTTGCTGGAACTGTCGGACAAGCTGGAGATCCAGCTTCCGGTCTATATGGCGATCACCAAAATGGACCTTGTCCCGGGGTTTGAGGGCTTTTTCGGAGCGCTCAACACGCGGGACCGGGAACAGGTCTGGGGCGTGACGCTGCCGGTTGAAACGCGGGTGGATGGCTCGGCCATCGATCGCGAGATGAAAGCGCTGCAATCGCGGCTTGAAGATCGTCTTGCCGGGCGGATCAATGTCGACGGACCTGTGTCCGAGCGCGGCGTGATCTTTCGGTTCCCGGCTGAGCTGGATCGGCTGACGGCGCCGTTGAAGGCGCTGTCCGATGTTGTTTTCGGTGAGAGCCGCTATGAGGATACCCCGTGGCTGCGGGGTGTTTATCTGACCTCGGCCACGCAGGAAGGAACGCCGCTGGACCGTATGGTGGGCGCGATGGCCGCAAGTTTCGGCTTAAGCGCGCCACCCCCGCAACCGAAACGACATGCCGAGACCCGGTCTTACTTCCTGCGCAACCTTCTGACCGACGTGGTGTTCGAGGAAGCCGGGTTGGGCACGTTCGACCCCCGGGCCGAGGAGCGTCGCCGCTGGATCTGGCGGGGTGGGGCGGCGGCCACGGCGCTGGCGACCGTTATTCTCATGTTGTTTTTCTCGTTTTCCTATCAGCGCTATGCCGGTGCGATCGAGGAGCAGGAACGGCAGTTCACGGCGTTGAGCGGGCGTCTCTCAGATGCGGCCACACGGCAAGCGCCGACCGATCCGCTGGACTTGCTGGTTGCGCTGAATGCGATTGGCGAAGTCACGGCCATGTCGGTTGTTCCGCGAACCGGGCCGCTGACGCTCTTTGGGCCGTCTGCCTCGGCGGAACTGGATCAGGCGCAGTCGCAGGCCTATGAGCGGACGCTGCGCAATGTTCTGGAACCCCGGATGGTTGCGCTTCTGGAAGCGACGATGTGGCAGAACCTGCATGATCCGGAGTTCATGTTTGACGCGTTGAAGACCTATAAGATGATGACGGGTCTTGCGAGCTATGACACGGAGTTCGTCAGCGCCTGGTGGCAAACGCAGCTTCCGGCCTATGCCAGCCTCAACCCCCTGGATTTCGGGATCGAGCATCAACTGGCGGCGCTTGATCGGATGGCGCTGGAGGAACAGCGGATCCGTTATGACGATCAGCTTGTGTTCGATGCGCAGCAGACAGTGTGCACCGTAAGCCTGGCCGAACGTGCCTATCGGGCCCTGTTGTCGGAGGAGGACGTGGCGGGCTTGCCGGAGTGGCTGCCAGCGAAACCCATCGGCGGCAGCCGGGCCGAGGTGTTTACCCGGCTGTCGGGGAAGACGATGCGCGTCGGACATCCCGGGGCTTATACCTATGACGGGTTTCACAACGCCATTCTGCCGCTCGTTCCCGAGGTGGCCGCCGAGATGGCCATTGACCGGGTGGTCTATGAAAACGGCTGCGTGGAAAGCGGGGAGGTGTCCGCGGCGGAACTGGAGCGGGACATCCTGCGGCTCTATTACGAGGATTTCGAGACGATCTGGGACACGTTCCTGGTGGATGTCCGGCTTGCGCCGCTGACCGACCTGACGGTGGCAGAGGCCAACCTGAAGGACCTTGCGACCGAGGACAGCGCGTTGCAACGGCTGCTTCAAGCCGTGGCAAACGAAACCTACCTGACGCGTCCGCCCGATGAAACACGGGGCGACAGCTCGAAAGCGCAAAAGGGGATCATAAAGGCGGCCACCAAGAAACTGGGCAAGCTTGGGAAGCTCGCGAAGAAAAGCAGCAAACTTGTTGGCGGCACTGCCGGGGCTGCCGGGCCGCAGCCCGGCGAAAGTGTGTCCCGTCATTTCCAGCCGATCCGCGGCATGGTCGAGGAAATTGACGGTGTGCCGCCGGGGCTGGTCGATCTGACAACCGCGCTGAACGCCTTGTCGCTTGAGATCAAGACAGTGAATGCCAGCCCCAACGCGCAGGAAACTCTGCTGGCGCGGGGTGGTTTGCCAAAACTGATCGGCGGTGTGTCGAACATTGCGCAGACCTTGCCGCCGCCAATCAACGCCTGGGTGATGAGCATTGCGGGCGACGCCACAACGGTGACGCGGGCGGCGGTCATCGATCAACTGAACGCGCGGCTTCAGGCCAATGTGCTGCCGTTTTGCACCTCGGCGCTGAACGGGCGGTACCCGTTTGATCCGTCGAGCCGGACGGATGTGAACACACGCGATTTTGCCCGCCTCTTTGGCAGCGGTGGCTTGTTTGACACGTTTATCAATGACAGCCTGTTTCAATACATCGATACCTCTGCGCCGACATGGCAGTGGCGGCAGGATTTCGGGCTTGATGCGACGCAGCTTGCCATGTTCCAGCAGGCGCGTGTCATACGCGATGCCCTGTTTGCCGGTGGAAGTGAGCCGTCCCTGTCCTTCACGCTGGAGCCGTTGGACCTGTCGTCGAATGCACGGCAGGTCACGGTCAACATTGATGGTCAATCGGTGGTGTATTTCCATTCCGCCGTCGCCCCGATGGCGATTGACTGGCCCGGTCCCAACCGGTCGAACCAGGTGACCCTGTCGTTCACGCCGATCAGTGGGGCAGGGGATGCGGTGACGACAGAGCGGGGCAGTTGGGCGATCCTGCGTCTGTTGCGGAACGGCAGTTTGCGCCCGGCTGGCGTGCCGGAAGCCTTCCGCCTGGCCCTGTCGGCGGGCGGGTTCAGGGCTGACTTTGAGCTGCGCGCCAACAGCGTGGAAAATCCCTTCGATCTCACCATGTTTTCCGGGTTTCAATGCCCGGACCTGTTTCGGTGAGCATAGGTCCGGGCCTTTTTGGCAAGGCACCGGAAACTGGCGATTTTGTGTCCCGCGGCGTGCCCGCCCCCCTTCGGCGCATGCTCGACCGTTGGGTGTCGGTGCACCTGGCTGTGCGGAGCGCGCACTGGCCGGAGGGGGGCGTCCGGGGACTTTTGGAGTTTGATGAAACGCTTGTTCTTTTCGTGGCTTTGGACAGCAAGGATGCCGTGGGGCGCCGGTTTCCGCTGCTGGCGGTGACAGATGGTGCGCAGCTGTCGCTGGAGGCGGCGGATGCCTGGTGCGACGGTGCAGCGGCCGAGATCAAAGCGGTAGCGGCGGGTGAGGCGCGCCTTGATGCGGCATTTGCCCGGTTGACCAACATCGAGCCCGCGCTGCGCGACGGTCCAAACGGATCAGCGGCGCTTTGGCTGGCTGGTGGGACCCCGATGCCCTGTGACGAGGAAACGCTGGAAGCGATCTTCTCGGCGGCTGCAAGCTGAACAGCTCAGTTCCAGCTTCTTGGTACATGCACAGCGATATGTTACTTTAGGTCAATAATTTTTACTTTTTTGGAGGACGTCATGACTATAGCGCGCGCATTGTTCGTTTTGTTGGTAGCTGCATTTTTCGCCAATTTTTCAGCCTTCGCTCAAGAGGCAACCGAGGACTATAAGCCAGTTTCGGAAGCCGAATTCCGAGATAAGCTTTACGTAGATGTTCTTGACCGCCGGTTGGTGGGGTATTCAGATTTGGATGAATCCATTCGGCGGTCAGTCGACACCGCGGTCGGCAAGTTGTTTGAGATTGCAGGATCGAACGTTGAGGGCGGCCACGACGGGTGCCAGACGATAATTTACAGGGATGATGATGGAATGCCGACCGGCGGCTATACCAGCTGCTTTACGTGCAACGATAAGGGATGTTGTAAGTGCGAAGTCAACATTCCCCCATCTGCCGGAGACACTTGCACTCAGGGATGTGGTGACTAGCGTGCTTCGTCATCGGATGTAATCGCAGCCAAAATTTTTGCTAATTCTGGTTGATCTTGCTGCCCTTGATGGTGACATCGCTGGAGGCGTCGACGTTGATCTTGCCGGAGCCTTTCAAGGTGATGTCCTTGCCCTTGATGTTGATCGTGCCGTCCTTTTTCATCAGGATCGACGCGTCGCCACAGGTGATCGCGATTTCGTCCGCCGCGTTGATGGCGAGGGTCGCTCCCACATTCACGGCCATTTCTGCGCCAACGTCCAGCAGCGCTTTGCCCCCAACGGAGGTGGAGCTGTCGCCGCCGATGGTCTCGGAGTGATTGCCGCCGGTCGTGATGCCCTGATCTGAGGCAATTGCAAATGTCTGATTGTCGGCGATTGTAACGGTCTGTGATCCACCGATGGTCCAGACATCATCGGCACCAATGCCGTGAGACTGGAGCGCCGCGACAACGATGCTGCGGGCCGCGCCCACATTGATCGATTGCGCCGCGCCAATGCCTACGGTTTCGGCCACGCCAACTGTGCGCGTCCGTGTTGTGCCCACCGAAAGCGTTTGCGAACTGCCCACGCTTTGCGTGTGATTGCTGCCAATGGTTTCTGTGGAATCGACGCCAACCGAGATGGTTTCGTTGCTGCCGACGCTGAGGCTGCGGTCAACACCCACACTTTCGGTATCGTTGTTGCCGATGGAGACGGTGCGGTCGACGCCGACGGATGTGGACTTGTTGTTGACCACGCTTTCGGTGCGATCGTTTCCGATCGACTGCGTGGCATCGTGGCCGACATCCTCGACCCAGTCATTGCCAATGGTGCGGGTTTCGTTGTTCTTGACCAGCTCATTGTGGTCCTTTTCCGCCTGGAAATAGACCTCTTCCGACCCTTTCTTGTCTTCAAAACGCAACTCGTTCCAACCCCCACCCCCGGGGGAGGAATTGGACTTCCACCCCGACTGTGTTGCGCTTCCGGGCAGACCGTAGGGCGGCATCTGGTTGGCGTTGTAAACCCTGCCGGTGATGATCGGCTGATCGGGGTCACCTTCCAGAAAGTCCACGATGACTTCCTGCCCGATCCGCGGGATCTGGATGAACCCCCAACCACTGCCCGCCCAAACTGAACTGACGCGGATGAAACAGGTGGTGTTTTCATCCTTCGCCCCCAGCCTGTCCCAGTGAAACTGGACCTTCACGCGGGAGTACTCGTCGGTATAAATCTCTTCACCCGAAGGTCCGACGACGACGGCGGTTTGGGGCCCGCGCATCACCGGCACAGGTGTGTTTCGAGCCGGACGGTAGGGCAGGGTGTCGGGCATCAGGCTGTAGACCGCCTGAAACCCAGTGCCGCCAAGGCCCCCGCCCGAACGATACTGATCGTCTGCCAAATCATAATGCGCTTCCAGCACGATGTATTTTTCGTTCTCTGCCTCGCGCGGGTACTCGGCCAGGTCAAAGACACACCCTGCGGCCGGGCCGAGGGCGCTCGACCGGGCCTCGATCCGGTGATGCGCGGTCTGTACTTCTTCAAGACGGACACCGGCCAAGGTCTCGCCCCGGTCGATTTCCATGTAGGTGCCGGGGTAATAGTACTGCTTGCCGTCGGCCAGTTCGTGCGAAAAGGGGGTTTCGCTTCGTACCTTCAGGTCTGCTGACGGCTTGGTGAAATCGTAGTCGGTCTGGGTATAGCTGCCGGACACAGCGCTGTCGGTGCGATGCCAGCGCATGATGCCTTCGTCTATATCGCGCCCGGTGTCGCTATCGGACTGGTAAAGCAACTCCTCATAGCCGGAGGCAGGTTGCAGCTTGGCGTTTGCATCGGTCAGGATCATCGTGTGTGCGCCGTCTTCATATTCGAAGAAATACGCGATCCCTTCATGTTCCAGCAGGCGTGAGACGAAATTCAGATCGGATTCGTCGTATTGCACGCAGTATTCGCGGGGCGGATAGGATTCCTGCAAGCGCTTCTCAAAACTGGCGTTCGGATAGGCCGAGAACACTTCCTCGACAATTTCCACAACGCTCATGTTCTGAAAGATGCGGCTGTCAGATGTCTTGCCGAGAAACCAGAGCCACGGGCGCAGGACAGCGACATATTCTGTGCGCTCGGACCCGAACTCGGACACTGCAAACTGGTCAACCAGCCCGTGAAAGAACCGCTCGCCCCGGTCGCTTGTGATCTTGATTGTCACATCGAGGCCCAGCAGGTCTTCCGACTGGATGTCGATGTCATCGGACAGCAGAACCGTTCGGAAGGTGAAGCACTGCGAAATCGCCTCATGCCCGCTCATGCTTGAAAACAGGAGTTTTTCGTCACCCAATGGTGTTGTTGCGGTTATGCTGCGGCCTTCGGACATAAGACATCCCCGTCATGAAATCGGGTTCATCCTACCGCAATTCTCGCGAAGCCCGAGGGAAAAGTGTGGATCGTGAATGGCAGTTTCACAGCACCGGTGGGCAGGTGATCCCGCGAATGTAAGAGCGGGTCGCCACCGGGTTGAACGGTGTGTCAAAGGCAAGCTCGAAGAAGAGCCGTCCGCCGTCGACGCGCAGATCGACCAATTGCCGGCGTCCTTCATCCCGGTTGCGGATGTTGGTCTGATCCATGAGCCGCAGAAACCCCCAGACGCCCGGCACGTCGACACGGGCATTCGCGCTGCCCTCGGCAAAGGTGACTTGCATGCCATCCATCGGATTTGGTCCCGGCCAGACAAGTTGTTGTCCGTCGCCACGCATGGCAACACGGGTGCCCCCAAGACGCACATCCGCGTTGCCGCGCACAGCGAGCGAGGCAATGTCAAAGCGCGACCCGAAGGCGCCGCCATCGGCGTAAAAGATCTGTGCAACTGTCATGGCGCGTTGCAGAAACGCGGCGCTCTCAGACGTTACGCCCGAAAGCCGCGCCTCGGTGGTCCAGCGCCATGTTTCGCCTGACGTGTCGAGGTTGCGTTCGGCATAAAGCTGGTAGAAGCGTGTCAGGGCTCCGCGAGCACCGAAGAACGCGTCGAAACTTGCAAGATCGACGTCCCCGCCGCTGTGGAATGGATACCGGCCATCGACCGCGCGCTGGCAGATCGGATAGACGCGCGCCTGCCATTCGCGTGTGAGAGGGTTGGTGAGCACCCGGGCATGGGTGGCACTGGTTTGCGCCAGCACATCCTCGGCGATCTGGGCGACAAGGGGCGGGGCCTCCTCCAGGGCGGCAACGGACCGCGCGCGTTCTTGCAGACCCATCAGCGCGTCAATGCCTCTCGTGTCATCATCGGCCATCGCGCTGAGCGCCACGTTGAGCGTCGCAAAGAGACCGCTGAGCTGAGAGATCGCACCCGATTGCGCATAGGTGATCACTGCGCCGAATTGCGCGTCGATCAGGGCCTTCAATTCAACGGGCCGCGTGGGGTCGTCGCCCCCCGCTTCGCGCCACACGGTTTCAATCACCTGCATCAGGGGTGAGGCGCGGCGCGACAACGCGCCCGACACGTTGACCGCGCTTCTTGCGTCGGTGAAGGGCCGAACACGCAAGTCCTCCAGCCAGTCGGTCCAGACGGACAGCGTTGTCACCTGGAGCCTCTCAAGAACCTCGTTGCGGCTGTCGAATGACGTGGCCGCCGGGCGCGGGAACAGTCGCGCCGCTTCGATGCGTGCCGTGCGGATCGCTTGTTCCACGCCATCGCGCGTCGCGAGGGTCCAGCCTGGACGGGTGAAGGCGTGTGGGACACCCTGGCTCAAAGGCTGGCCCGATCTCAGGACAAACACATCCTCGATCTCGGCAATGTGGTCCGCGGGCTGCCAGTGCCCGAGCGCACGCATATCTGGCAAGCGGAGCAGTTCAAGAAAAGCGCGTTCCGCCTCGGTCGCCTCAATCGCGAAATCGCGGGCCTGGGCCATCAATTCTTCATCCGGCACAGCAAGGCGCGGTTCCGGCCCGTCGAGATAGAAGATATGTGCCGACAGGGTTCCTGTCCCCAGCGTGTCCGAACGCGCCTCCACCCACCCGGCGAGAAAGGCGGGCGCCCAGTCGGACCGTCCGGTCAGGATCGACCAGGCGCGCAACGTGTCATAGAGTGCAAGACTGTCGCCTTCGGTGGCCAACGCTTCCCCAATCGCTTCGCGCAAGGCATCCGGCAGAACAGCGGCGGCTTCCGCGCGATAGACCGCTTCGGCCTCCGGCACACTGGTCCAGATCGGACGGTTCAGGACACGCAGCAGGGGGCCTGCTTCCGAGACAGTCCTGACCTCGCCATAAAGGCGGGCCACAGCCGACAGCCGCTCCGGGCTCTTCTCGGCAGGCAGGTCCGCCAGCCCTGCTTCAAACCCGCGTCGCACATCGGCATGGTAGCGATAGTCAAGAAACGCGGCATAGCCCGCGAGGCTGGCCAGAAACACGACGAGCCATAAGGAGAAGAGCACCGCCGGCGCGCGTGAAAATCCGGTGCGCGTTTGGCGCTGGCCTTCGATCTCGGCCGAGATGTCGCGCAGGAACAGCTCCAGATCGGCGAAGTCGTGTCCTTGATCCTGGGCCGTGTCCGCGAATTGGTGCAGTGTTTCTACCGTCACCTCACGGCGATCAAACAGGTGCACATGCGCCGCGGCCAGCCACGCGCTCAACTTGATCCAGGAGACGTTGCGGATTTTGGTATCCAAAAGAACGGCCAGCGCGTAGCGCGCCGGTCGAATGGATGTCGCGGGAACATCTGAGCCCGAAAGCCGCGTGGCGTAGTCATTGAGCACCTGTCCCACATGTTCCGCCAAGGCGCGCTCACTTGTGGCCTTCATGCCGTCCAACCGGTCGAGCACGTCCCGGACAGCCGCAGTTTCGCGATGATACGCCGTTTCCGTCATCGCTCAGAGTCGTCCGGCGGCGGCCCATTCCCGCAGTTTCTCGACACCGACTTCAAAGTGCATGCTGTCTTCTCGTGTATATGTCGCGCCCCAGAACCAACCTTCTTCGTTGAACAACTCAGCCACCAGCAGCAGCCCGAACTGCGTGCCGCCATCGCCGAACCCGTCGAGTTTCCCTTCCAGCTTGATATCGATGGCCGTGCCCCAGGAATGGTTGGAAATCGCACGGGCCGAGCCGCGGACGAACCGGGCGCAAATCGCCCCGGCGGTGCCGACAGCTTCGTAGATCTCAGGCTCGGTCCGCTGGAGCTTGGCCATAATCCGTTCAAGGGATTCCAGGGCGGGCCGGATCAATGTCACACGGATCGGACCCACCTGCCGGGTTTCCAGCAGCGACTTGATGTCGGGATTGGTGATCGATTTGCAGTCCTGCGACAGGTTCTGGCGCGGTCGTCCCAGGATTTCGAGCATGACGCGGTTGTTGGGCTGGGTGATCCCGACATTGAAGCGTCCCCGGTTCAACGTCATGACCTCGGTCATGTCTTCAACCTCGACATGATCGGTGGACGGGTCGAGGGGTGTCGCGACAGGTGCGGGCGTGGTGGAGACCTGGCTGGCCTGCCGCGCGATGTCGCCGAGAAGGCGTTGCACCTCCGCCTCGGTCTGGCGCACCCGTTCGGTTGCGGTGTCGAGGGCCGAACGCATGTCCTCCAGCTCCGATTCCAGCCGTTCCACGCGCAATTCGGTCGTTCCTTTGGCCTGATCCATGACGGCCCCAACCAGGGCAAAGGAAATGGCCGCAACCACAAGGCCGATGGCGATGATGATCGGGCCGATCAATGTCCCTTGTTTCACGGCTCGGACCCTTCCGCGAAGATGACGATGACCGAGACATTGTCGGGCGCCCCTTTGGCAAGCGCGTCCGCCAACAGGAAGCGGGCGGCGGCCTCCGGGTCAGGGGCGGCGGCGACATGGCCCAGAATGTCCGCGTCTTCGAGGCTGGTTGTCAGCCCGTCAGAGCAGAGGATGATCCGATCTTCGGTAAAAAGCGGCACGGTGCGATGTTCGACGTCAAGAACCGGTTCCGCGCCGACCGCGCGCGTGACCACATTGGCATTCACGTGGCCTCTGGCGTTCTCGGGCTCCAGCAAGCCATCCCGCACCAGTTCTTCGACCACAGTGTGGTCACGGGTCAGCTGTTGCAAGCGCCCTTCCCGGCAGACATAGGCGCGGCAATCTCCGACCCAGGCGATATGGCCCCAGCTTTTGTCCAGCTTGAGGGCAATCACGGTGGCACCGATCCGCTCGGAGCCCAGTTCATGGGCGCGCACCTGAATATCCCTGTTGGCGGCGACCAACAGCGTGTCGAGCTGCCCGCGCACATCTCCGTCATCCTGCATCCGGCTGAGCCAGTCGATCACAATCTCGGATGCGGTTTGACCATGCCCATACCCGCCCATGCCATCTGCGATTGCCCAGAACACATCGGTTGGGTCGGTGAGGATGGAATCTTCATTCTCCTCTCGCACCCGCCCGGCATGGGTCATGCCCGCGCCACGGTAACTCAGGGACGACGCAGAAAACTCTGGCACCAGGGTTGTCGGTTCTTTCATGGGCGGGGCAAGGACCTCAGAACAATGAGAAACTTCCGTGAAAACACGGCGCATGCCGCCTTGGGGCAGCGTTTGCCGAATTGAATTTGAGCCGATGATAGCGTAAAATCGCCATCGTTTAAGGGATTTTCATGAGGTAAACGATGCGCCGTATTTTCTTCACCAGCCTCACCATTGGGCTTCTTGCAGCAAGCGCGCAGGCCCAGAGCGTGACCGACGATGAATTGCTGAACCTCATGCAACGCCAGATCGATGCGCAAGAGACGCTGGGAACCAGCGCAACACGCGGCCTGAGCGTTGTGACAAGTTCGGGCAGTGCCGCCGTGGCGACGGGCGAAGCACAAGGCGGGACAACGGGCGGCGATGGCCTGACCAGCCTTGCCGATATCAAGACCGAAGGCACTGTTGTCCGGTTTGACGATGCGCTTGAGATCAACGTCCGGATCAGTTTCGAGTTCGACAGCGCCGCCCTGAAACCGTCGGAAAAGCCAACGCTCGACCAGATGTGCCGGGTTATGCAGAAAGCGGATAATGTGCGTGTCTTTCGTATCATTGGCCACACAGACAGCGCCGGATCGGATGTCTATAACCAACGGCTGTCGGAGCTTCGCGCGCAAGAGGTCGGGCGACACCTGATGTCCACATGCGGGATCCCGGCCACGCGTCTGGAAATGGTCGGATATGGT
This sequence comes from Pseudomonadota bacterium, assembly GCA_038532095.1. Classification (GTDB taxonomy): domain Bacteria; phylum Pseudomonadota; class Alphaproteobacteria; order Rhodobacterales; family Rhodobacteraceae; genus JAJDOD01. The sequence continues at coordinate 27,376 of JBCBBB010000025.1, forward strand.
GAGGCGTTTCCCGACAATGAAGCGGACCCGCGCGCACCCGAGAACCGCCGTGTGGAATTTCAGGCTCTGAGTTGATGCGTGAGCGCCGCAGGTCGCTTCAGCGCGCGGTCTTGCTGGTGTGTCTCATGTCTGGCGCGCATGCCGGGCTCGCGTGCGACCGCGCCGATCTTCTTCTCTGCGACACGTTTGAAGGCCGCGCGGTGGGCGATCCGCCAAACCCGGAGCTTTGGTCATTGCAACTTGGCGCAGGCAGTTCGATTGCAATCGACAACGCCCACGCCGTTTCCGGCCAACACGCGGCCCGGATTGCCGTCATGCAGGATCGGCAATGGGCCTATATGCAGAACAAGTCGATCTTTCCTGTCGCTGAAAACGGCTTCTGGGGGCGCCTATCCTTCCGGATCGATGCCGAGCGACCGAAGACCGAGGGGCTTGTCCATTGGAACCTGATCGAAGCCATGGCCGACAGCGACCCAATCCGCATGTATCGCTATGGCGGGATATCCGTGCCGGAGCTGGGGCGGAACTATTTCAACTGGAACCACGAGATGCGGCCACGCCCTGACGGTTTCAGCGAGTTAAGCCAGGATGACGACCTGAACGCGCGGGTCGACCCGGGGCAATGGCACTGTGTCGAGTGGCAGTTCGATGGTCTGACCAACACCTCCCGACTCTTCTGGGATGGCATTGAGCGTGACGCGCTGACCGTGATCGGGGAGGCGGGCGGTGTCGCCTTTGACATGCGACCGTTTCGTGCTTTGAACATCGGCTTCACACTCTATCAGCCTATCCAGCAGGACTATGTCGTCTGGATTGATGACGTCGCAGTGGATCGCGCAAGAATAGGGTGCCCAAGCTGACCGAGCCCATTGGCGACGCTGGGGTGGCCGCGATCATCGTCAACTATGAGACAGCGGAGAGTGCGCTTGCCGCCGCAGCCAGCCTTTTGGCGCAGCCGAGCGGCGCGACGCTTCGGGTGTTGATTGTCGACAATCCAGGGCCCTCTCGTGGTGTGGCACATCTCGAAGCGGCTTTGTCACGACCTGAGCTCTGCGGGCGCGTCGAACTGGTGCGGAACCAGACAAATGTGGGGTTCGGTCGCGCCAATAACATGGCGTTGGAGCGGCTACAGGCCAAACACCCTCCACCTGAGTTCGTGCTGTTGATGAACCCCGATGCGCATGTCCGGTCCGACGCGTTGTCGCGTTTGATCGCAGCGCTGAAAGCCGACAGTGCGGCGGATTTCGCGGGCCCGTCGCTTCGTTTGCCAGAGACAGCCGCGCTGCGTCATGCCGCGTTCCGGTTTCCCCATCTTGGCACCGTGTTTCAGCGCGCAATCAACAGCCGACGGTTCAACGCCGCCATGCCCGCCTGGCGTATGGGCCTTGAAAGCGGAAGCCAAACGCGGCGCGTGGATTGGGTGTCGGGCGCCTGTGTTCTTGCCCGGTTTCGCGCTTTGGTCGATTTGGGCGGGTTCGACCCGCGCTTTTTCCTTTACTGGGAAGAGGTCGAGTTGATGAAACGCGCGGCAAAAGCCGGTCGATACGTCCTCCATGTCCCGGGGGCCGAGGTGT
>JBCBBB010000026.1:0-28785 GCA_038532095.1 Pseudomonadota bacterium
GTACCGCCCCCGGGTCCGATCCGCTTATTACGAGCGCGTTTATGTCCATAGTCCCCGAAGAGACATAAGGAACATAAGGGTTTGCGCGCATCCGTTCAAGCGCAACGGTCAATTGTGGGATTGTTTGAAGCGGCCCACCGGAGCAGATTTTTGAAGTGGAGCGGTCTTGGGTGAAGAGTCCCCTTTTCGTTGTCTCGGAACACGTGTAGCCAAGGCCAAAAGGGAGTGCGCGCATGTTTCGAGCATTGATTGTCGAAAAAGATGAACAGGGTCAGACCAGCGCAGACGTGCGCAAAATTGACGAAGATCGTTTGCCTGACGGCAATGTCACCGTCGCGGTCGAGTACTCGACTGTGAATTACAAAGACGGGCTTTGCGTTGGCCCTGGTGGTGGATTGGTGCGGAACTATCCGCATGTGCCTGGGATCGACTTTGCGGGGACCGTCGAAAGCTCCGACGACGATCGCTATAAGCCTGGCGACAAGGTCGTGCTGACCGGGTGGCGTGTCGGCGAAATGCATTGGGGTGGTTATGCCGAGAAGGCACGCGTCAACGCGGATTGGCTGGTGCCTTTGCCCGCTGTGCTGACAACACGCCAGGCGATGGCTGTGGGCACCGCCGGGTTTACCGCGATGCTGGCGGTCATGGCGCTGGAAGATCACGGCCTGAAAGCGGGCGATGGTGAGGTTCTTGTCACCGGCGCCGCGGGCGGTGTGGGCTCAGTCGCCACGGCGATTTTGTCGAAGCTTGGCTATGACGTTGCGGGCGTCACCGGGCGTCCGGAAACGGCTGACTACCTGACCTCCCTCGGGGCGACAAAGATCGTGCCGCGTGAGGACCTGGCCGAGACTGTCAAGCGTCCGCTTGAGGCCGAAACATGGGCCGGTTGTGTGGACGCAGTAGGCGGCCCGATGCTGGCGCGTGTTCTGGGACAGATGAAGTATGGCTCCTCTGTTGCCGCCGTGGGTCTTGCGGGCGGTGCCGGGCTTCCGGCGACCGTCATTCCGTTCCTGCTTCGGGGTATGAACCTGCTTGGTATCGACTCCGTCATGCAGCCCTATGAGAACAGGCTTCGCGCCTGGGGGCGGATCGCCAGTGACCTTCCGATGGACAAACTGGACGCGATGATCGTGGACGCTGGTCTTGGCGACTTGCCGAAACTGGGCGCGGACATTCTGAAAGGTCAGGTGCGGGGTCGTGTCGTTGTCGATGTAACGACCTGATCACGGGCGAGCAAAGCAAGAAAAAGGAAGAAATCCATGAGCTTGGCGTTTGTCTTTCCGGGCCAGGGCGCGCAAACCATTGGTATGGGACGCGATCTGGCGGACGCCTATCCGGCGGCACAGGCTGTGTTCGACGAGGTGGATGAGGCGCTGGGAGAGAAGCTCTCCGCGTTGATCTGGGAGGGGGACGCGGAGACGCTGACGCTCACGCAGAACGCGCAGCCTGCGTTGATGGCAACGTCGATGGCGGCGGTGCGGGCTTTGGAAGCTGAAGGTGTTTCCGTGACCGCAGCGTCTTTTGTGGCGGGGCATTCGCTGGGCGAGTACTCGGCGCTCTGCGCGGCAGGGGCGCTGGATTTGGCGGATACTGCGAGGCTTCTGCGGTTGCGCGGAGAGGCTATGCAAAGCGCGGTGCCGGTGGGCGAAGGGGCGATGGCCGCGGTCCTCGGGCTCGACATCGAGGCCGTTGAAGCGCTTGCCGCTGATGCGGCGGAGGGCGAGGTTTGCGAGGTCGCGAACGAAAACGACCCGGCGCAAACGGTCGTGTCCGGGTCCAAGTCAGCGATCGACCGGGTTGTGGCGATGGCCAAGGAGCGCGGGGCAAAGCGGGCCCTGCCGTTGCCGGTGTCTGCACCGTTCCATTGCGCCCTGATGCAACCGGCAGCGGAGGCGATGGCCGAGGCGTTGAAGGATGTCGCGATCAACGCACCCTCCGTGCCCGTCGTTGCCAATGTGGTGGCCGAGGCGGTCAGCTCTCCGGATGATATCCGCCGCCTGCTGGTGGAGCAGGTTGCCGGTCGCGTGCGCTGGCGGTCGTCGGTCGAGTGGATGGCCGGACAAGGCGTGGACGCGTTTTGGGAAGTGGGCGCGGGCAAGGCGCTGTCGGGCATGATCCGCCGCATTGCGAAAGACGCCGAGACGCGCGCGGTGGGAACGGCGCGCGATGTCGCGGAGGCCGCGGCGGCCTTGCAGGGATGAGTTTGCGTATTTGCGAAGAGATGAAGGAGAGGTCATGTTCGATCTGAGCGGGAAGTCGGCATTGGTGACCGGAGCATCCGGAGGAATTGGGGCGGATATCGCGCGCGCTATGCATGGGGCGGGTGCCTCTGTCGGGTTGTCCGGAACCCGGACGGAACCGCTTGAAGCGCTGGCTAAGGAGCTTGGAGAGCGGGCGTATGTGTTGCCTTGCAATCTCAGCGATGCTGACGCGGTGGAGGCGTTGCCGAAGCAAGCGGCGGAGGCGATGGGCTCGGTCGATATCCTTGTCAACAATGCAGGCATCACGCGGGACAACCTTTTCATGCGCATGTCGACCGAGGAATGGGATGAGGTTTTGAACGTAAACCTTCGCTCGGCAATGGTTTTGTCGAAAGGTGTCATTCGCGGCATGATGAAGGCGCGGTGGGGGCGCATTGTGAATGTCTCCTCAATCGTGGGGGCGACGGGCAATCCGGGGCAGGCCAATTATGCGGCCTCGAAAGCCGGTCTGGTGGGCATGTCGAAATCGCTCGCCTATGAGGTGGCGAGCCGTGGGATCACCGTGAACGCGGTGGCGCCGGGCTTTATCACGACGGCGATGACCGACAAGCTGACGGATGATCAGAAGACCGGTATTCTGGCGCAGGTACCGGCGGGCCGCATGGGCGAACCGTCGGAGATTGCCGCGGCCGTGCTTTATCTGGCGAGCGATGAAGCGGGTTACGTGACAGGCGCCACGTTGCACATCAACGGTGGAATGGCCATGTTATAGGCGCCGCGGCGCAGCGAGATTAGTGTTTGCCTTTCAAGGCTTGATACGTTACGCGGCGCGTCATCCCCGCCTGAGAGCGGAAATCGCCAGTGTTGGCGGGTGAACGACGGGGTAATGCCCGAGGAAACATGAGGAATTGATATGAGCGACATCGAAGATCGGACGAAAAAGATCGTCGTCGAGCATCTTGGCGTTGAAGAAGGCAAAGTGACCGAGAACGCTTCTTTCATTGATGACCTGGGCGCAGACAGCCTGGACACTGTGGAATTGGTGATGGCTTTCGAAGAAGAGTTCGGGATTGAAATTCCGGATGACGCAGCCGAGACGATCCAGACCTTCGGCGATGCCGTGAAATTCATCAAAGACGCTGCCTGATTTTCAGGCTCACGCTTTGCAAAGCGGCGCCCTCGGGCGCCGTTTTGTCATCAAACAGGCGCGTGCGTTTCTGTCAGCGATTTTAGTTCCGCTTTTGTCAGCGTCTCTTCAAACATCACACCTGCATAATGCTGGTTGGCCCAGATCACCCGAGATAACCGTTGGAGCCCGAGGAGCGTCATCGTGGCCAAAGTGCCGGTTGGCGGCGGCTCGTCCCAGCGGAGTTTGAGACCGCCTTGCGAAATGTCCAGCGCTTCGCCCTGCGCTTCCTGCATTTCGCCAGCGGGGGTGGTGAAGGTGAGTTCAAGGGCCATCGCAATCGGGAAACGGGGCAAACGTTCGACCTTGCGTTTGCGCATTAAGTTCGAGCGGAGAAACAGGTAAGCAGCGCCAATCCCTGCGAGAAGCAGTGCCGCAAGCCCGATAAACGCGGCGCCACCGGCCAAACCCCCATCCTCCGCCGAGCGATAGGAAACGGTTCGGAACGTGGCCCGCGCGTCCGGTGACCGGTCGGGCGTGAGGCTGGCACTCGCGGCACTGCCTTTACAGTTCGTTGACAGGACCTGTTCGCCCAGCCATTCAACGTTTTTGCCATGGCGGAAATCCGTGTCATCCGTGCGTCTCTGAGAGAGGGTTTGTTTCGCGAAGGTGCGTGCATCTTCAAGAACATTCGAGAGGCGCGGCACATCAATGATCGCGCCTGAGGGCGCGACGTGACGTGCAATCTGTTCCGCGGTTTGCCCCCTGCAAGAACCAGCAGAGTTCTGGCCGACTGTCTTTGTGCCTGCGCGCCCCCTGTCAGTGCAATCGTGTAGGCGTTGTGGAATGTTGTAAGCATGACCGCGCCTTCACAACGGGCATGGCCCATGGTGGGTGAAACCGAGGTCAGGGTTGCGATCAACAGGAAGCGGAATGTCAGTGTCATCATGGTTCAGCAGAGTTGGTACCGCGCTTTATATCCCGGCCAATTTTCGCTTCGGTTAACACGCCATGTGGTGCCGCCAGATTGCACCCCTTCAGGGGCGCGTGTATGTCTCGGGCCAAGAGACGAGAGGAGCAGCCGATGCGTCGAGTGGTCGTGACAGGTCTGGGAATGGTTTCGCCATTGGCGTCAGGTGTTGAAAACACCTGGTCGCGCCTGCTGGCGGGGCAATCGGCAGCGGGCACAATCACACGGTTTGATGCCGGACATCTGGCGACAACATATGCCTGCGAGGTACCAAGGGGCGATGGGTCGGACGGCACGTTCAATCCCAACGACTGGATGGAGCCAAAGGAGCAGCGCAAGGTCGACGAGTTTATTCTCTATGGGATGGCCGCCGCCGAGCAGGCGGTGAAAGACGCGGGATGGGCGCCCACCGATGCGGAAAGCCTGGAGCGGACCGGTGTGATGATCGGCTCGGGCATCGGGGGGCTTCAAACGATTGCGGAAACCGCGGTGCTTTTGAAAGAGCGCGGGCCGCGCCGTGTGTCGCCGTTCTTCATTCCTTCGGCGCTGATCAATCTGGTGTCGGGCCAGGTCTCGATCCGGTTTGGGTTCAAGGGACCGAACCATTCGGTTGTGACGGCGTGTTCAACCGGTGCGCATGCGATTGGCGATGCGGCGCGCCTGATCATGCTGAACGATGCCGATGTCATGGTTGCAGGCGGGGCTGAAAGCCCGATTTGTGAGATCGGCATTGCCGGTTTCAATGCCTGCAAGGCGCTTTCAACCAAGCGCGGGAATGAGCCTGAAAAAGCGTCTCGCCCCTATGATGCGGACCGGGACGGGTTTGTCATGGGCGAGGGTGCGGGTGTGGTTGTGCTGGAAGAGTATGAGCACGCGAAGGCACGGGGGGCGAAGATCTATGCCGAGATCTTGGGCTATGGTCTGTCTGGTGACGCCTATCACATCACCGCGCCTTCTGAGGATGGCGAAGGCGGTGAACGTGCGATGCGCAACGCGCTGCGCAGTGCCGGGCTGACCGGGGCGGATGTGCATTACATCAATGCGCATGGCACCTCGACGATGGCGGATACCATTGAGCTTGGTGCGGTCGAGCGTGTGATGGGCGATGCAGCCAAGGGCGCGACGATGACGTCCACCAAGTCGTCGATTGGTCACCTTCTTGGGGCGGCGGGCGCTGTCGAGGCGATCTTCTGCATTCTCAGCTTACGCGACCAGGTGGCGCCGCCGACAATCAATCTGGACAACCCGGCGGTGGAACCGATGCTTGATCTGGCTCCGAACGCCAAGCGTGAGCGGGACATCGGCATCGCACTGTCCAACAGCTTTGGGTTCGGCGGCACGAACGCGTCGCTGGTGATGGGACGGATGGATCGCTGATGTGGCGTAACATGGCTTCCAACATGCTGACGCTTCTGGTGGTTGCTCTCGTGGCTGTTGCCGGGGTGATTGCGTGGGGCCAGTCGCAATACGTGTCGCAAGGGCCGTTGGAGCGCGCGATCTGTTTGCAGGTGCCGCAGGGCGGTTCGATGACCGGTGTGGCAAATGACCTGGCAGAACAGGGCGCGATCTCGAACGCGACGATTTACCGGTTGGGTGCGGATTACACGGGCAAGGCACCGCAACTGAAGGCGGGGTCGTTCCTGATTGAGCCTGGCTTGTCGATGCAGGAGATCGTGGCGAAAGTCACGGGCGACGGGCGATCATCTTGCGGGACGGAGATTCTCTATATCATTGCCGTCAACGGGCAGGAAAAGCGCGTTCGGGAATTGGATCCCGAAACGCAGGAATTCGTGATCACGGCGGAGTTTGACCCAAAGGCGGAGGGGGAGGTTCCGGCGGAGTATACGGCGGCTTTGGAAGACGTGGCGACGCAGTATCGGCTTGTCGTCGTGGAAGGCGTGACAAGCTGGCAGGTCGTGGAAGGGTTGAACGCGACCGAGATCCTGACAGGAGAGATTGCGGAAGTGCCAGCGGAAGGCGCGCTGGCACCGCGTGAGTTTGCGGTGCGCCCCGGGGATGATCGTAACGAGCTGCTGGCCGAGATGGCGGCGCAGCAGCAGGAATGGTTGCAGGATGCCTGGGCGGCGCGGTCGGAGAGCACTGCTGTAGAGACACCGGAAGAGGCTTTGATCCTTGCGTCGATCATCGAGAAAGAAACCTCGCTTGCCGAAGAGCGCCCTTTGGTTTCGAGCGTGTTCAACAACCGGTTGAAGCAGGGGATCAAGCTGCAAACCGACCCGACGGTGATTTATGGCGTGACAGAGGGAAGGGGTGTGCTTGGCCGTGGTTTGCGCCGAAGCGAGCTGCGGGCGCGGACCCCCTGGAACACCTATGTCATCGACGGCTTGCCGCCCACGCCGATTGCGAATCCCGGGCGCGCTTCGATTGAGGCGGCTTTGAACCCGGAGGCGTCTGAGTACATCTTTTTCGTCGCAAAGTCGCTCAATCCGCAAGACGGGCACAACTTTGCGGTGACGCTGGACGAGCACAACCGGAACGTGGCGGCTTACCGGGCGTTGGAACGGGCGGCGGAGTAAGCCCTTGTTACACATGGAAAACCGGTTTGTGTTTACGCTTTCTTAACTGCGCCGAACGGTATTTGTCAATTCTATCAATAACTTAACGCTTGACGGAGCGTCCGGTCTGGGGTATACCTTCAGGCAAGCTAGGAGACGTGACAGCGCGGCGCGGGAACACCCGCTGCCGCGTTTCCTTTTCTGTAATCCCGTTTTTGTGGAGCGTCTTATGGCGGATGAAGAGTCCGACTTTTTGGACATTGAACGATCGCGTGAATTGCTGGCGACGAGTGACGAGGCCCTGCGTGAGGCTCTGGCTGCGTTTGCAATCCTGAAAGAACGGCTTCTGGCCGATGAAACCGTACCGCCCACGGAGCTGGCGAGGGCCTTGACGGCCATCAGTGCGAACCGTGGACGTGTGTCAGACGACATGAGGAAACATGAAGACCGAGTTCTCTTCCGACACAAACGTGTCGCCAACGCCCCTCTCGATTTCGACGAGCTCCGGTCTGACATTGGGAGCAAGGTTGATCGCATCCGCGCCACTCTCAGAGCAGAGGGCGTTTTTGAGGAGCCTGACGGATGAAGAAATTCGTGGGCTGAGGTACCTGTTCGAGTTCTGGGCGATGCCGCATCAATTGCCACCGGCAGGGGATTGGAAAACCTGGGTGGTGATGGGCGGTCGCGGCGCGGGCAAAACGCGCGCCGGATCGGAATGGGTGCGGGCGCAGGTCGAAGGCTCAGGACCGCTTGATGCCGGGCGCGCGATGCGCGTGGCGCTGGTGGGCGAGACCTATGATCAGGCGCGTGACGTCATGGTGCAGGGGGAGAGCGGGATACTCGCATGTTCCCCTGAGTACCGTCGGCCGAAATGGATTGCGGATCGACGGAAACTGGTTTGGCCGAACGGGGCCGAGGCGAAGGTGTTTTCGGCGCATGACTATGAGGCTTTGAGGGGCCCGCAGTTTGATGCGGCCTGGGTCGATGAGTTGGCGAAGTGGTCGAAAGCGGAAGACGCCTGGGACATGTTGCAGTTTGCGCTCCGGCTTGGAGACAATCCGCGCCAGGTGATTACGACGACGCCGCGCGATGTGCCAGTGCTGAAGCGCGTTATGGCGTCTGACAGCACAGTGGTGACGCAGGCGGCGACCCAGGAGAACCGGGCGAACCTTGCGGCGTCTTTCCTGGAAGAGGTCGAGGGACAATTCGGCGGCACGCAGCTTGGGCGGCAGGAGCTTGAGGGCGTATTGGTCGAAGAGCTTGAGGGATCGCTCTGGACACGGGCGATGCTTATGGCGGCTGGTGAAGCACAGGACTTCGAGCCAGACCGGATCGTGGTCGCCGTGGACCCGCCCGTTTCGTCGAAGACGTCCTCGGACGCGTGCGGGATCGTGGTTGCAGGAATGAAGGCCGGTGCGTCCAAGGGTGTCTGGCAGGCTGTGGTTCTGGAGGATGCAACGCTTCAGGGCGCAACGCCTTTGGAATGGGCAACGCGCGCGGTCGAGATGTATCGGAAGTACGATGCCGACCGGATCGTGGCCGAGGTCAATCAAGGTGGTGATCTTGTTGAGGAAATGGTGCGCCAGGTGGAGCGTACGGTGAGTTATCGCGCTGTTCATGCCCGTCGTGGCAAGGTCACTCGAGCGGAACCTGTGGCGGCTTTGTACGAGCAGGGCCGGGTGGCACATCGGCGGGGGCTGAGCGCGTTGGAAGATCAGATGTTGTTGATGTTGCGCAGCGGGTTTGCCGGTCGCGGATCGCCGGACCGGGTGGATGCGCTCGTTTGGGCGCTGACCGATTTGATGATCAAGCCGGCGCCCGAGGGGCGGCCGCAAGTGCGCAGCCTGGGCTGACGGGATTGGCCCGGTGGGGCGGAAGGAGTTGAAATGGCATTTGATTTCTTGAAGCGGCGGTCGGCTCCGGAGGAGACCAAGGCGTCTGCGGCCGGACCGGTGATTGCCTATGCCGGATCGGGCCGCGTGGCGTGGTCGGCGCGGGACACCGGATCGTTGACGCGGTCAGGCTTTACGGGGAACCCTGTCGGGTTTCGGGCGGTGAAGCTGACAGCCGAGGCGGCGGCGGCCTTGCCGTTGGTGTTGCAGGATGCGGAGACACGGTATGAGAGCCATCCGCTTTTGTCTTTACTGGCGCGACCCAATGCGGGGCAGGCTCAGGCGGAACTGCTGGAGGCTTTGTACGGGCAGATTTTGCTGACCGGGAACGGCTATGCAGAGGCGGTTCTGGATGATGCGGGCACGCCGTTTGAGTTGCATGTTCTGCGCTCAGACCGGATGTCGGTTGTGCCCGGTGCGGATGGCTGGCCGGTTGCGTTTGAATATGCGGTTGGCGGGCGCAAGCATCGCTTCCCGGTGACGGACGGCGTGTCGACGGTTTGCCACATCAAGGCGATGCATCCGCAGGATGACCATTATGGCCTGTCTCCGATGCAGGCGGCGGCGTCGGCGGTCGATGTGCACAATGCAGCGTCTGCCTGGTCGAAGGCGTTGCTGGATAATGCAGCGCGTCCCTCTGGTGCGATTGTCTATAAGGGACCTGAGGGGCACGACACGTTGACGCCGGAGCAATATGATCGGGTGCTCAACGAGATGGAGGCCTATCACGTCGGTGCGCGCAATGCCGGGCGCCCGATGTTGCTGGAAGGCGGTTTGGACTGGAAGCCGATGGGCTTTTCGCCGTCGGATATGGAATTTCTGAAGACCAAGGAAGGTGCGGCGCGGGAGATTGCGGTGGCTTACGGTGTGCCGCCGATGCTGCTGGGCATTCCGGGTGACGCGACCTATGCGAATTATCAAGAGGCGAACCGGGCGTTTTACCGTCTGACGGTTTTACCGTTGGTGTCAAAGGTCTGTGGGGCGTTGTCGCATTGGCTGTCGGGGTTCACGGGCGATGCTGCGATGTTCAAGCCGGACCTGGATCAGGTGCCTGCTTTGGCGGTGGAGCGCGAGGCGCAGTGGAAGCGCGTGGCGTCTGCGGACTTTCTGACTGAGGCTGAGAAGCGTGGGCTTCTGGGCTTGCCGAAACTGGCTGAGGAGTGAGGCTCATGGATTTGGAACGCAAGTTTTGCCAGATCGAGACCAAGTTGGCGGTGACCGAAGGGTCGGTGATTGAGGGGTATGCCTCGCTCTTCGGGGCAGTGGATCGCGGCGGTGATGTGGTGGAGCCGGGGGCTTATGCGGCGTCGCTGAAGTCACTTGATGCGGCGAAGCGGCGGGTGCGGATGCTGTGGCAGCACGACCCGTCCGAACCGATTGGCGTCTGGGATGAGGTGCGTGAGGACGGCAAGGGCCTTTATGTGAAAGGCCGGTTGCTGCCGGATGTGGCGCGGGCGCGCGAGGCGGCGGCGCTTCTGGAGGCCGGGGCGATTGAAGGGCTGTCGATCGGCTATCGCACGGTGCGGTCCACGAAAGACGAACACGGGCGGCGGCGCCTGAAGGAACTGGAGCTTTGGGAGGTGTCACTTGTGACCTTCCCGATGCTTCCCGATGCGCGGGTGGGTGCCAAGGGGGAGAGCCCCGAGGACGGCCTGATGCGCGAGTTTGCGGCGGTCATTCAAGAGGCCCGTCGTGACATAGCTCAGGGCCTCTAAGCGCCCAATCAACCGAGGAAAATTGACATGAGCACACCCGAGACGACGTCTCGGGGCGAGGACGGTTTGTCTTCCCCCCAGTCGGCGGCCGAAGAGGTGAAGACCGCGCTTGCGGGCCTCGTCGGTGACATCACCCATCAACTCAAGAAACAGGAAGAGCGACTGACCATGCTGGATCGCAAATCACTTTCCCAATCGCGCCGTCCGGCGCTGGCCACGCGCGTCGAAGACGAGGCGCCGCATCAGAAGGCCTTCAACGCCTATCTGCGCACCGGTGAGGACGCCGATCTGCGCGGTCTCGATCTTGAAGGTAAGGCGATGTCGACGGCGGTAGCCGGGGACGGTGGCTTCCTGGTCGATCCGCAGACCAGCGCGTCGATCCAGTCCGTGTTGCGCGGCGCGGCGTCGATCCGTCAGGTGGCCAATGTCGTGAACGTGGAAGCGACGTCTTATGACGTGCTGATCGACTCGACCGAGACTGGTGCAGGCTGGGCCACGGAAACGGCGGATGCGACCGAGACGGCGACGCCGACCATTGAGCGCATCAGCATTCCGCTGCATGAGTTGTCGGCCTTGCCGAAGATCAGCCAGCGGTTGCTGGATGACAGCGCGTTCGACATCGAGACCTGGCTGTCCGGTCGTATTGCCGACAGCTTCTCACGCTCGGAAGCGGCGGCGTTCATCAGTGGCGACGGTGTCGATAAACCGTTTGGCATTCTGAACCACCCGACGGTTCTGCACACGAGCTGGAGCTGGGGCAATATCGGCTACATCCGCACTGGCACCGACGGTGGCTTCAACCAGAGCAACCCGGGCGCTGGCCTTGTGAACATGGTCTACAGCCTTGGTGCACGCTATCGGGCGAATGCGACTTTTGTTCTGAACTCTAAAACAGCGGGTGTTGTCCGCCAGATCAAGGACGCGGAAGGCCGCTTCCTTTGGACGGATGGCCTGGCGGCGGGTGAGCCTGCGCGGCTGCTCGGCTATCCGGTGCTGATCTGCGAAGACATGCCGGACATTGCAAATGGCTCGGATTCGATTGCCTTCGGTGATTTCAACGCCGGCTACACCATCGCCGAACGTCCGGACCTGCGCATTCTGCGCGATCCGTTCTCGGCCAAGCCGCATGTCCTTTTCTATGCGACCAAGCGTGTCGGTGGCGATGTCAGTGACTTTGCCGCGATCCGGCTGCTGAGGTTCTCATAGTCGTAAGGCTGTGAGGATCGGGCTGGCCTGGAGACGGGCCAGCTTCCGGGCGCGCGCCGGTATTTGCCTCGCGTTTCTGCTGCTCCCCTCCGTCCTAGTGATGCGGGGAGGCGCGCGCCCGGTTTCGCCCTTTTGCGGGCGGTGGACGGTGCCCCAAGCGGGCGAGCTACGGAGGTCAGGTAGATGATTTTGATCGAGCAGACCCAGGTGCCAGACGCGGCGCTGCCGGTCGAGGCGTTTCGGGAGCACTTGCAGTTGGGCAGCGGGTTTGCCGATGACGGATTGCAGGATGCGGTGCTGGTCTCGCACTTGCGGGCAGCGATTGCGACGATTGAGGGGCGTACAAGCAAGGCGCTGATTGCGCGCGAGTTTCTGTTGGTCAACTCGGCCTGGCGGTCGCTTGGGCAGCAAGTGTTTCCCGTCGCGCCGGTCAGCGTGATCGCGTCGCTGACCATAGTGGATTTGCAGGGCGGTGACACGGTTGTTGACCCGGCGGCGTATCGATTGACGCGGGATGCACACGCACCTGCCCTGGTGTCGGTCGGGTTGTCCTTGCCGACCATTCCGGTGGGAGGGTCCGCTGATATCGTCTTTACCGCGGGCTTCGGGGATTGGGCCGATGTGCCGGCCGATTTGCAACAGGCCGTCTTTCTGCTGGCGACGCATTACTATGAGAACCGGTCGGCCAGTGTAGCGCGAGCTGCAAACCTGCCCTTGGGCGTGGTGAGCATCTGTCGCCGCCACACGCCGATCCGACTGGTCGGGGCGCGGCGGATATGAAGCGGCTCAACCGGAAACTTGTCCTTGAGACACGCGTGCGCAGCGACGATGGCGCTGGCGGGTTCTCGGGCGGCTGGACGGCGCTGGGGACGCATTGGGGTGCTGTAGAGCCTGCGGCAGGGCGGCTTGAGCGTGGTGAAGAGTTGGCGCGGAGCCGTGTGAGCTATCGTGTAACCGTGCGCTCGGTGCCACCGCAGAGTGCGTCGCGGCCCAAGGCTGGGCAACGGTTCAGAGACGGTGCGCGTGTCTTTGACATCCGGGCGGTGCGCGATGCGACCGACCTGCGGTTTCTGGAGTGCCTGGTGGATGAGGAGGCGGCAACATGAGCTATGGAGCGTCCTCCGCCTTGCAGGCGGCTGTGTACCAGCTTTTGATCAACGACCCGACCCTGACGGCGCTGGTGGGCTTGGCCATACATGACGAAGTGCCACCGGGGCCGCTGGGTGGGACGTACGTCACACTCGGAGAAGGCGAGGTGCGCGACGTCTCGGACATCACGGGCGGACTTGGCGATCACCGGTTCGAGGTGGCGATTGTCAGCGATGCCGAGGGGTTCGCGACGGCCAAGGTCGCTGCCGAGGCGGTGTCGGATGCCCTGGTTGGAGCGGCGCCGGTTTTGGACCGAGGTCGTGTGGTGAACCTGTCTTTCGTCAAGGCAAGGGCGCGCCGCGTGCGCGCGGGACAGGTGCGGCGGATCGATATGACGTTTCGTGCGATTGTCGAAGATAACTGAATACTTTCAATGGAGTGGAGCCCATGGCGGCACAGAATGGCAAAGACCTGTTGATCAAGCTCGATATGACGGGCGGCGGGCAATTCGAGACCGTGGCCGGGCTGCGGGCCACCCGGCTTTCGTTCAACGCGGAAAGCGTCGATGTGACGTCGCTTGCAAGTGATGGTTGGCGGGAACTTTTGGGTGGGGCCGGTGTGAAGGCGGCATCCATCTCAGGGTCGGGCGTATTTCGGGACGAGAGCACCGACGAGCGCGCCCGGCAGATCTTCTTCGATGGAGAAACGCCGGAGTTCCAGGTCATCATTCCAGATTTCGGGATTGTGGAAGGGCCGTTCCAGGTGACCTCGATCGAGTATGCGGGCAGCCATAATGGCGAGGCGACTTATGAGTTGGCGTTGGCCTCTGCGGGCGCTTTGACGTTCACGGCGCTCTGATGGGGAATCCTTGGACGGGGGATGTGCCGTTGTTCCTGAATGGCGAACGGCGGGTGATGCGGCTGACGCTTGGCGCTTTGGCCGAACTGGAAGCCGGGTTGGAGGCTGACAATCTGGTTGCGATGGTCGAGCGCTTTGAAAACGGGGTGTTTTCGACACGCGACGTGTTGGCGGTGATCGTCGCTGGCCTGCGTGGCGGTGGCTGGACGGGCGATATGCGCGACCTGCTGACGGCTGAGATCGAAGGAGGGCCAGTGGAGGCGGCACGGTTGGCCGGGCAGCTTCTGGCGCGGGCCTTCGCGTTTCCCGAATGACGAAATTTGCCTGGGGTGAGTTGCTGCGCGCGGGATGCGCACTTGGCATGGTGCCCCGCGACGTCTGGGATCTCACCCCGGCGGAACTGGCATTCTTGCTGGGCAAGGACGGGAGCGCGGCCCCTTTGTCGCGCGCGCGGTTGGAAGAACTGGCGGCCGCGTTTCCGGATGACGGGAAGGACAGGTAATGGCTGAAAGTGATCGGATAGACGCCTTTGAAGAGCAGATCTCGGCGCTCGAAGGCACCATGGCCTCTGCTGGAGAGATGGCGCGGGCTTTGAAAGAAGGCCTGGATGAGACCAGCCGGGCCATGGCCATGACCGAGGCAGATGCAAAGGTTTTGACGAGAGGTCTTTCACGGGGTTTGCGCTCGGCGTTTGATGGGTTGGTCTTTGATGGCATGCGCGCCTCGGACGCGTTGGAGGCGGTGGCGCGCTCGGTCGTCAATACGGCATATTCGGCGGCCATTCGACCGGTGGCGCAGCAGCTTGGCGGCATGATTGCCAGCGGTATCAGTGGTTTCTTCGCCGATGGTGCATCGTTTGCGCAGGGTCGCGTGATGCCCTTTGCGTCTGGTGGTGTGGTGTCGGGGCCGACCTATTTTCCGATGCGAAACGGTGTCGGGCTGATGGGAGAAGCCGGACCTGAGGCGATTATGCCACTGACCCGGGGCGCGGATGGACGCCTGGGCGTGCGCAGCGAAGGCGGCGGCCGACCGGTGCAGATCGTGATGAACATCTCGACGCCTGATGCGGCGAGTTTCCAGCGCAGCCAAAGCCAGATCGCCGCCCAGATGAACCGGGCGCTGTCCCGGAGCCATCGCAACGGGTGACCTGTCAACTTGAGCGCTCTGCGAGCGCACTCGATTTTTCGTTTGCCGCGTCTGCCAGGCGGTGCGCAGGGCGGGTTTGGCAGGTCAGTGCGTATTTTTGAAGAGATGAAGATCGGGTGTTCGCTTTGAGGGCCCTGACGGATGGAGGTGTCCATGTCCTTTCATGAGGTGCAGTTTCCGACGACCCTGAGTTTCGGGTCTGTTGGGGGGCCGGAACGGGTGACGGAGATTGTCACGCTTGCCAACGGGTTTGAGGAGCGGAACACGCCGTGGGCGGATTCGAGGCGGCGGTACGATGCTGGGTTGGGGATGCGGTCCCTTGCGGATATCGATGCGCTGATCGCATTTTTCGAGGCGCGCCGCGGGCAGCTTTACGGGTTTCGCTGGAAGGATTGGTCGGATTACCGATCATCGGGTTCTCTGGTCGCTCCGGGGTTTGACGACCAAGTGATTGGCTCCGGTGACGGTGTGACGGTCGCGTTCAATCTGTTCAAGACCTATGTCTCGGGTGAGGCGTCTTATGCACGGCGCATCCAGAAGCCTGTTCAGGGTACCATACTGGCCGGCGTTCAGGGCGACGTGAAGGCGGAGGGGGTCGACTTTGCGGTTGACCTGACGACCGGTGTCCTGACGTTTTCCGAGCCGCCTGGTCCTGGGGCAACAGTGACTGCGGGTTTCGAGTTCGACGTGCCGGTGCGTTTCGGGACGGACAGCATTCAGAGCTCGGTCGCGAGTTTCAAGGCGGGTGAAATTCCCAATGTGCCGATTGTCGAGGTGCGGATATGAGCCTGGCTGAGCATCTCGCCTCGGGTGCGACGACCGTGTGTCGGGCCTGGGCCGTTACCCGGCGTGATGGTGTGGTTCTGGGGTTCACGGATCACGATCGGGCTTTGCAGTTTGACGGGATCGAATTTGCAGCCTCGTCCGGTCTGACGGCGCGCTCTCTGGAGCAAACGACGGGTCTGGCCGTCGACAATACGGAGGCGATTGGCGCGCTGAGCCACGCGTCCATCCGTGAAGAGGACGTCCGGGCTGGACTGTTCGATGGCGCGCATGTGCGGAGCTGGCTTGTGAACTGGGGCGATGTGGAACAGCGCCAACTGGTGTTTCGGGGGTCGCTTGGCGAAGTTGAACGGCAGGGCACACAGTTCCGGGCAGAGTTGCGCGGGCTGGCGGAAGCGATCAACCAGCCGCAGGGCAAAGTGTACCAGCGGCCCTGCGCGGCCGTTCTGGGCGATGATGCCTGCCGGTTCGATACCGCGGCGCCCGGTTATTCTATCGAGGTCACAGTTGCGGATGTGCCAAGCGCGACAGAATTGCTTGTGCCAAGCCAGAGCGGAGTGGCTGAAGACTGGTTCCTGCGCGGCCGGTTGACGGTGTTGTCCGGCTCTTCCGCCGGTCAGGTGGGGTTGGTCAAGCGGGATCGGGAGACCCATGCGGGCCGGTTGATCGAGCTTTGGGAAGTGTTTCCGGGTGGTGTGCAGACCGGTGATGATGTGCGGATCGAGGCGGGGTGCGACAAACGTGTGGTGACTTGCCGGGGCAAGTTCGACAACCTTCTGAATTTCCGAGGGTTTCCGAGCATTCCAGGGGAAGATTGGCTGGTGTCCTACCCGGTTCAGGACGGGGTGAACGATGGCGGGATCTTGCTGTGATGACCGCGCGTGTTGTTGAGGAAGCCCGACTTTGGCTGGGAACGCCGTATCGGCATCAGGCGTCAACCCGCGGTGCGGGATGCGACTGCCTTGGGCTGTTGCGCGGCGTGTGGCGCGTGGTGCATGGCACGGAACCCGAGGTGCCGCCTTACTCGCCGGATTGGGATGAGGTTGCGCGCGAGGATGTGTTGTTCGCTGCTGCCCAGACGTACCTTGTTCAAGACAGCCTGGATCGGCTGGCTGCTGGCTATGTGGTTTTGTTTCGGATGCGGCAGGGTGCTGTGGCCAAGCATCTTGGGATTTACAGCGGACGCGACCGGTTCATTCACGCGTATTGCGGACACGGGGTGGTCGAGAGCTCGCTTTCCGAGCCATGGCGCCGCCGTATCGTGGCGGTTTTCCGTTTTCCAGAGAATTCAGAATTAGAAGCGAGGGGCTGATGGCGACGGTTTTCCTTTCTGTCGCGGGCGCGGCACTCGGTGGCTCAATTGGCGGGTCTTTCCTTGGGTTCTCTGCCGCTGTTCTGGGGAGGGCTGCGGGTGCGACGCTGGGTCGGGTCATTGACGCGAGAATCCTGGGTGCTGGATCGCCTGCGGTCGAGACAGGCAAGATCGATCGGTTTCGCCTGGCTGGTGCGAGTGAAGGCGCACCGATTGCAGATGTCCATGGTCGGGTCCGTGTGTCTGGCCAGGTGATTTGGGCGACGCGCTTTAAGGAGGCGGTGACCACATCGGGTGGCGGTAAAGGTGGACCGCCCAAACCGAAAGTGACGGAGTATTCCTATTCGGTCAGCATCGCGGTGGCGCTCTGCAAGGGTGAGATCACGCGGGTCGGTCGCATTTGGGCGGACGGCACGGAGATCTCAAAATCGGATTACAACATGCGGTTCTATCCCGGCTCTGAGACACAGGTGCCGGACCCGAAGATCGAGGCTGTGGAAGGCGTGGGGCAGGCGCCGGCCTATCGCGGGACGGCCTATGTTGTGTTCGAAGATCTGCCGCTTCAGGCGTTTGGCAACCGTGTGCCGAATTTCAACTTTGAAGTCATGCGGTCGGGACCTGGCGATCTGTCAGACATCGTGGAAGCGGTGGCATTGATCCCCGGAACCGGAGAATACGCGCTGTCCACGCATGCCGTGCATTTCACTGAGGCTCCGGGAAAGGTGCGTTCGGCCAATGTGCATACGCCTTCCGGGGCCACTGATTTCGAAGCGTCCCTTGAAACTTTGTCCGAGGAGTTGCCGCGGGCGCGTGCGGCGTCGCTTGTTGTGTCGTGGTTCGGAACCGATTTGCGATGCGGATCGTGCGAGGTGGCGCCTCGGGTCGAACAAAAGGCGCAGGATGGTTCCGTCCCTTGGGCGGTCTCGGGTTTGACACGTGCAACAGCAGAGGCCGTGCCGGAGGCGGAGGGCCGACCGGTCTTTGGAGGAACGCCATCGGATCGCTCGGTTCTGGAGGCCATCGCGGCCATGCAAGCGGCGGGCCAACGGGTTATGTTCTACCCGTTCATTCTCATGGAGCAACTGGCCGGCAACGGGTTGACCGACCCGTGGACCGGTGCGCCGGATCAGCCCGACTTACCGTGGCGGGGGCGGATCACCACCTCACTCGCGCCGGGGCAGGCGGGCACGCCGGATGGCACTGCGGCGGCAGAGGCGGAGGTTCAGGCCTTCTTCGGCGCGGCAACGGCATCGGAGTTTTCCGTTGGAGGGTCTGCGGTCAGTTATGGCGGCGCGGATGGGTTTAGCTATCGGCGGTTCATTCTGCATTACGCGCATCTTTGCGCGTTGGCGGGTGGCGTAGACGCCTTCTGTATCGGGTCCGAGATGCGGTCGCTCACGCAAATCCGGGGTGCTGGCAACAGCTTTCCGGCTGTCGATGCCTTGCGGGACCTCGCAACCGAGGTGCGCAGCATCCTCGGGCCTGACGTGAAGATCGGATATGCCGCAGATTGGTCCGAATACTTCGGATACCATCCGCAGGATGGGTCCGGTGACGTGTTCTTCCACCTCGACCCGCTTTGGGCGTCGCCGGAGATCGACTTCATTGGCATCGACAACTACATGCCGCTTTCGGATTGGCGGGATGGCCATGCGCATGCAGATGCGGAGTGGGGGTCGATCTATAACCTACAGTATCTCAAGGGAAATGTTGCGGGAGGTGAAGGGTTTGACTGGTACTATCCCTCACCACAGGCCGAAACGGTCCAGCTGAGAAAGCCGATCACTGATGGGGCCTATGGGGAGCCCTGGGTGTTTCGCTACAAGGACCTGCGCAGTTGGTGGTCGCTTCCGCATCATGAGCGCGTTGCGGGCGCGCGGCAGGAAGACCAAACGGCTTGGGTGCCCGAGAGCAAGCCTATCTGGTTCACGGAGTTGGGCTGTGCTGCCATCGACAAGGCGACCAATCAGCCGAACAAGTTCCTCGATCCGAAATCGTCCGAGTCCTCGCTTCCGAAGTATTCGAGCGGGGCGCGCGATGACCTGATCCAGATGCAATATCTGCGCGCCATGTCGGAGTTTTGGCGCGATGGGGAAAACAACCCCGTCTCTTCGAGCTACGGCGGATCAATGGTGCCGACAGACAGGATGTATGTCTGGGCGTGGGATGTTCGGCCCTATCCGTTCTTTCCTGCAAATGCAGACGTGTGGAGTGACGGAGAGAATTATGCGCGCGGCCATTGGCTTAACGGGCGGGTCACGTCGCGCACGTTGGGCGGGCTGATCGCGGAGATTTGCGAGAAGGCCGGATGCGGTCCGGTTGATGTGAGCGAGGTGCGCGGACTGGTCCGCGGGTATTCCCTGGATGGGAGTGAGACGCCGCGCGCCGCTTTGCAGCCGTTGCTTCTGACCTTTGGGGTCGACGCCATCGAAAAAGACGGTGCGCTTGTGTTTCGCAACCGGGACGGCGTGCCGAAAGCGACTTTGGTCGAGGCGGATATGGCGCGCGGCGAGGGCGATGTACTGCTGACGCGCACACGTTCACCCGAAGCCGAAAGCGCTGGGCGCGTGCGTCTGACCTATATCGAGGCGGATGGAGACTATGAGACGCGCGGCACGGAAGGCATCTTCCCGGACGAAGCCACAACCAGCGTTTCGCGAAGCGAAGTCCCGATTGCCCTGACGGCAGGCGAGGCACGCGGTGTTGTCGAACGGTGGTTGGCCGAAGCGCGTGTGGCGCAGGAAAGCGCGGCCTTTGCCGTGCCGCCGTCGTCGCGACTGGCCGCGGGTGATGTTGTCGAGATCGATGGCGACAGTTTCCGCATCGACCGTGTGGAAGAGGGCGGCAGGAAACTGATGGAGGCCGTGCGTGTCGAGCGCGGGGTCTATCAGCCGTACCTGACGGAAGATGAGGTGCCGCGCCTGCCGTCTGTTTCGGTGCCCTTGCCGGTCTGGTCGACGATGATGGAGTTGCCGTTGTTGACTGGCAGTGAGTTGCCCGAAGCACCGTGGATTGCCACGACCGGGGAGCCTTGGCCGGGTTCTGTCGCGGTTTATTCGTCTTTGGACGGCAATGCTTGGAGCTATGAGACCGAGTTGAGCCGTCGCGCGATCATGGGTGAAACGCTAACCGCACTTGGTGCTGCCGTGCCAGGATTGCCGCAACTTGGTGCGGGACTGGAGGTGCTTCTAACGGGTGGTGCCCTTGGATCCATTGACGATACAGCGCTTTACGCAGGCGGGAACGCGGCCGCGCTGAGCGATGGTTCGGGTCTTTGGGAGGTTTTGCAGTTTCGCGACGCCAACCTGATTGGCGAGGACACCTGGCGCTTGCAGCACCTTCTGCGCGGGCAGCAAGGCACGGACGCTGTGATGCAAGCGATTTGGCCCGCGGGTTCGACGTTCGTTTTGCTCGATCTGGCACCTCAGCAAATCTCTGTAGCCACGTCGCTTCGCGGCATCACGCGCCGCTACCGTGTCGGGCCCGCTTCGCGCTCGGTCGATGATGAGACCTTTGTGGAACTGACCCATGCGTCCATGGCGACGGGGCTGAAGCCGTTCGCCCCTGTACACTTGCGTGCGGTGCCAGATGGTGCGGCGGAACATGTGGTGCGCTGGGTGCGGCGGACGCGGATAAATGGCGACAGTTGGGATTTGGCTGAGGTCCCACTCGGCGAGAGCTTCGAAGC
Organism: Pseudomonadota bacterium; assembly: GCA_038532095.1. Lineage (GTDB taxonomy): Bacteria > Pseudomonadota > Alphaproteobacteria > Rhodobacterales > Rhodobacteraceae > JAJDOD01. The sequence goes on from JBCBBB010000026.1 coordinate 20,503, forward strand.
CTATCGCGTGCGGGTCTGGGCCGGTGGCGAGATGCAGCGCGAAGAGACTGTCACAGCACCCACGTGGACATATGACGCGGCGGCGCTTGCAGCAGATGGTGTTGCTGCGCCCTTCACCGTGGCCGTAGCGCAAATTTCGGACCTGTACGGTCCCGGACATGAAGCGAGGATATTGATCAATGCCTGAGACAGCCAAACTTGGCTTGCCGCTGGTTGCACCGGCGCAAGCACAGAAACATGTGACGGTAAATGAAAGCCTCAGCCGTCTTGACGCGCTGGTGCAGTTGTCGCTTGGGTCGGTCGGGCAGGCGGTGCCGCCGACATCGCCGTCCGAAGGGGAGGCCCATGCAGTGGGAGCCGGTGCAACCGGTGACTGGACAGGGCAGGATGGGCAGGTTGCAGTCTTTGCCAATGGCGGCTGGGTGTTCCTGAGCCCGCAGTCAGGTTGGCAAGGATGGTCTGACGGAACGCGCGTGCAGTTTGACGGCTCTGACTGGGTCGAAGGCGCCGGGGCGCTGACTGCCAATGGTGCGGGATTTATTCATCGCTCCATCGAGGTGGATCATGATATTCAGTCGGGCGGCACGTCCATTATTGGCGGTTTCGTTCCGGCCAATGCGATTGTCTATGGCGTGACGGGCCGTGTGTTGACCGAGATTGGCGGTGCTGCCGCGTTTGAAGTCGGGGTTGCCGGAGCAAGCGACCGCTATGGGAGCGGGATTGGCACCGCTGCCGCGTCGTGGATGCGAGGCATTACCGGAACGCCTTTGACGTATTACACCGCGACCGACCTTCTTTTGACGGCGACGGGGGGCACGTTTGATGGCAGCGGGACGCTACGTGTCGCGGTTCATTTCGCGGAGTTGTCCCTGCCGCGGGCCTAACCCCGGGCGCAGGTTACGCATGTTGCAAGGGTCGGGTCGAGCGTGAGACGTTTCAGCCCGATGTCTTCCCCGCAGTCCTGGCAGAAGCCATACTCGTCTGCGTCAATGCGTTTGAGAGCCGCGTGTATCCGCGCTTCTCGCCCTTGGCGGCGGCGTGCCGTTGCCTGTGCCATGGCCTGACGTTGGAGCGCGTCCATCCGGCTCAGTCGGCCAACCGATTGCTGGTCAAGAGTGACGGTAGCGCGGTCTTCGGTCGACGCGTCTTGGTTGTCGGACAGTTGTGCCAGCTCTGCCAGAAGGGCCGTCCGAAGTGTCACAAGGTCTTGATCGTTCAGCACGGTAAATAGCCGCTGTCAGGGTTTTTGATTGGTCGATCCTGCTTATCTGTTCTAAAACACAGAGAGATTGCAAGGAGCGCCACATGGCACAGAAACAGCGTCGCCCGACTGCATTGGACCCTGTTTGGCAACGTATTCAGGACGATGCGCGCGCTGCTATTGCGGCTGAACCACTGATCGGTGGTATGGCGCATGCTTCTGTTTTGCATCACAAAACTCTTGAGAATGCGCTTTCGTACCGGGTTGCCAGCAAACTTTCCTCGGCGGAAATGTCGGGGCAGTTGTTGCGTGAGCTTTGCGAAGAAGCCTATGCCGCTGATCCGTCCTTGGCGGAGGCAGCTCGCGCTGACATCGTGGCCGTTTTTGAGCGCGACCCGGCGTGCCATACGCTTTTGCAGCCGCTTCTTTACTTCAAGGGCTATCAGGCGGTGCAGGCTTATCGGGTCGGCCATTGGCTTTGGCGCCAAGGGCGCAAGGACCTTGCATACTTTATTCAGGCCCGCGTGAGCGAGGTGTTCGGGATCGATATTCACCCGAACGCCCGGATTGGCCGTGGTCTGATGATCGACCACGCGCATTCCATTGTCATCGGGGAAACAGCCGTGGTTGGTGACAACGTTTCGATGCTGCATTCGGTGACACTTGGTGGCACTGGGAAGGAAGACGATGATCGGCATCCGAAAATCGGCGATGGCGTCCTGATCGGTGCCGGCGCGAAAGTGCTTGGCAACATCCGGGTTGGCAATTGCAGCCGCGTGGCCGCTGGATCGGTGGTTCTGGATGAAGTTCCCGCTTGCAAAACAGTGGCTGGCGTTCCCGCAAGGATCGTGGGCGAGGCGGGGTGCGATCAACCGTCCCTCTCAATGGATCAGATCCTGAACGGTGTGCCGAGCGCCTGACAAAGTCAGGAACACCAGTTCTTTTTCATCCAGGGGACTGCTTTTTTCGCTGAAGGTGTTACGGTTCCCCAACACTCAAATGGGGGAGCTTCAGATGGGCATTCGTCAAACCTCGGGCCGAGGCCGGTTCGACAGCATACTGGATACGGTCGGAGACACGCCAGTCGTTAAGATCAATCGGATCGCACCGGAGCATGTCACGGTTTACGTGAAATTCGAGGCGTTCAACCCGGCAGGCTCGATCAAGGATCGTCTGGCCCTGAACATCATTGAGGCGGCAGAGCGGTCCGGTGCGCTCAAGCCCGGACAAACCGTGGTTGAGGCGACGTCAGGCAATACCGGCATCGGGTTGGCGATGGTCTGTGCCGCGAAGGGATACCCGCTGGTTTGTGTCATGGCGGACAGTTTCTCAATCGAACGCCGGAAGCTGATGCGGTTCCTGGGTGCCAAAGTCGTTTTGACGCCGAGGGCCGAAAAGGCCTACGGGATGATGGTCAAGTTGAAGGAACTGGTCGACGCGCACGGGTGGTTCAATGCGGCGCAGTTCGAGACGGCGGCCAATGCCGATATCCATGAAAACACGACGGCACGCGAGATCATGGGTGACTTCGAAGGAGAACGTCTGGATTACTTTGTCACCGGCTATGGGACCGGCGGCACCTTTTCAGGTGTGGGCCGGGTTCTGAAGAAAGAGCGGCCAGAGACCAAGATTATCCTGACGGAACCCGCAAATGCCGCGCTGGTAGGGTCCGGAACCCCTCAGGAGCGGAACGCGGACAACACGCCGTCCGCTGGTCACCCCGCCTGGGAGCCGCACCCTATCCAAGGTTGGACCCCGGATATCATCCCGTATGTTCTGCAAGAGGGATTGGACAAGGGCTTCTATGACGAGCTGCTTCCAGTCACCGGTCCCGACGGTATTGCATGGTCGAAGCGCCTTGCTGCGGAAGAAGGTATCTTCACCGGTATCTCCGGCGGTTCGACTTTTGCAATCTCGATGAAAATTGCCGAAACCGCGCCTGCGGGATCGGTTATTCTGTGCATGTTGCCGGATACTGGGGAACGTTACCTGACAACACCGCTTTTCGACGGGGTTGCCGAGGACATGACGGAAGAAGAAATCGCGCTCTCAAAGTCGACGCCAAGCGGCCAAATGTGACGCACCTAGTGGCGCCAGCACCGTTCAGGTCTTGGCACCAAAAGGGCGGTCAATGACGGTAAGGTCGACCATGTTCCAAGTGAGGTCCTTGTTTCGAAACAGGCGCTTTCCCAGTCGTGGATAATCCGAGACGTCATGGTTCTTGCGCTGGCGCACCGAAATGCACCGCAGCGTTGTATCGCCCGTGTTGCGCAGGGAATGCGCAAGCCCGCCTTTTCGGTATCCGATAAAGTCACCCGCCTTCACAGCAAAGCTGTCACGACCGATCATCGCGACGCCTTTGCCTTCAAGCACGTAAAGGCATTCTTCTTCGTGGTAGTGTTTGTGGTGTTCAGTGCTTTCGTCGCCTGGGTAGATTTCGACGATGGCGAAGTCGACCTCCTCCATCCCGGCGGCTTTTCCGAGCGCGCGTTCGCGACGCTGCGCGTTTTCATTCAGAAAGTGGGTTCTGAGCTTGTTCGGCATCTCGGAAATCTCTTCCGAGGACAGGTAGTATGTGTCTTGGCTCATGGCGTGTCCCACTGTTTTGGACGATGCCAAGAGCGCTAAAGGGCAAAAATGAGGATTGCGTTAAAGGTTACTTCTTTGCCCCGGCAGACGGGTGCTCAAGTGCATCAAGGTTAACAAGATCCCAAGGCATGCCGGCATTCCGGTAAATGCGCTTCTTCTTCTCGGTATAGTCGGCAACGTCCTGGTGGAGGCGTTGACCGATCACAAGGCAGCGCAGCGTTTCCGTACCCGTATTGCGTATGTTGTGCGGTAAGCCACCCTTGCGATAGCCAATGAAATCGCCGGATTTGATCGCGTGAGTTTCATCGCCAATCTCAGCGCTGCCGGTGCCACTTAGAACGAAGACGGCCTCATCTTCATGATAGTGCACATGCGTCTCGGTCGTGTCGTTGCCCGGTTCAACTTCGATGAGGTGGATGCCAAGACCGGTTAACCCGGTGGCGTCGCCAAGCGACTTGTTGATGCGCTTGGCGTTCGGGTTCAAGAAATGCGTCTTCGCAAGCCCCTCCATCGCCGCGATATCTTCCGCAGTCAGGAGGTAGGTGTCGTCCGACATCACTCAGCCTGCCATTTGATCGCAGCTGAAGCTTTGCTCGCCGTCCGTCAGCCGGGCCGTGCGAAACGTACGTGTGTCGAAAACGACACCCGGCTTGGCGTAAAGCCCGGGTGTTTCGGTGATTGGCAACTCTTCTATGCGGCTGGACGGAAAGGTGATCCGTGCGCCGGTTTCAGAGAAGACGACCACAAGGTTTGGCCCATTGGGGCAGGAATAGGTTGCGAGTTTGTCGCGCTGACCCCCGCACGCGGCAAGCACTGCGAGTGCGGGGAGGAGGAAAAGCGTTCTCATGCGAGCATGGCCACCGGATTTTCAAGGTTCTCTTTGATGGCCGAAAGAAACTCTGCTCCGAGCGCGCCGTCAATGACCCTGTGATCAACAGAGAGTGTTGTGGACATGACTGTTGCAACGCCGAGCGTGCCGTCTTCCTTCACAACCGGTTTCTTGACCCCTGCGCCGACCGCCAGGATCGAACCGTGCGGCGGGTTGATGACCGCGTCGAAATTGTCGATGCCGAACATGCCGAGGTTGGAGATCGCGAAGCTGCCGCCCTGGTATTCATGCGGGGCGAGCTTGCGGTCACGGGCGCGGGTGGCGAGGTCTTTCATCTCCGCACTGAGCGCCGAGAGCGATTTCATATGGCTGTCGCGCAGGACCGGGGTGAAGAGACCGCCTTCGATGGCGACGGCAACGGCGACGTCCGACGGCTTCAGCTTCAAGATGCGGTCCCCGGCCCAAACAGCGTTGGCATCGGGCACGGCTTGCAGAGCGAGGGCGCAGGCCTTGATGATAAAGTCATTGACCGAAAGCTTCACGCCACGACCTTCAAGCTGCTTGTTGAGGGTCGAGCGGAACTTGAGCAAAGCGTCGAGTTCGATATCCCGGCGGAGGTAGAAATGCGGGATGGTCTGCTTGGCTTCGCCGAGGCGGGCCGCGATGGTTTTGCGCATACCGTCGAGCTTGACCTCTTCAAACTCGCGGTCAGCGAACATCGCCGTGACTTGATCGGTCGATGGGCCGGTCGGCGCGGTGGCGGCTGGGGCCGGGGCGCTGGCTGCTGGCGCGGCGGCGGGTGCCGCACCGGGTTGGGCGTTTTCGACATCGGCTTTCACGATGCGGCCATGTGGGCCGGAGCCCTTGATTGCCGAAAGATCGACGCCTTTGTCAGCTGCGATGCGGCGCGCGAGCGGTGAGGCAAAAACGCGCTGCCCCGCACTTGATGCGGGGCCTCCGCTTGCGGCTGCCGGTTGAGGCTCCGGCTCAGGGGCCGGAGCAGGTTGCTCTGCCGCAGGAGCCGCTGCGGCAGCGGGGGGCGGTGCAGATGCGTTACCGATGTCATCGGCGCTTTCACCGTCTTCCAGCAGAACCGCGATCGGCACGTTGACCTTCACACCTTCCGTGCCCTCGGCCACCATGATTTTACCGATCACGCCTTCGTCGACGGCTTCGAACTCCATCGTGGCCTTGTCGGTTTCAATCTCGGCCAGAAGATCGCCAGAGGAGACGGTATCGCCCTCCTTCACGAGCCACTTGGCGAGCGTGCCTTCCTCCATCGTGGGCGACAGTGCGGGCATCAGAATTTCGGTGGGCATGTCAGCTTTCCTTCAAAAGCGCGATTTGGTCGAACGGCTTCTTGGGGCGCTTTCCCCGGGCCAGTTGATTAATCGCCGTCTCAATCTTTGTTTTGTGTTCCGCCATCCAGACATAGGCGTCTTGGTGTGAAGGCCGCGACCCGGTGAGGTGCGGCTCGGCTGCGAACCGCTCCGGCACCAGAGCTGTCACCGTTTTGCCGTCCACGTCATGGGTGACGCGGTAGCATTCGGTTGCAACATCGCGGCCTTTCACTTGCATTGTCGCTTACCGATACGTCACGGCTTTGACCGCATCGATGACCTCGGCCACCGATGTCAGCGCCAGCTTTTCGAGGTTCGCGGCATACGGCATCGGCACGTCTTTCCCGGTGCATTTCAGCACGGGCGCGTCGAGATAGTCGAAGGCTTCGCGCATAATCTCGGAACCGATGAAATCGGACATGGAGGCCACGGGCCAGGCTTCTTCGATGGTCACGCAGCGGTTGGTTTTCTTGACGCTTTCGATGACGGTGGCCATGTCGATGGGGCGGAGCGTGCGGAGGTCGATGACCTCGGCGCTGATGCCCTCATTCGCCAGTTCATCTGCCGCGCCGAGCGCGTATTTCATGCCGATGCCCCAGGAAACGAGCGTCACATCGCTGCCTTCGCGCCAGATGCGGGCCTTCCCAAAGGGGATGGTGAAGTCGTCAAGCTTCGGTACGTCGAAGCTTTGGCCATAGAGAATTTCATTCTCAAGGAACACAACCGGGTTCGGGTCGCGGATCGCTTGCTTCAGAAGACCTTTGGCGTCAGCCGCCGAGTAGGGCTGCACCACGCGAAGGCCGGGGACGGACGCGTACCAGGCGGCGTAGTCTTGTGAGTGCTGCGCGGCCACGCGGGCGGCGGCACCGTTGGGGCCACGGAAGACGATGGGTGAGCCCATCTGGCCGCCGGACATATAAAGCGTCTTGGCCGCAGAGTTGATGATGTGGTCGATCGCCTGCATCGCAAAGTTCCAGGTCATGAACTCGACGATGGGTCTCAAGCCGCCCCAACTTGCGCCGACGCCGATCCCGGCAAAGCCATGCTCCGTGATCGGTGTGTCGACCACGCGGCGGGCGCCGAATTCATCCAGCAGGCCCTGAGAAACCTTGTAAGCGCCTTGATACTCGGCGACTTCCTCGCCCATCAGCATCACGGTTTCATCGGCGCGCATTTCTTCGGCCATCGCGTCACGCAGGGCTTCGCGGACCGTGGTCGAGACCATCTCCGTCCCTTCCGGGTAGTCCGGGGTGCGGTCAACCGAGGCGACCGCGGCAGGGGCGGCGGCGACTTCAGCGGCCACGAGGGCCTCTTCAGGCGCCGCGGCAGCCGGAGCGGCTGCCGGCGCTGCGATGTCATCGGCGCTTTCGCCGTCCTCGACGAGCACGGCGATGGGTGTGTTCACCTTGACGCCTTCGGCGCCTTCCGCGACCAGGATTTTCCCAACGATGCCTTCATCGACGGCTTCAAACTCCATCGTGGCCTTGTCGGTTTCAATCTCGGCCATGATGTCGCCCGACGACACGGTGTCGCCTTCCTTGACGAGCCACTTGGCAAGCGTGCCTTCTTCCATTGTTGGAGAGAGGGCGGGCATGAGAATTTCGGTAGCCATTGGTCCTGTCTCCCCCTTTTAGGCTTCTACTGTGATGTCTGTCCAAAGCTCGCTCAGTGCGGGCTCGGGGCTTTCTTTCGAGAACTCGGCCGCCTCGTTGACGATGTCCTTGATCTCTTTGTCGATGGCCTTGAGTTCGTCTTCGGTCGCACCGGTGTCGAGCAGACGCTTGCGCACCTGTTCGATGGCGTCGCGTTCCTCGCGCATCTTCTGCACCTCGTCGCGGGTCCGGTACTTGGCCGGGTCCGACATCGAGTGGCCGCGATAGCGGTAGGTCATCACTTCGAGTATGTAAGGACCTTTGGCTGCACGGCAGTGTTCGATGGCCCGCGCTCCGGCTTCTTTCACCGCCAGCACATCCATGCCGTCAACTTCCTCACCTTTGATCCCATAAGCAGCACCACGCTCCCAAAGGCTGGGCGATTTGGTAGCGCGCTGGACTGATGTGCCCATGGCATATTTGTTGTTCTCGATCACGAAGACGACGGGCAGCTCCCAAAGCTGTGCCATGTTATAGGTCTCATAGACCTGGCCCTGGTTGGCGGCGCCGTCGCCGAAATAGGTGAAGGTGACACGATCATTGCCGAGATACTTGTCGGCAAAGGCGAGGCCAGCCCCAAGCGGGACGTTGGCACCAACGATGCCGTGGCCGCCGTAGAAATGCGCCTCTTTCGAGAACATGTGCATTGAGCCGCCCTTGCCCTTGGACAGG
>JBCBBB010000027.1:0-25899 GCA_038532095.1 Pseudomonadota bacterium
CAGCGTGCAATCCACATTTGTGATTGTGAAGCCGTTTGACTGGGCCATTTCGGCCGCGTGGCGCAGGAAAATATCGCTCGCCGCGCCTTTCCATTCCGGATCGCTTGGCGGGAAATGCTGGCCGATGTCCCCCTTGGCCATGGCGCCGTAAATCGCATCGGTGACAGCATGCATGCCGACATCGGCATCCGAGTGCCCGGAAAGCCCGCGATCAAAGGGGATCCGGACGCCGCAAAGGATCACAAATTCGCCTTGGTCAAAGGCGTGTACGTCAAATCCATTGCCCAGCCTGATGTCCATGAAACCACCTCTTTTCGCAGTGCCCATGGTCTAGGCGGTGGCAGCGTTGCTGACAATGGGGGCCTTGTGGCCGTTGAGTTGATTAAAAAATAGGCATATGATGAATCATAAGGCTGGGTCGCGTGCTCATAGGTTGGGTCTTCTTCGCTATCGCCTTAGGTTTCCTCACGTGCCCAAGGATTAAGCATGACGCTCAGTGTCGCAGACATCGCCCTCGCCCCGCCGGTTTTGCTGGCGCCGATGGCCGGGATCACCGACCTGCCGTTTCGGCGGGTCGTGTCGCGTTTTGGCGCGGGTCTTGTGGTGAGCGAAATGGTGGCCAGCCAGGAGATGGTGCAGGCCAAGCCCGGCGTGCGGGAACGTGCAGAGCTTGGGCTAGGGGAAGCGGCAACTGCTGTGCAACTGGCCGGGCGCGATGCCTATTGGCTGGCCGAAGCGGCCAGGGCGGTCGAAGCGCGCGGTGCGAAGATCATCGACATCAACATGGGCTGCCCGGCGAAGAAGGTGACGGGTGGTCTGTCGGGCTCGGCCCTGATGAAGACACCGGATCATGCGGTGTCGCTGATCGAAGCCGTGGTCGCAGCGGTGCGCGTGCCGGTCACCGTGAAGATGCGGCTTGGCTGGGATGACGACTGTCTGAATGCGCCGGAGCTTGCGCGCCGGGCGGAAGAGGCCGGTGTGCAGATGGTCACCGTTCATGGCCGCACGCGATGCCAGTTCTACAAGGGCAAGGCAAATTGGGCGGCGATCCGGGCAGTGAAAGATGCGGTGTCCGTGCCGGTGATCGCCAATGGCGACATCTGCACGGTCGACGACGCCAAGATGGCGCTGGCACAAAGCGGGGCGGATGGCGTGATGGTCGGGCGCGGCATTCAGGGGGCGCCGTGGCGTCTGGCTGAGATTGCGCATGGGTTGGGGTTTGGGCCAATGCCGGAGATTCCGACCGGGCCTGCTTTCGTGGAAATGGTGCGCGCGCATTACGAAGCAGCGCTGGCCTTTTACGGGGAGGCGCTGGGCGCGCGGGTGATCCGCAAACATCTCGGCTGGTATATGGATCGGGCGGACACGCCGCCTGCGTTGCGCAAGATCGTGTTAACCGGGTCGCCTGACGTGGTGCGGTGTCATCTGGCAGATGCTCTCACCCGTGAGGCTTTGGCCGCATGAACGCGCTCTCCAATGATCTCTGGCTGTCCTTGCCGATGCCGGCCTTCCTGATGGATGGCGAGGATCGGTTGCTGGACATCAACCCGGCGGCGGAAAGCTTTCTGAACAGCTCGGCGCGATCATTGAGAGGAACACCGGCGTTCGACGTTTTGGCGATCGATGCGCCGGTGGATGACACCATGCGGCGGGTCCGGGATGACCAGTCTCCGCTGGTGATGAACGCTGTCGATGTGGGCAGTGGGAGTATGGCGCCGGTGAGCTGCATCGTTCAACTCGCACCCATGGTGCATAACGAAGCCCACGTGTTGATGCTGATCGAGCCGCGCGCGCTGGCCGACCGGCTGGGGCGCTCGATGCATGCCAAAACGGCGGCAAAGTCCGCGATCGGAATGGCCGAGATGCTGGCGCATGAGATCAAGAACCCGTTGGCCGGGATCACGGGGGCGGCGCAATTGTTGTCGATGAACCTGAACAAGGACGATCTGGAACTGACCGACCTGATCGTGTCGGAAAGCCGCCGGATCGTGAAGCTGCTGGAGCAGGTGGAACAGTTCGGTAATCTGCGCCCGCCCGAGCAGAAGGCGGTCAATGTTCACGACCTGCTGGACCGGGCGCGCAAGTCGGCCTCTGTCGGGTTTGCGGCGCATATGAGGCTGGAAGAGGCGTATGATCCGTCACTGCCGCCGACTTATGTGGATAGCGACCAGATTCTACAGGTTTTCCTGAACCTCTTGAAGAACGCGGCGGAGGCCACGGGCGGTGCGCCCGGTACAATCCGGGTGCGCACCTTCTATGATATGTCTCTCCGGCTGCGGCGGAAGGATGGCCCTGCCTCCCTGCCGCTTAACGTTGAGATCATCGACGATGGGCCGGGCCTGCCGCCGGAGATTGCGAGCAACATTTTCGAGCCGTTCGTCTCAGGGCGAGAGAATGGCACCGGGCTCGGCCTCGCGCTCGTTTCCAAGATCATCTCGGATCATGACGGCTGGATCACGGTCGATTCCGTTCCGGGCCGCACCGTATTTCGCATTTCACTTCCCGTCGCGCCAAAGACAGCGGACGCGGACTAGAAAAGGACACCCTCCATGGATGGCACAATACTCGTAGCAGATGACGACCGCACCATTCGCACGGTTCTGACCCAGGCGCTGACGCGGGCCGGGTGCAAGGTGCATGCGACGTCCTCGCTCGTGACCCTGATGCGCTGGGTGGAGGAAGGGAAGGGCGACCTGGTGATCTCCGACGTGATGATGCCGGACGGGAACGGTCTGGAACAATTGCCGAAGATCAATGAGTTGCGTCCTGGGCTGCCGGTGATCGTGATCTCGGCGCAGAATACCATCATGACGGCGATCCAGGCGACCGAAGCGGATGCCTACGATTACTTACCGAAGCCCTTCGATCTGCCAGACCTGATGAAGCGCGCCGGACGGGCGCTGGATGTGAAACGGCGCGCACCCGCACCCGCACCGCAAGAACCGATGCCCATGGGGGATGACGATCTGCCATTGGTCGGGCGGACGCCTGCCATGCAGACGCTTTACCGGTTGATCGCCCGGGTGATGAACGCGGACCTGCCGGTCCTTGTCACGGGGGAAAGCGGGACGGGCAAGTCCCTGATCGCGCGGACCATCCACGACCTGTCGGATCGCCGTTCGCTGCCCTTCGTCGTCGCGACCGGGGCAGATCTGGCCACGATGGATGGCCCGGCGGCCCTGATCAGCAAGGTCCGGAACGGGACGCTTCTGTTTGATGAGGTCGCGGACCTTCCGGAAGAGGCGCAGGCGCGGATCGTGCGTATGCTCGACAGTTTCGGTGATAGTGGGCCGCGCGTGATGGCGACAAGCCAGGCTGATTTGACCGGGCGGCTCGACAATGGCTCGTTCCGGCAGGACCTGTTCTATCGGTTGTCCGGCGTGACATTGAACGTGCCGAGCCTGCGCGAGCGTGTCGAGGATATTGCCCTCTTGGCGGACCATTTTGCGGCGCGTGCGGAGCGCGATGGCCTGCCGGTGCGGCCGTTCGATGACAATGCCATGGAATTGATCCGCGCCTATTCCTGGCCGGGCAATGTGCGCCAGCTTGAGAACGTTGTGCGCCGCCTCTCGCTGATCGGTGGCGAGGAACGGATCGGACGGAGCGAGGTGGAGCTGGTTCTGGGCAACCAGCCCGCCATCGAGCCCCTGACCGGAGGCAGCGACGAAGACAAGCTTTCGGCCTCGATCATGAAGCATCTTCGCCGGTACTTTGATCTGCATGGCGGTCAGCTGCCGCCACCGGGCCTGTATCAGCGGATCCTGCGCGAAATGGAGATGCCGCTCATTGAGATTGCTCTTGATGCAACAGGTGGGAACCAGGCGAAATGCGCCGACCTTCTTGGCATCAACCGGAATACACTCAGGAAAAAGATTACCGAGCTTGATATAAGGGTGACACGTCGGCGCAAATTGATGTAAAACCGCAACAATAGAGTGGCCATTTCGTGACGTGGCGAAAAGGTCGATAATAAAGGCGGTACGTCGCACATGCGACACACATCAATGGGCGGCTTCGCGTGACCGAGCGGGCGCGGACGGCGACATGGCAAAAATTCAACCGTCTCAGGCGGTTGCGTCGCTATCAAAACGCGGCGACCATTGCACTTGTCGTGTTGGCCCCGATCCTTGGGCTTGCGACGTTCCTTGTGCTCGGCCCGTTGGACCGCCCGGCTTCCCCCGTGACATTGCGACTCGTTCTGCTGGCAGACCTTGTCTATGCGCTCGTGATTTCGGCGCTGGTTTTGATGCGCATCGCCTCCATGGTGGCCGCGCGGCGGGCCCGATCGGCGGGGTCCCGCCTGCACTTGCGCCTGACCGGGGTGTTCGCGCTGGTGGCTCTGATCCCGACCGTCATCGTGGCGATTTTCGCGGGCCTGACCATCAATGTCGGGTTGGAAGGCTGGTTCTCTGACCGGGTGTCCGGTGTTGTTGGGGCATCGCTGTCGGCGGCGGAAGCGTATCAGGACGACCAGCGCCGCGATCTGACGGTCGATGCCGAGGCTCTGGCGGAGTTTCTGAACGCGACCAAGGGGCGACAGGTTTTCGTGTCGGACGGTGAATTGCGGCAGGCGCTTGGGCAGGGGCAAAGCCTGGTCCAGCGGGGATTGCGGGAAGCTTTTATCGTTGATGGTACGGGGCAGATCCGGGCGCGCGGCGAGCGGTCTTATTTGTTCGACTTCGAAGAACCGGATGCGGCCGCTTTGGAGGCGGCCAGTGCGGGGGAAACCTGGGTCATCGAAGACCTGGAGGCCAATGAGTTCCGCGCCCTCATCCAGTTGGAAGAGTTCGTGGACCGCTTCCTTTATGTGTCACGCGATGTGGATGGGAACATTCTGGGCCTGTTGGATGATGCGGCCGAGACGGCGCAGCTTTACCGTCAGCTTGAGGCCGAGCGGGGGCGGATCGTCTTTGACTTTGGGCTTCTCTACCTGGGTTTCGCGGTCATTCTGATCCTGGCAGCGATCTGGCTGGGGCTGTGGTTTGCGGAACGGCTCTCGCGTCCTGTTGGCCGGTTGGCGGGCGCGGCACAGCGGGTCGGGGCCGGGGACCTGAACGTGCAGGTGCAGGAAGAACCCGGTGATGACGAAATCGCCATGCTCGGGCGTCTCTTCAACCAGATGACGCGGCAGTTGAAAGGTCAGCGCGATGCGCTTCTGACAACGAATGAGCAGATTGAATCCCGGCGCCGTCTGTTTGACTCGGTGTTGTCGAGTGTGACAGCCGGTGTGGTTGGCCTCGACGTGGAAGGGCGGATCTCATTCATCAATCGGTCGGCTGAACGGGTCCTGCGGATTGACGAGGATGTTCTGGCGCGCCCGTTGCGGATGGTGGTGCCGGAGTTTGCGGCTCTGTTTGAGCGTTTGAACGCCAGCGGTCGCAGCACCGATCAGGAGGAAGTGCGGGTCACGCGCAGCGGTGTGGCCGAGAGCCTTCTGGTGCGGATCGCGATCCGGCAGGGTGCCGATGGTCGCGACGAAGGCTATGTGATTGCCTTTGACGATGTGACCGATCTGGTCACCGCGCAGCGTATGGCGGCCTGGGGCGATGTCGCGCGGCGGATTGCCCATGAGATCAAAAACCCGCTGACGCCGATCCAGCTCTCTGCCGGGCGGATCAAACGCAAGTTCCGCGACCGGGTGGGCGAGGATGTGGGCCAGCTGGAGGAGATGACCGACGTCATCGTGCGCCAGACGGAAGGGCTGCGGCGCATCGTCGATGAGTTTTCCAAGTTTGCCCGCATGCCGGAGCCGGACCGGATAACTCAGGACCTGGTCCAGATCGTGCGCGATGCTGTGACCTTGCAGAAAGCGCAGAATGATCGCGCCATCGAGGCCCATCTTCCCGAAGGCGAAGTTGTGGCAGACGTGGATGCGGCCATGGTCGGGCAGGCCTTGACCAACCTGATCAAGAACGCGGGCGAAGCGATTGAGACACTCTACCAGAAGGGCGAAGTGCCCGACGGCCACGAGCCCAGGGTGCGGGTAGAGATGACCGTCAAGAAAAAGTCGGTTGAGGTGGCGATTTCCGATAATGGGATCGGCCTGCCGGAAGACCGGTCCCGGCTTTTTGAGCCGTATGTAACGACACGGAAGGAGGGGACGGGTCTGGGCCTCTCCATCGTGAAGAAAATCATCGAAGAACATGGCGGCACGCTGGTCCTGACGGATGCAGCGCCGCTCGATGGGTCGGGGAAAAGGGGTGCCCGAGCCGAAATCACGCTGCCGCTTGCGGTGGCAGAGCAGACGCAGGGCCTTGAGGCCGCGCAGTAAGGAGAGACCATTCAAATGGGCGATATTCTGATTGTTGATGACGAACGCGACATCCGGGAATTGATCTCGGACATCCTGAAGGACGAGGGGTTCACCACGCGTCTGGCCGGGACCTCGGACGAGGCGATGGCCGAGATGAACAAGGAGCCCCCCGCACTGATGGTGCTGGATATCTGGCTGAAAGACAGCCGGATGGACGGGATCGATATCCTGAAGACCGTGAAGCGCGACAACCCGGATGTGCCGATCATCATCATTTCCGGGCACGGCAATATCGAGATTGCGGTGGCGGCGATCAAGCAGGGCGCTTATGACTTCATCGAAAAGCCCTTCAACATCGACCAGTTGATGGTGGTTGTGACGCGCGCGATGGAGACCTCACGTCTGCGGCGCGAGAACTCGGAACTGCGCCGCAAGGATGTGACCACGGCGGAGATGATCGGGTCGTCCCCGGCCTATCGCACCCTGAAAAGCCAGCTGGACAAGGTCACCAAGTCGAATGGCCGCGTGATGCTGACGGGGCCTTCCGGCGCCGGCAAGGAAATCGCCGCGCGCTACATTCATGCGGAATCGGACCGGGCTGACGGGCCTTTTATCAGCGTGAATTCTGCGTCCATCGAACCCGACCGCATGGAAGAGGTGCTGTTTGGCCGCGAAAGTTCGGGGCGGGGGATCGAACCCGGACTTCTGGAGCAAGCCCATGGCGGTGTGATCTTCTTCGATGAGATCGCGGACATGCCGCTTGGCACCCAGTCCAAGATACTGCGCGTTCTGACCGAGCAGCAGTTCCAGCGTGTTGGCGGTGGGGACAAGGTGCGCGTGGACCTGCGGGTGATTTCGTCGACGACGCGGAACCTGGAAGCGGAGGTCGAGAACGGCTCATTCCGCCAGGAATTGTACCATCGTCTGAACGTTGTGCCGATTGATGTGCCGAGCCTGGCGGACCGCCGGGAAGACATTCCCGAGCTTGCGGCGCATTTCATCGAAGGGTTCAATAAGGCGCAAGGCTTGCCGGTGCGCGCTGTCTCGGACGAGGCGATTGCGCTCCTGCAAACCATGAACTGGCCGGGCAATGTGCGGCAGTTGAAAAACGTGATCGAGCGTGTGCTGATCCTCGGCGCCGAAAAAGGCGATATCACCGCCGCCGAAGTACCCGGAGAAGGGCAGTCGGAAGCGCCGGACGAAGGCCGCGTCGTGCTGTCGGGCACGCTGGCCACCTTGCCGCTGCGCGAGGCGCGCGAATTGTTCGAGCGCGAATACCTGCTGACCCAAATCAACCGGTTTGGTGGCAATATCAGCCGCACGGCGGGCTTTGTCGGCATGGAACGCTCGGCTTTGCACCGCAAGCTCAAGTCGCTGAACGTGGTGACCTCCAGCCGGTCAGGTGCGCGGGTGGCGACGGTCGCGGAAGAGGAAACGGAAGAGGACGCGTGAGGCAAGACTGATCCGGGCGATGGGCGCGATGCGTATCAGGTATATGCATCAGGTCTTCGCAGGAGTTCTTCTCGCCATGGTCGCTCTGACTGCAACCGCCGACGAGACATACAAGGGCTATGAGATGCCCCCGTTTGACGTGGTGGAGCGTCAAAGCGGCTATGACATCCGGGACTATGACCCGCATGTTCTGGCCACCGTGACCGTAAGCGGGGACGCAAGGTCGTCGGCGAGCCGCGGCTTTCGCACCCTCGCGGGCTACATTTTCGGCGGCAATGCTTCAGGTGAGAAGATCGCCATGACAGTGCCCGTCACCCAGGTGCCCGGCGATGCGGGCTATGAGATCAGTTTCATGATGCCGGGGCGGTTTGATTTGGACGCACTTCCCGTGCCGAAATCGAGTGAGATCGTTTTTCGGCGCACCCAGTCGGAGCGTCTCGCCGTGCGCCAGTTCTCGGGCTATGCCAACGGGGCCACGCTTCGACGGCGGGCCGCGGAACTACGTGATCTTCTGAAGCGCGATGGCGTGACCATCGTTTCCGGTCCCCGGTTTGCCTACTATGACGATCCGTTCACCTTGCCCTGGCGGCGTCGCAACGAAGTGGCGTTTGTGATCGCACGGTAGCGACGAAGCTGGTCTTGCGTGACGCCTGCTTCGGACATCTCCAGAACTTCACCGCACCCTGTTGGAGCTACGCCAAGCTCCGTGACTGTGCTTTCAATGTATTCAATGATGTTGGGATCGATATCCGAAGCGCTGTAGAACGGTGCAAGGCTGGAATGGACTTCCTCTATCCGGAACTGTGGATCGTCTTTCAACCGCTTCAACACTCGAGCCGTCTCGCGCATCAAGGCGTCCCAGCTTATCGGGTTGACATGTTCATCTGACCCTGCGCGCCTCAGCCGCCAAGGTAGTCGGCGTCACTCACCGGCTCTTCCCAATCGACACGCGAGCCATCCAGACTTTCGGCAATCGCAATGTGAGTCATCGCGGATGTGTCAGTCGCGCCGTGCCAGTGGCGCACACCGGGTGGAAACCAGACGATGTCACCGGGCCGGATCTCCACGCGCGCCTCGCCTTCGAGCTGCGCCCAGCCGACGCCGTCTGTCACGATCACGGTTTGGCCGAGCGGATGCGTGTGCCAGTTTGTGCGTGCGCCGGGTTCAAACGTCACGGTCAAACCGCCGACGCGTGCCGGGGCGTCTGTGTTGAACTCACGGTCGAACCGGACGGTGCCGGTGAAGTAGCTGGCGGGGCCGGGGCGTGAGGGTTGGCTGCCGTTGCGAATGATGTGCATGGAACGCTCTCCAATGTGTCTGCGCGCATCGTGGCGTGAGCGTGGTGAAATGCCAAGGGCTGGTAAGGCAAGGTTAAGGATGAAAAGTGAAAAGGCGTTGGTAAGCGCGGAAACCGGTGGAAAACCGTCTGTTTTCCGGGGTTTTGTACACGTTTTCTCAATCAAATCCCCACCACCCTAGGGGCGGGAGGACGGTGGCGCCAATAGGTTTTAATCAAACTTAACAATGCGTTAAGTGCACCCTGCCACATATTCCCCGCTATGCGCCACGCGTCGCTTGATCCCGGCTGTCGCGCATGTCATTCAATGCAGGTTGAAACGGCCAAGAGGCTTTTCATGAAGGTGATCATCTGCGGCGCGGGCCAGGTGGGATGGCAGATTGCGCGGCACCTCTCGGGCGAGAGAAACGACGTCACCGTCGTCGACCATAATCCTGATCTGGTGCGCCGCGCGACTGACGCGCTGGATGTGCAAGGGATCACCGGGCATGCGAGCTATCCGGACATCCTCGACCGGGCCGGTGCCCGTGATGCGGATATGATCATTGCGGCCACCCATTCGGACGAGGTGAACATGGTCACCTGTCAGGTGGCGCATTCGGTTTTCGAAGTGCCGCGGAAGATTGCGCGTCTCCGGGCTCAGAGTTATCTGAACGCGATTTATTCCGACCTCTATCGGCGGGAACATCTGCCCATCGATGTGGTGATCAGCCCGGAAAAGGAAGTGGCCGAGGCCGCCCTGCGGCGCCTGGCGGCACCCGCGGCATTTGACACGGAGTTGTTCCTGGGCGGACAGGCCCAGCTGGTGGGCATCCAGCTTGATGAGGACTGCCCGGTCCTGAACACGCCGCTTCGCCAGTTGACCGATCTGTTTTCGACATTGCGCGCCATTGTCGTGGGCATCCGGCGGAAGGACAAACTCTTTGTTCCGAGCCCGGGCGATCAGCTTTATGCCGATGATCAGGTTTATGTCATGACCCATTTCGAGGACATGACGCGTACTTTTGAGATCTTCGGTAAGACGGTCAGCCGTCAGGAGCGGATCGTGATCGTGGGCGGCGGCAATATTGGGCTTTCGGTCGCCAAGGCGATGGAAGGCCGGGCCGAGCGGGTGCGCGCGCGCGTGATCGAGAAAAACCGGACCTGCGCGGAACTGGCAGCCGATGCGTTGGAGCGCACCATCGTCCTGCATGGCAACGGGATGAGCCGGGACCTGCTGTCAGAGGCCGGGATCGAGAAGGCGGATGCCATTCTGGCCGTGACCGATGACGACAACACCAACTTGCTGGCCAGTGTGCGCGCCAAGCAGGCCGGGTGCCGCATGGCCATTGCGCTCGTCAATGATCCGACGCTTTTGCCGCTGATGGAACCGCTCGATATCGACGCCTACATCAACCCGCGTGCCACGACCGTCAGCTCGATCCTGCGCCATATCCGGCATGGGCGTGTGCGGGCGGTCTATTCCATCGGCGATGCCGAGGCGGAAGTGATTGAGGCGCAAATCCTCTCCCCCTCCTCGCTGGCGGGGCGTCAAATCCGGGACATCGACTTTCCGGAAGGCGTTCTTGTGGGTGCCATTCAGAAGGGCGACAAGGTGGTCCGGCCGTCCGGCGACGTTCGGATCGACGAAGGGGATATCATCGTTGTCTTCACGCTCGCCGCCGATGTGCCCGAGGTCGAACAGTTGTTCCAGGCCTCGATCGATTTCTTCTGAGCCATGGCCGGGTCCCGTGAGCGCAAGAGGCAAGAGCGGGTTGGGTTGCTGGCGCAGCTCGAAACCTTGCCGTTCATTGTCATCGTCATGGGGGTGGCCGCCTTCGCGATGTGGGGCCCTGCAATCTATGCACTGGCCGTCGGCGATCACGACACGTCGCGGGCGTTCTTCTATTCCGGGCTGTTCTTCCTGATCATCGTGCTGATGTTGGCATTGGCCACGTTCAACATGCGCATTCGACGGCAGGGCCGCAGCTACCTGATTTCGATCCTGTCGACCTTCACAGTGCTGCCTTTCATGCTGGCCGTGCCCATGGCGGAAGCGGTGCCGGACACGCGGTTCTCAAATGCGTATTTCGAGATGGTCTCGAGCCTGACGACCACCGGGATGACGCTTTTCCCGGCGCCGCGCTTGCCCGATGCGGTGCATCTGTGGCGGGCACAGGTCGCCTGGATGGGCGGGTTTTTCATCTGGGTGACGGCCATTGCGGTGTTTGCACCGATGACACTGGGCGGCTTCGAGATGCAGGCCCCGCGCGAGATCGGGCAGGGCGCCCGCATCGCGGTCGACCGGACAGAGCCCGCACGGCGCGTCCAGCGGTACATCTTTCGCCTCTTGCCCATCTATGTCGGGCTAACAGCGGCGCTTTGGCTTGCGCTGTTCGTCACGGGTGACGGGCCCCTTGTGGCCCTGATCCATGCCATGTCTGTCTTGTCGACATCCGGGATCTCTGGCGTGGAGGGCGTTTCGGCGGCGCCGTCCGGCACGGTGGGCGAGATGATCATCTTTCTGTTTTTCATCTTTGCCCTGACACGGTTGACGTTCCTCACCGATGAACGGGTGGACGGGTTGAGCGGCCTGAAGCGCGATCCGGAACTGAAGCTTGGTCTGGTTCTCTGTTTCGGCTTGGCCATCCTGCTTTTCCTCCGTCATTGGCTTGTGAGCTTCGAGG
Organism: Pseudomonadota bacterium; assembly: GCA_038532095.1. Taxonomy (GTDB): domain Bacteria; phylum Pseudomonadota; class Alphaproteobacteria; order Rhodobacterales; family Rhodobacteraceae; genus JAJDOD01. The sequence continues at coordinate 11,669 of JBCBBB010000027.1, forward strand.
ACGCGGATGTGGGTGGCCTGGAAGCGCTGCGCGCGCTTTGGGGCGCGCTGTTCACTGTGGCCTCTTTCCTGACGACCACCGGGTTTGAGTCCCAGTCCTGGGAAGCGGCGCGCGCCTGGTCCGGTTTCGGGTCGCCCGGCGTTCTACTGCTGGGGCTTGCCGTGCTTGGCGGTGGTGTGGCCACCACGGCGGGCGGCGTGAAGCTGTTGCGCTGCTATGCCTTGGCGCAGCACGGCATCCGGGAAATGGAGAAACTGGTTCAACCGTCGTCCATTGGCGCGTCCGGGCAATTGGGCCGGTCGTTCCGGCGGCAGGGCGCGCGGGCGGCTTGGGTGTTTTTCATGCTCTTTGCCCTTTCCATTGCCGCGGTGACGGCCGCCGTGTCCCTCACGGCCGGGTTGAGTTTTGAAGAGGCGATGATCCTGTCCATTTCCGCCTTGTCGACGACCGGCCCATTGGTGGAAGCAGCAGGGACAACACCCATTGATTTGCTGGCTTTGAGTGACCCCGCACGGCTGATCCTGTGCCTTGCCATGGTCGTCGGACGGCTGGAGGCGATTGCGATCATTGCGCTTCTGAACCCAGAGTTTTGGCGCTGAGGGTTTACCGGTCCCGGTCGGTTCGGTCGGAGCCCGTATAATGCCTTGAAACAAAATTTCTTTTGGGGCTGGCCTTACGTTAAGTCGCGGGACATAGTGGATGCGCGCTACAATCCCGACCGAAAAGGTCGCAAGAACAAAAGGCTTTAAAAACATGGCTTCCGACAGACAGAATCTGCAGGACGCATTTCTGAATCACGTCAGGAAAACCAAGGTTCCGGTGACAATTTTCCTGATCAACGGTGTGAAATTACAGGGCGTTATCACTTGGTTTGACAATTTCTGCGTGCTGCTGCGCCGCGACGGTCAGTCGCAACTTGTGTATAAGCACGCCATTTCAACGATTATGCCAGCGCAACCGATTTCCCTTTATGAAGGCGAAGAGTAACGGTGGGGTCTGACGAGACGCGCGATACGCGTGCGCTCATTCTGCATCCTGACATCACCAGCAATCCCGAACGGCGGGAGGCCAGCTTTGCCTTGGAAGAGGCCGTGTCGCTGGCCGCCGCACTGCCCGGGCTCGTCGTGGCCGGGGCCGAGATCGTTCGGTTGCCGAACCCCTCTCCGGGTCTTTTGTTTGGAAAAGGCAAGATTGAGGACCTGGCGGCCCGCATCAAGGCCGATGACATCGAACTGGTTCTGGTGGATGGCCCGGTCACGCCGGTGCAGCAGCGCAACCTGGAACGCGAGTGGAAGGTCAAACTGCTCGACCGGACGGGCTTGATCCTGGAAATCTTCTCGGACCGCGCGGCGACGCGGGAAGGGGTGTTGCAGGTTGATATGGCGCATCTGTCCTACCAGCGGACAAGGCTCGTGCGCGCCTGGACGCACCTGGAACGCCAGCGCGGTGGGCTAGGGTTCGTCGGTGGCCCCGGGGAGACACAGATCGAAGCGGACCGACGCGCGATTGATGAGCAGCTTGTGCGGCTGAAGCGGCAACTCGATAAGGTGGTGAAGACACGCACGCTGCACCGCGACGCGCGCGCGAAGGTGCCGTTTCCGATTGTGGCGCTGGTGGGCTACACGAACGCGGGGAAGTCCACGATTTTCAACCGGCTGACCGGGGCCAGGGTTCTGGCGAAAGATATGCTTTTTGCGACGCTCGACCCGACCATGCGGACCATTGAACTGCCGTCGGGGCGCGAAGGGATCCTGTCTGACACGGTGGGGTTCATCTCCGACCTGCCGACCCAGCTGGTCGCGGCGTTTCGTGCCACGCTGGAAGAGGTGCTGGCAGCTGATGTGATCCTGCATGTCCGCGATATCTCGCATCCCGAAACGGAGGCGCAGCGCGACGATGTGGTGGGCATCCTTGAGGCGCTTGGTGTGGGCGAGGACCGGATGGTGATCGAGGTCTGGAACAAGATCGATCAAGTTGAAGACCCGGACCCGCTGATCACTGCGGCGGCGCGGAAAGAGAACACGATTGTCACATCTGCCCTGAGCGACAATGGCCTCGCGCCTTTGTTGGAGGCCATCGAAGCGGCGCTGTCACAAGGCCTCCGGACGGAGGCGGTGACCGTCAGCCATGCGGAGGGGCGCAAACGCGCCTGGCTCTTTGAGCAGGGTGTGGTGGATGAGGAGCGCGCGACGGAGGACGGCTGGACCCTGAAGGTCACCTGGTCCGACACGCATGCTGCGCGGTTTCAGCGGATGTGACGCAGGACGTGGACCTCAGAGCCGGGCTGGCGCATTGGGGTGTCAGCGTCTTGCGCCCGCTTCCCGGTGGGCATCGGAACCACGTTTTCCTTGTTGAGAGCGCAGAGGGCCGCTTTGTCGCCAAGACCACGCGGCACAGTGAGGCTGCGCTGCGCTGGTTGATGCCGGTTTTGGCCGTCGCTGCGCGGTGTGGTTTGAACCCGCCGGTGCTTTGCGAGGGGTCTGACGGGCGGTTTGCACCGGGTGGCGTGACGTTGGAACCTTTCATGCCGGGCGAACCTGCTACGTGGTCGGATGTGTTGGACCTACAACCGCGTCTTCGGCGCCTGCATGCCGCGTTGTCGAGTGTCAGAGCCAGACCGGGGCAAGGCATCGGCACCGAGGTGCCGCGTGCGCATCGTGTCGCTCTGGCGCGCGCCTATGGCAGACTTCCCGGACCGGCGTTCACGGTTGTGCATGGGGACGTCACGCCGTCGAATGTCCTTCGCACGGCTGACGGACTGTCGCTGATCGATTGGGATGAAGCGCGCCGGGATCATCCTGCTTTCGACACGCCGATCCCTTGGCAGTCCGCGTCCGTCTTGAACTTGCGCTTGCGGCGGGAGGTTGCCTCGGGCTGGCAGGTTGAGCCGCACTACGCGCGCACCCTCGCTCGTCGGATCAAGGCCCGGCCGGGACCAGCCGAGTGATCCCGACCGCGCCCGCGCGCGCGAGTTCGGGGTCAAGGGTCATGGGTTTGTACTCGCCGCGCCGCCAAAGCTCACCCAGATCGTCGTAGTGCCGGGACAGCGGATGGCCCGACTGCCCGGTTGAGATCACGAAAACGGAACTGTCGGGGTCTGCAAAGTCATAGACGCCGCGATAGCCCGCACCATGGACATTCTGAAATGGCGACGGGTCTTCGCCGGAGGTGCGGCCGCGTTGCAGGGTGAAATCGCCGCCCGAGGTGGACTGACGGATGTTCACCAGCCAGGAGACCCAGCCGACATCGGCGAGAACCGGGTGATTGTGGGTGGCTTCATGCGCGTCCCCCCAACGCAGGGCGCCCAGTTCGAGCCCATAGGTTTCATTGATCCAGAGAAGCGCGTCGTCGAGCGCCAATCGCGCGATGTCCGTGCAGCTTTCGAGCGGGGCCGACTGGATGATGTCGCACCAGGCGCTGGCTCCGTCGACGTTCCGGAAAACGCGTTCCATGAAGACAGGCTCAAGGCGCGGGAATTCATCGGCAAGCGTGCCCAGCTCATCGCGGATCAGGCGGTCTTGCAGGGAGCGCATCCAGGCCATGTAGATCAGTGGCTCCGGCAGGTGTTCGTTCATCTCGCCGTTCCAGCCCGCCAAAAGGTCGAGGGCATCGCGGCGCCGCCGTTCGGGTGTGCCTGCTTCCGCGGCCTCGCCGGTGAACCACAGGTCGCGGGCCACCAGCGGCAACAGGGTGCGCGCGGCGATGGAGACGGTGTCGAGCTGTGCCTCGATGAAGCTTTCGCGGGTGTGCACTTCCCGCGTTTGCATCAGCCGTTGCCAGCGCTGCACGCGCTGCGTGTCGGTCCAGTCATGGCTGACATGGAAGGGAAAGGGGCGATCGGTGATCTTGTTGTTGGTGTTGCCGAGGATACCGCCCTCGGGGTCCGTGAACTCCGGGTTGGACTTGTAGCCCAACACGTCTTGCCAGCGGTTCTCCGGCAGCCAACCGGGTGCGGGCATGCGGCCTTGCGTCTGGCTCCGCGCAGCGCGACGGGGCAAGTGACCGATCACTTTCATGGCGATGCGTTCGCCATCAACCACCGTGAGGTTTTGCGGTGGCGCGACAAAGCTTTCGCCCGCGGCCAGCGCCTCATCCACCGAGCTTGCGCGCATCAACCGGAGGAGCGAGGTCATGGTCGTATCGTCGCTTCTGAGCGCGGTCCATCCGACGGAGGCGACATGGCCGCGTGGTGTGACGTCGCCGAGGTTGTAGTGCGAGCCGGGCAGGACCGGACCATTTTCCGACCAGCGGAGCGTGACAGTAACGGGGTCCGCGTCGGCAACGTTGATGATCGACTGGCGGGAGGCAAGGCGGCGCCACCCGTTCGGGGTCAGTGCCTGTTCCGGGTTGTCCGGGTTCAGCCGTTCGATAAAGACATCCTGATCGTCGGCGTCGGTTGCAGTCAGGCCCCAGCCCAGATCATCGGACCGGCCGACCAGCATGACAGGTGCGCCGGGAATGGTGCCGCCGATAATCCCGCCGGTCTGCAACTCGAGCCGTGCGAGATACCAGATCGAAGGCGCGTCGAAGGCGAGGTGAGGGTCATTGGCCAGGAGTGTGCCACCTGCCGCAGACCGGCTGGGCGCGGCGGCCCAGGCGTTGGACGCGCCGCCGAAATCCCGATGACGGACCGGGGAGAGCGCCAGTTTTCGAATGTCATCCGTGCCAGTGGGCGTACCGTTGAAGACAACGCGTCCGTTGGTGTCGGGCTCAAAGAGGCTCGCATAGTCCGGCAGGGCAGCGATGGCCGCCCCGGGGTAGTCGTGCAGCAGGTCCGCCAGACGATCGTCCGAGACCATTTGTGCCGTGCGGGCGCGCAACACCTCGCCTTCGAGATGGCTTGAAAGGCGGAGCGCCATCAGCTTGCCTATGGCGATGCTGTCCGCCGGTTGCCACGGGGCGATGGCCGGCTCAAACAGCCAGAACTCGGGCGCGCCGCGTCCACGCGCGCCTTCGTTCACCTTTTGCAGCCACGCGTTCACTCCGGCCGAATACGCCCGTAATGCGGCCTTGGTGTAATCGTCTTGCGCGGCCACAGACCGGACGGACAGGGCATAGAAATCGAAACGCCGCAGCAATTCGTCGATCTTCACGGTGCGTGTGCCAAACAATTCCGAAAGACGCCCCTGCGCGGTGCGTCGGAGCATCGTCATCTGCCACAACCGATCCTGAGCGTGGGCCAGACCGAGACCGAAATACACGTCTTCATCGGTTGGTCCGAAGATGTGCGGGACGATGGCGTTGTCGCGCACGATTTCCACTTCGCCGGAGATGCCCGCGACGCTCAGCGTTTCGTCGTAATCCGGGATAGATCGCGAGAAGAACCAATAGAGCAGGAACGTTGCGGCGATCCCGAGGACGAAGACGCCTGTGACGATCCGAAGAAGCCAGCGAAATACGCGTGCCATGCCTGCCCTTGTTGACTGTCTTTGCGACTTCGTTAGGTGTAGCCGAAACTTAGGCCGGACGGAGGAAGAAGACCATGGCAAACTGCGCGTTTCTGGGACTGGGGGTCATGGGCTATCCGATGGCGGGGCACCTGAAGGCTGCGGGGCATGACGTGTCGGTCTACAACCGCACCGTCGCGAAGGCGGAGGCCTGGGCTGGTGAGCATGGCGGCGGGCATGGTGTGACACCGTGCGCGGCAGCGGAGGGCGCCGAATTCGTCATGGCCTGTGTCGGCAATGATGACGATTTGCGCTCGGTCTGTCTGGGCGAGGATGGTGCGTTTGCCGGTATGGGTGAGGGGTCGGTTTTCGTGGACCACACCACAGTCTCTGCGGCAGTCACGCGGGAGCTTTATGCGGCGGCTGCCGAAAAAGGCATCGCTTTTGTTGACGCGCCGATCTCGGGCGGACAGGCCGGGGCCGAGAACGGCGCGCTGTCCATCATGTGTGGCGGCGACGCGGCCGCCTATGACCGGGTCGAGCCTGTCATGAACGCCTATGCCAAGATTTGCCGTCGTATCGGCGAGAGCGGTGCCGGTCAGATGACCAAGATGTGCAATCAGATCGCCATCGCTGGGCTCGTGCAGGGCCTGTCGGAGGCGCTGCATTTTGCAGAGAAAGCAGGGCTCGATGGCCGTGCCGTGGTTGAGGTGATCTCCCAAGGGGCCGCCGGGTCGTGGCAAATGGCCAACCGCTACGAGACCATGATCGATGACGAATTCGACCACGGGTTTGCCGTCGACTGGATGCGCAAGGACCTCGACATCTGTCTGCGCACAGCGGATGAGACCGGTGCCAGTCTGCCTGTGACCGCCTTGGTGGACCAGTTCTACAAGGATGTGCAGAAGCTGGGGGGCGGACGTTGGGATACGTCCAGCCTGATCAAGCGCTTGCGGGCCATGGGGTAGGCGCAGGTCTTTGAACCGCTGGGGCATTCTGGCACTGCTTTTCACGGCGCGAACCGTGATGGCCATGCAATATCAATCGATTGGTGCGCTCTCGCCTCTTTTGGGGGACAGGTTTGCCATCGGGCTGTCTGAAATCGGCGTACTGATCGGTTTGTACGTGGTGCCCGGACTGGTCTTTGCCTTGCCGGGGTCTGCGATTGGCCAGCGGTTCGGCGAGAAACCGGTTGTTGTGACAGCGTTCGGCCTGATGGGGCTGGGCGCTTTGGTGATGGCCACGACCGAGACGTGGGAGGTCTTTCTCGCCGGGCATCTTTTGGCCGGGCTCGGCGGTGTGCTGGTCAATATTCTCATGACGAAGATGGTCGCGGACTGGTTCGTGGGGGCCGAAATCACGACGGCGCTGGCGATCTTCATCAATTCCTGGCCGCTTGGCATTGCACTTGGACTTGTCGTTTTCCCGCCGCTTGCCACGGCATTTGGTGTGGCCTCCGCTTTCTGGGTGCTTATGAGCCTGTCGCTTGCGGTCGGCACTCTCGTCGCGCTGCTCTATCGCAGCCCGGAGGATCAAGCCACGGCACAGGGACCCCGTATGTGGCCCAAAGGCGCCGCGCTCAAAGCGGTGCTGCAAGCAGGCGTGTGTTGGGGCGCTTTCAACGGCGGTCTGGCGATCCTTTTTGGGTTGGGCACGTCGCTGCTTGTCGAGATGGGGAAGTCACCGGAAGGGGCCGCGCGCAGCACAAGCTTGATCCTCTGGGTGTTAGCCGTTGCGGCCCCCTTGGGCGGTCTGTTGGCAGACCGAACGGGGAAGGGCATTAGGATGATCTGTGTCGGCTTGACCGGCCTCGCCATCCTGTCGCCCGTGGCCCTGGTCGATGGTCTGGCGGTGCCGGTCTTCCTCGCCTACGGCGCGGTCAGCGGGTTGGTCGCAGGCCCGATCATGAGCTTGCCCGCGCGCGTGCTTGCACCGGATATGCGGATCGCGGGCATGGGACTGTTCTTTACGGTTTATTATGCGATTTTCATTGCCGCACCGGCGCTTGCAGGCAGCGTGGCGGAATTTGCGGGTGGCATTTCAGCGGCGTTCTGGTGCGCGGCGGCGCTGCAACTTTGGGCTCTGTCCGGGCTGTTCTTTTACCTGCGCGCGCGCCGCTCGATCTGACGGATCGGACTGAACCCTATCGGCGATCACCAAGAAGAAATTTGACCGACACCGGGCTTAACCCTATCGTCAAAGGTCTCCGCCTGTGCCGGATGACGATTTTATATTTCTAAGAAACAGTTCCCCTCCGGTTGGCGTGAGACAACTACAAGGGAGGAATACTATGTTTCGTTCTATTTCATGTACGACCTTTGCGTCACTTCTGATGAGTACCGCTTTTGTGTCTTCGCCCGCGCTTGCTCAAAGCGGCATGAACACCACGAGCCTGCAATCCGAGATCGTGCTCGACGGGCTGAGCAGCCCGTGGGACATGGCGTTTCTGGACGATGGCACCATGTTCTTCACCGAAAAATGCGACGGCTTGTCGGTGCGCATGCCAGACGGCACGGTGAATGCACTGTACGGCGTTGGAGACACAGCGGGCTATGCCGCGAGTGGCGCTGACCTGTTCTGTGAAGGGCAGGCGGGTATGATGGGCGTTGCTGTCGATCCGGACTTCGCCAGCAACCGGCGGATTTACGTTTACTCGACGTCCAACATGTCGGACCCGCACACCAACCGGTTGATGCGCATGACGGTGAGTGACGACTTCACCAGCGTCGCGGACCGGACAGACATCGTGGATGATGTGCCGTACAAGATGGCAGCCTCGGACCATCCGTTCGGTGGCCCCGGTGCCCATAATGGCGGTCGTGTTCGGTTCGGGCCCGAAGGCGCGCTGTGGCTGACCACGGGCGACACGCATAACGGGGAGGTGCCGCAAAGCCCGACGATGATGGGCTCGAAAGTGCTGCGGATGGACACGGACGGCAATGCACATGCGGGCAACACGCCGCCGGACGGGTTTGACGCCCGAACCTATACCTTTGGGCATCGGAACACACAGGGCATCGCGTTCCACCCGGACACCGGCCAGGCGATCACCGCTGAGCATGGACCGTGGCACTCGGATGAAATCACCATTCTGGTCAATGGCGGCAACGCCGGTTGGGATCCGCGCCCGAATATGGCGGGTCGCGGGGATTGCCCGGACGGGTATTGCGGCTACAGCCCGAACCAGGAAGGCGGCATGAACCGTTTCCAGAGGGCGGCCTGGATGCCGATGACCGACTTTGCCACCTATCCGGATGCGATGGCCCCGGTCTGGAACAACAATGGCTGGTCGCAAGGCACGTCGTCCAACGCATTCCTCGAAGGCGACGCCTGGGGTGACTGGGACGGCGCGATGGTCGTGGGGATCATGGGCATCGGGTTTGGTGGAACGCCCATCGGTCAGAGGATCGACGTGATCCAGTTCAACGAGGACAACACCGATGTGGAGGACGTGACGGAGATGACCCTGCCAATGGAGCCGGGACGCTTCCGGTCCGTTGTGATGGGGCCGGATGGCAGTCTTTACACGGCGATTGATGAAGGCGTGATCTATAAGCTGACGCCGGGCGGCTAAGCGAAAACGGGCCGCACGGGCATAGGCTCGTGCGGCCTCCAGCGTTTCGACTTTCACTTGAGACCACGCGCATCGTTTTTTGCGTTCGACCAAAGGGCGCGGCAGCGAAAAGCAATTCAGGCTTAAGTCGAAGCGCTTTAATCCGGCCCGGTGACGAAAGCCTCGGGCATTTCGAACTGCTGGTCATCGACGCGGATGCGGTACGTTCCATCGGTCAGGGTCCATTCGTTATCTGTCCCGACGCCAGACATGGTGGTGTTGCCACGCAGGAAGGCGCCGCTCTCGAACATCAGTGTTCGCTTGAACTCGTTTGGAAAGGTCACGACAACCGCGGCTGCATCGCCGTGGCGGGCCACAGCCGCGCCGCAGGGCTTCAGGGCTTCGCCGACTTCTTGTGCGCATTGAACTTCGGTTGTCGCGTCAAGCTTTCCGGCCTTCGCGCGTTTGGTGGCGGACTTTACGTCCGCCGCGGCAAGGGCTGGAAGGAAGAAGAGTGCGGTTGCGAGTGACAAAGCTGGGCGCATGGACGCCAGTATCGCGACCCCTGGCCTTTGAGACAAGTCATTCGCCGGCCAAGGCACCGTGGGCGCCTTGGCATCTCTGCTGTCAGAGCAGGATCAGGGAATGATCCGGGTGTATTTCGTACCCTCGACAGAGGCCCCCGCCAAAAGCCCGGCCTGGCCGAAGACGACGGCGATCACGGGGTCGAGCACCGTGGTGGTCTCGGCCGACAAGTTGCCGCCGCGGTCGTTCACCGCGTATTCGATATCGGCACCCGCGGCCCATCCGGGCGAGGTGCGAAATTCTGCAAGCGCCTCTTCCGTCATGAAGTAGAGCACGTGGGCGTATTGCTGTGCGCCGATCTGAAGACCGAAACTCGCCTGGCTGGCGGAGTAATAGTCGACCGAGATATCGTCGATCCGAAGCGCCCCGCGCCCGTAGGCGCCGCCGAAGCCGAAGCTGGCTTCGGTCACCAGTGGCATGACCAGCATGCCGACAGATTTGTCGCGCAGATCACGCGTGCCGGGAAAGTTGCGGTCTAGGAAAAGAAGAGATGCATCGACGCGCGCGTCGAGCTTGGCAGCACCGTCGCTGCCGACACCGTTGCCACAGGCGGAAAGCGCGAGAAGCGCGGCGGAACCGGTCAGCATCGACCGGCGCGGAAGACGTGTCATGAGACTGCCCTTTGTTAAACCCTCAAGGATCGGCCTTTGGCGGCCGTTATCTGCTAAGTATAGGGGGTGTGACGGGGAGAGTCACCCATTGTTGTGTTCTTAGGATGCTCTTCCGCGATCACATTTCCGCTTAACGAAGGTTAACACCGGGTTCTGACCAGCCCTCTCCCTACCGCCTATCATCCTGGGGCGATTCGGTTGAGGGAAGGTGAAAGTTCTCTAAACTATGCGCACGCATGCGGGATTTCTTACTCGGAGAGTTTAGGAAGCGCTGCGCAGTTGAGCTCAAGGAAGCCTACTTTTTCTCTTCCGCCGCGTACCTGTTCCCGATCAGACTCAACATCGTAATCACGTAGAAGAAGACTCCGTCGAGCACGTACCAAGAAATGGCACGCTCCGACGGTTCGGGGCCGACGAACTGTAAAAACGCAAGCAGCGTCGCGAAAGCTCCTCCGGTTAACGGCCCCGTCCAGTGTTTGCCCATTTAACCTTCATCCAACGAAGAAGCGGTACGTGGGCACGTCGTATCGCTCGTTTGGCAGAGGCACCTCATCGTCTTCCCGGCGCAGAAGGCAAAAGGTGAACCAAATGTCGGTGCCGAAGTCTTGCTGAATGTTCATCATACATTGTCGTCGATGTTTTTCGTGGCGCAGGCGTGCGTCAATCCGGAGCACCAACGAAAACCAAAGATCGAGGATGTCGGTTTCCTTCAAGTTTCGCACATAGTCCATAAGATGTCGGCCGTTCACCGTCTGCTCGACCCAAGACATGTTTCCGTTCTGGCGTTTCATTTCTCGCTTGAGATTGTCGGTCTCGGATATCTCCACATCAAGGAAGTCGCCGCTCAGACGGTAGACAAGTTTCTCTGTGTCCCAGAACGGTGTTTTGACTGTGGCGCGCTCCTTTTGAAGACTTGAAGCAGCATAGATGGTGACGTTGAGGTCCGGACGCACCGGGTGAACATGGTCAGCGAGGCTCACCGCGCCGCCCGCACCCATGCGATGAGCGTGGCGCGTTCTTCCTCCGTCATATAGGTGAGATTCCCCGGCGGCATCGCGTGGCTATAGCCTGCCTGAAGAGCGATTGTCTCGGCGTTTCGGGCGATGTCACTGACCGTTTCCAGATGCACGCCCTTGGGCGCCCAGTGCATCCCGTCCCAGACGGGTTCGCGCGCATGGCACATGGAACAGCGAGATAGCACGATGGCTTGAGCATCGGCAAACTCGGCGACCTCAACATAGCGTGCCTCGACTGGTGTCAGCGCACGGGCCTCTGCGGCATCATAGTTGTCGCGCATCGGGGCCATCGACAACCCAATGATGGCGAGGAACAGCAAAGCTGTGACCGCCCAGGTCCACCAGCGATAGCCGCCCCGACTGTGCATCGTGTTGAAGAAATGGCGAATGGTGACGCCCATCAAAAAGACCAGTGCCGCGATCAGCCAGTTCCACTCGGTCGCGAAGGCCAGCGGGTAATGGTTCGACAGCATCAGGAAGATGACCGGCAGTGTCAGGTAGTTGTTATGCGTGGAGCGCAGCTTGGCAATCTTGCCGTATTTCGCATCCGGCGTGCGTCCGGCTTTCAAGTCGGCGACGACAATCTTCTGGTTGGGAATGATGATGAAAAAGACATTCGCGCTCATGATCGTTGCCGTGAACGCGCCGAGGTGCAAAAGCGCCGCGCGGCCCGAAAAAACCTGCGTGTAGCCCCAGCTCATGATCACCAGCAGAACAAAGAGCAGAAGCATCAGCACTGTCGGTTGCTCGCCCAGCGGAGATTTGCACAAGAAATCATAGACAAGCCAGCCGATGCTCAAGCTGAGCGCGGAGATCAACACCCCTTGCCATAACGCCAGATCGGCCACGGTGGGGTCCAGCAGATAAAGCTCCCCGCCGACCCAATAGACCACGATTAGCAACGCCGCGCCGGAGAGCCACGTCGCGTAGCTTTCCCATTTGAACCAGGTCAGATGCTCGGGCATCGCGTCTGGGGCCACGAGGTATTTCTGGATGTGATAGAACCCGCCTCCGTGGACTTGCCACTCCTCACCATCGGCGGGGCCGGGGATGGTCCGGTTCAACCCAAGGTCCAGCGCGATGAAGTAGAAGGACGAGCCAATCCACGCGATCGCCGTGATCACATGCAGCCAACGGATGGCAAATTCGACCCAGGACCAGAGAAGCGCGACGTCATACATGCGCGCATGCTTGGCGAGGTGAGGGATGATGACAAGGGCTAATCGGTGTCGGGCGGCGCGTTAAACGCGTCGAGCAGGCGGGTGAGGAAATCTTCGGCAGAGTGTCCGCTTGGGAGGCCGGTATGGGCGTCACCCCGAATGGTCCGTTCCTCTCCGAGGCTCGTCAAAAACTGATTGATGGCCTGGATCGCCACGCTGGACGGTGGCTCGAACAGCATCAGCGCATGGGCGAGCACGGTGTGGCTTGATTTGTCATCGCGGCAAGGGCGAAAGCGCAGCGCCGTGCCTGCGAATTTGAGGCCGTTCCATTGGACATTGTAAGCACCATCGCAAAACGCACCGGGCTGCCAGCCATGGGCCGCGCCCTGGCCAAGGGCCGCCTCAATCGGTCGGCAAATGCGATTATAGGCGGCGGGGATGTCGAAGGGCCCGCCGCTTGCCCAGGTGTAGACATGGGTGACGTTGACGATGCCCGGGCCTTGCGGCGTGGCGTCCCCACCGGTGGCCCGCACATGGACCGGCCACCCGGCCATGCCCAATTCCGCCGCCGCGGCCTTGAAGCCGGATTTGGCAGCCAATTTCTTTGGCGCCACAAGGCTTTGCGTGCCTTGCCAGAGCTTCAGGAAATGCTTCTTGGGGCGACGCGAAACTTCTTCAAATAGCCGCGTTTCCCACTCCAGCGCAGCGCCGGTGTCCAATGTGTCGATGGCCGTCATGCGCGACAGGTCAACTGCCGCGATAGGTCGAGTAGCCATACGGCGACAGGAGAAGTGGCACATGATAATGCGCGTCCTCGCTCATGCCGAACCGGATCGGGACCTGGTCGAGGAACAGCGGATCGTGGCCCGCCAGCCCTGTCGCTCTGAGATAGTCACCGGCAAAGAAGACCAGTTCATAGGTGCCGGTCTTGAACTTCTCCGCCGGCAGGATCGGAGCGTCCGTGCGCCCGTCGGCGTTGGTGACCGTATCGGCGATCCTGCGATGGCTGTTGCCGGACACGCGAAAAAGCTGAATTTTTATGCCCTCCACAGGGCATCCGCGTGCCGTATCGAGCACATGCGTGGTCAGAAAACCGGTCATAGTGTCGCCTCCAAGCCCGTCCACCCGAAAAGAATTGCAAATCGCAGCGAAGCCTCGTGTTCTGGGTGGACTGAACCTCGGATCGAGATGGAAGACAAGATGACTGCACCGAGATACCCGCGCGACATGACCGGCTACGGGGCCACGCCACCGGACCCTGAATGGCCGGGTGGCGCACGGATCGCGGTCCAGATTGTGCTGAATTTCGAGGAGGGCGGGGAGAACAACATCCTGCATGGTGACGCCGCCTCCGAGGCGTTTCTGTCCGAGATTGTCGGTGCCGCCGCCTGGCCCGGTCAGCGGCATTGGAACATGGAGACGATCTACGAATACGGTGCGCGGTCCGGCTTCTGGCGGCTCCACCGGATGCTGAAGCACCTGCCGATCACGGTCTACGGCGTCGCGACTGCGTTGGCGCGTGCACCCGAACAGGTCTCCGCCATGCAAGACGCGGGATGGGAAATCGCGAGCCACGGTCTGAAATGGATCGAGTACAAGGATATGGACGAGGCGGAAGAACGCGCCCAGATGATTGAGGCGATCCGGCTGCATGAAGAGGTGACTGGTACGCGCCCGCGTGGCTGGTACACCGGACGCTGTTCGATGAACACGGTGCGGCTGGCGGCGGAGGAGGGCGGCTTCGCCTATGTGGCCGACAGCTATGCCGATGATCTGCCCTATTGGGAGCGGTATGGGGAGCATGACCAGTTGATCGTACCCTACACGCTGGATGCCAATGACATGCGGTTTGCGACGCCGCAGGGGTTCAACTCCGGGGACCAGTTCGAGACGTATCTGAGGGACACGTTTGACACGCT